>NZ_JAWOTA010000009.1:0-169811 GCF_033338635.1 Vibrio sp. Vb1755 | reverse complement strand
TCATCGCCAATGAATTCTTCACCAATGATGAAGGCTTGAGCTAAGCCGTCTGGACTTGGTTGAATCGCGTATTGCAACTCAATGCCAAACTCTGAGCCATCACCCAATAGGCGCTGAAATCCTTCCTGGTCTTCTGGCGTGGTGATGATCAAGATTTCACGAATGCCCGCAAGCATCAGTACTGACAACGGGTAGTAAATCATTGGTTTGTCATAAACCGGCAGTAACTGCTTAGAGACACCGCGTGTAATAGGGTAAAGGCGAGTGCCCGAGCCACCTGCTAAAATAATGCCTTTCATTATTCGCCCGCTCCTAATCGCTCTAAACTGTATGAACCATCAAGCACGCGTTGCCACCATTGCGGGTTGTTTAGGTACCATTCCACGGTTTTACGAATGCCGCTTTCAAAGGTTTCTTCCGGCGTCCAGTTAAGCTCTTGAGCAATCTTGGTCGCATCAATTGCGTAGCGCACATCATGACCGGGGCGATCTTTGACATAAGTGATCAAAGATTCATAAGACTCAACACCTGCCGGCTTGTCTGGTCGCAGCTCTTCAAGCAAAGCACAAATGGTTTTCACTACTTCGATGTTTGCTTTTTCGTTATGGCCACCGATGTTATAGGTTTCACCGACTTCACCTTCGTTGACTACTTTGTAAAGCGCGCGGGCATGGTCTTCCACAAACAGCCAATCTCGGATTTGCATACCATCACCGTACACAGGCAACGGCTTGCCATCGAGGGCATTTAAAATCATCAGAGGGATCAACTTCTCTGGGAAGTGGTACGGACCATAGTTGTTGGAGCAATTGGTGACAAGTGTCGGTAAACCATAAGTACGCTGCCAAGCGCGAACTAGGTGATCGCTCGAAGCTTTAGATGCAGAATATGGGCTGCTCGGCGCGTATGAGGTGGTTTCGGTGAACAAATCATCCGTTCCCTCTAGATCGCCATACACTTCATCCGTAGAAATATGATGAAAACGGAATGCCGATTGGCGCGCTTCATCTAAGCCCGACCAATATTGACGGGCCGCTTCGAGCAGATGGTAAGTGCCCATCACGTTGGTCTCAATAAAAGCAGCAGGACCATCAATAGAGCGATCGACATGAGACTCAGCCGCTAAATGCATAACCATATCGGGTTGATGCTCTGAAAACACGCGATCTAGTTCAGCTCGGTCACAAATATCTACTTGCTCAAAGTAGTAACGTTCACTCTCTGAGACATCAACCAGTGATTCTAGATTCCCTGCGTAGGTCAGTTTATCTAAATTGATGACGGTATCTTGGGTGTCACGAATGATATGTCGGACAACAGCTGACCCAATGAAGCCTGCTCCACCGGTTACTAATATTTTCATTACAAATGTTACCTACGTTAATTTTTGTGCCATCAGATACACATGAATACTTTATGATTATTGTAGTTTATAGACTCACTCGAGCATCGTGAGACTCAAGAAGGCTTACTTAGAGCAATCAATATAAAATGATAAAAAACTCAATTAAGATTGAGAAGCATAACCGTCCTGAAAATGTTCAAAATCGGACTCTTGCCAAATAATCTGTCGCTTTAAACGCTCTTTATTAAATGAACGCAGAAGTCTATTTAGATTTTGATGCTTCCAGTCACCAGAAGTTTCAAAACGACACTTATCAAAATCGATAATCCATACCTTATCTTTGTCGTCGATCAAGATATTGTGGATATTCAAATCGGTATGGTTAACGCCAACCTGATGCATCTTGGCAATTTCTTGCCCTATTTTCTGATACATTTCTACCGATAAAGACTGTTCTTGCAAGATACTAACCAGATCTCTGGCGTTTGGGATTCGCTCACTTAATAAATCAGCTTGATAGAAGAGTCCTGACTTTACGGCTCTTGCTGCAATAGGACGAGGAACGTGTACCCCAGCCTCAATTAGCGCCAACAAAAGCTGAAACTCTTGCGCACAACGGGTGTTATCCCAGCCAGAGAACCAATAATGATCGTTAACTAACTTCCCAAACAAACCGCCACGACGGTAATGACGTAGTGCCGCTTGCATGTTCTCTAGTTGGATAAACCATGTCGTGCCTCGCCCCGTCGCACTGCCAACCACCTTGTCGGAGGACTGCCAGTATTCCGCATCAAATATCGGTTGGCTAGGGTCTGTAATGATCTCGTCATCAAACCAGATCACTTGGTTGTTGTTTTTATACTGTTGAGTCATACGCTCACCCTCTAGCCTAAATACCGGCTGGCTAATATATACAACCAAGTAAATGCAGCAAACGCCAAAGCAACCATAACGGCAGCAGAGCCTATATCTTTAGCTCGACCACTGAGTTCATGCCGTTCAATACCGATACGATCCACTACCGCCTCAATCGCTGAGTTTACAAGCTCTACAATCAAGACTAATACCACGACCCCGATCATTAAGATACGCTCAACCATGCCGACATCCACTAGCCAAGCCAAAATCACAGCAATACTCAAAAGAGCCAACTCTTGTCGAATGGCAGCTTCATGCTTAAAAGCCGCTTTTAATCCTTGGATCGAATAACCCGTCGCTTTAACGATGCGCTTTAGCCCGGTGTTACCCGGCTTGCCAGATTCTTGCGATTGATGTGGTGTTGTCTTTGACATTGCAGAACACTTATCAGTACTTAGCTATATTCGAGCCGTGTATTTTACATTTATTGGGGATGTCTGCATAATTTACCTGCCTCTATTCATCGAATCAGACAATAATTATGTTCACTTCTGCCCCATCGTCACTATGCGTCTTGCGTTTGTCAGCTATCGGAGACGTTTGCAATACTATCGCCACCATTCAAGCTATTCAGAAATACTGGCCTTCGACCCAGATTACTTGGATAACGGGTAAACTTGAAGCCCAGTTATTAGCCGCCATCGATGGTGTAGAAGTGATTGTTTTTGATAAAAAAGCGGGACTTGATGGCTACAAATCGCTTTGGCGACAGCTGAAAGGCAGAGAGTTTGATGCGCTATTGCATATGCAGTACGCGATTCGAGCGAGTGTCGCAACGTTGGGCATTAAAGCAAAATACAAACTTGGTTTCTCTTTTGATAGAAGCCAGGACTTTCAAACACTATTTACCAATGTCAAAGTGCCTTCCCCGCAATCTCTGCATGTCGCAGATGGCTTAATGGCCTTTGCCCATCAAATTGGGGTACCAAAGGCAGAACTAGACTGGGTACTTTCTTATTCAGACCGCGACCAAGCTTGGGCAGAGTCTCATATTTCTCGTAGTAAACCTAACCTGTTGATTGTGCCTGGTGCGAGCAAAGCTTATAAAAACTGGAACGCGGAAGGTTATGTGGATGTGATTCATCACGCCAGAGCAAAAGGCTGGAACGTGATTCTGGCAGGCAGCCCTGCTCAGGTAGAATTGGACCTGGCAGAGGCCATTCAATCTCGCTTGGAAGAACCGTGTCTAAATTTAGTTGGACAAAGCTCAATTCTGCAAATGCTTGCGTTAATAGATAAGGTTGAAATGGTCATCGCCCCCGATACCGGACCAGCACACATGGCAAATGCCATGAAAACGCCAATCATCGGGCTCTATGCACACCATAACCCGCTGCGAGTGGGACCTTACCGCTACCTAAAATACGTTGTCTCGGTTTATGAAGAAACAATCTTTGCGGAAACAGGCAAAAATAGTCACGAGTTAAGCTGGCGAACTCGCGCTAAAGATGAAACGGCAATGAACCGCATTACCAACACTCAAGTAATGAGCATGTTCGATCAAGTCTTAGAAGATTTGTATCCTCAATACCAGTAAACTTACTGTCTTGATTTGTTAAGAAGGAAATGACCTTGTCCAAACCAACCTTAGCCGTTGCCTTAATTGTAAAAAATGAAGAGAAGCACTTACAAGCTTGTCTAGACACAGTAAAAGATTGGGTCGATGAGATTGTCCTTCTAGACTCGGGCAGCACTGATCGCACTGAAGAAATCGCCCGACAATACACAGATAAGTTTTACACCAACCTATATTGGCCAGGATTCGGTAAACAGCGCCAACTGGCGCAGCAATACGTTACGGCAGACTACGTTTTGTGGCTTGATGCGGACGAACAAGTCACTCCAGAGCTAAAAGAAAGTATCTTACACGCGGTATCAGCCAATAAGCCGAACGTTTTATACAAACTTAATCGACTAAGCTCAGCGTTTGGTAAGTTCATCTACCATTCTGGTTGGTCTCCAGACTGGATTGTGCGCTTATATCGCACCGAATATACGCAATATAATGATTCGCTCGTTCATGAAAAAGTTGATGAGAAAAACTATCAAACTGAAAAGTTGGATGGTCGACTGCATCACTACACTTACGAGCACCTTCATCATTACATCAATAAAACCACTGGTTACCTCAAGGCCTGGACGGATGAACGTGAAGGTAAAAAGAAAGCAGGTTTAACGACCGCTATCGTTCACGCTCTTGCGAGCTTTTTGAAGATGTATGTGCTCAAACGAGGTTTCCTTGATGGCAAGCATGGCTTCATTCTAGCTTGGCTAAGCATGCACTCTACTTTTGTAAAATATATCGATCTCTACTTACGTGAACAGGCAAAAAAATCATGAAAACGACTTTAATTATCACCACTTACAACTGGAAAGAAGCATTAAAAGCGGTGTTAGAAAGCGTGAAACGTCAAACCGTTTTGCCTGACGAAGTAATTGTTGCAGATGATGGCTCTCGAGAAGACACCAAAGCAATGATCGACCAACTGCGTGACGGCTTTCCAGTACCACTTATTCATAGCTGGCACGAAGATAATGGCTTTCAACTTTCAATGAGCCGCAACCGTGCGATCGCAAAAGCATCAGGTGACTACCTCATCATGATTGATGGCGACATGGTGTTGTCTCAAACGTTTATTGAATCACATAAGCAAGTCGCAAAGCCAAATTGGTTTGTGCAGGGTGGACGTGTGTTAACGGATGAAAGCTGCAGCAAGGCCATCATGGAAAACGGCTTAGTGCCTTCCATTTTCAGCAAAGGCATTCGCAATCGTAAAAACTGCATCACCAACGCTTTGCTATCGAAATGGTTCTCTTACGAGCGCAATAACGATAAAGCCACTCGCGGTTGCAACATGGCGTTTTGGCGACAAGATGTCATCGAGGTGAATGGCTTCAACCAAGATTTTGTTGGATGGGGACGCGAAGACAGCGAGTTTGTTCATCGCATGTTGAATGCGGGTAAGTCACGTCTTTACCTAAAATTCGCAGGTGTAGGCTACCACTTGTACCACGTAGAAAACTCTCGTGCGTCACTCGGACAAAATGACGAGATTTTAGAAAACACCATTAAAAACAAGCTTAAACGCTGTGAGAATGGTGTTGATCAGTTTATTTCAGAGGATTGCAGCTATGAATAAAAAAGTGATCTATCCTGGAACTTTTGATCCAATTACTAATGGCCATCTAGATTTAATCGAACGTACAGCAAAAATGTTCGACTCAGTAACAATTGGAGTTGCAGCTAGCCCTTCGAAAAACACCATGTTCTCGTTGGATGAGCGTGTAGACCTGGTCCACCAATGCTGTCAACACTTAAGCAATGTCAACGTTGTCGGCTTTAGTGGTTTACTTGTGGATTTCGCCAAAGAACAACAAGCCTCGATCCTAATCAGAGGGCTTCGCACAACAATGGACTTTGAGTACGAGTTTGGTTTGACGAGCATGTACCGTAAGTTACTACCCGGACTAGAAAGTATTTTTCTTACCCCTTCTGAAGAGTTCGCGTTCTTGTCCTCAACAATAGTAAGAGAAGTAGCGATTCATGGCGGAAATGTCGCCCAATTCGTTCCGAATCCTGTAAACACAGCCATCTTAGAAAAACTACGTTCAGCATGAAAAAGTTAAAGTATTACTTATCTAACGGAATACTCGCTTATTTACCTTCTTTTTTGTTTCGTTATTCCGCAAAAAAACTGTTAGTACGTGCTCCAAGCTATGATGAAGAGTACTTGCGTGAACGAGTTAATTACTACAATAAACATACCACGAGCTTCGAACTGACTCCTCCAGATCTTACGAAAGTAAAAGACTTTAAAAAAACCGGCGGCAGCGCTTATTACTATGATCTGTTGAAGGTTATTAAATGCTTCCCTAAAAAGGCCGTCTTCAAATATGTCAATGGCGATGTCATTGATGTACCAAACGAGCCGAGTTTTTTAAAAAGTCGACCTATTGAAGGAGAGAACACTAACTCGGTCCTACTAAAGCTAAACGCCGTTAGACACTACTTTTTTGTGGATAAAGACAAGCCGTACCAAACTAAAAAAGACATGATTGTATGGCGTGGGACGGGATTTCGACCAAATCGAAGAAAACTACTTTCTTGTCATTTCCATAATCCTCGCTGCAACATCGGTCGAGTGGATACGCAGGATAAAGATCCAGAACAACTGAGCTACGTGACCCCTTCAATGAGTATCTCAGAACAACTTGAGTACAAATTCATTCTAAGCTTGGAGGGAATGGACGTCGCAACTAATCTTAAGTGGATCATGTCCTCCAATTCTTTGTGCTTTACCCCTAAACTGCGCTACGAAACATGGTTTATGGAAGGGAAATTAAAAGCGGGTGTGCACTTTGTTCAAGTCAAAGATGATTTTTCTGACCTAGATGAAAAAATGGACTACTACTTGGAACACCCTGACAAGGCAGAAGAAATTATACAGAATGCTCACCAATGGGTTGAGCAATTTAAAGATACTAAAAGAGAAAGGTTGATTTCCCTATTAGTCGCAGAGAAGTATTTTAATCTTGCAGAAACAAGAAGGGTTACCTAAATCTATTAGGTAACCCTGAAACAACTAGTAATTGTACTTAACTTTATTGATAACACGCTGAATCATATTAAGGGGATTAAAAGTCTTTTTCCCCTTACGTTTATTAGCAATGCTAGTCAGGTTATCTTCTCTTTTCGCTACCACTATTGGGCTGATGTAACCATAACAACCACTTAATTTTGGAATCGATAACCACTTGTCAATTGGCACAGCATAAGCCGTTTTTTTCATGCTGCTTAATAGATCTCTAGCTCTTAATGGTGTAATGCCATAGCACACGGTTGGAAATGGCTTCTTTTCTTTTACATCTGATATTTTAAAAGGTTTTTCTGGGTCTAAAATGTAGCAGAAGTTAGTAAAGTTCACTAAGCCACAACTTTGGATATAAGCTAGTACGTCATCAGCAAGTAACCTTGATGCTTCACCGATGAACTCAATATTGTCTTCAATAACAATCGCAGGCGTTCCTGACGCAACAATCAATTCCCATGCTTGAGAGTGTGTCTTAAAGCAACCAATCTCTCCAGCCATGATCGCTTTTTGGCGAAACTTATGAGAGTAACTTTCATACTCTTTCTCTAGCTTAAGAAGATCATCATAAGAATCTGAGTAAACAAATTCAAAATCGATACCCTTTAGGTAATTTTGAATGCGATTTACTCGCTCTTCATTTCCAGTTGTAATAACAAACACTTTCAATGGTGTATTACTGCTTAGTTCCACCGTTAAACCCTCAGCTGATTTAGTGCAGCTCAGTATAGTATCTACCCCAATAATTATTAGCAAGGATACTCATTGTTGAGCGAAAGCTATCAATAACTCTGCAAGCCTATTACTTCTGACACTCACTACAAAAGAAGGTATTACGTTGGCCAATCTTTAGCTCTTGAAGTCGTTCGCCGCACTCTGGGCATGGCTCTCCTGCTTTTCCGTAAACCAATAACTCTTGTGCAAAGTAACCCGGCTTTCCATCGGCTTGCGCAAAATCTTTCAGCGTAGTCCCACCTTGCGTAATGGCAATCTCAAGTGTCATTTTGATATTTTCAACAAGTAACCCCCACTCTTGAGAAGTCAACTTACCTGCGGGCCTTGAAGGGTGAATTCGAGATTTAAACAACGACTCATTCGCGTAGATATTTCCGACACCAACCACGACTTTGTTGTCCATGATGAACTGCTTGACGGCGACACGCTTATTTTTAGCTTTCTCCGCTACATATTCCGCATTGAACTCTTCAGTTAAAGGCTCAGGCCCCATGTTTGCTAGCACAGCATGTGACTCGCCAGGAGCACACCACAGCCATGCCCCAAAACGACGCGGATCGTTATAACGCAGTATTTTTCCACTGCTTAGTTTGAGATCCACATGATCGTGCTTTGCTGGCGGAAAGTCAGCATCTAGGACACGTAAAGACCCAGACATGCCCAAGTGAACAATGGCTGTACCTGTGTTTGTCTCGATCAGTAAGTATTTCGCACGACGGCTAATCGCACGGATCACCTGCCCTTCCAATTTTTTAAGCTCTGTAGGAATATCCCAGCGCAATTTAGGCGTTCGAAAAGTAAACGACTGGATCGTTTGTCCAACCATGTGGGGGCTAATCCCCATACGGCTGACTTCAACTTCTGGCAACTCAGGCATTAGATTCTCCAATTCACCGGCTAATAGTTCTCGCTGCTAGCATAATCGAAAAGAAAAACGATAAATAGGGAAGCTTATTAGGGGTATAGACGCAAAAAGGCTTTACTCTGGCATAAGGTAGTTTTCATCAACGGAGATAGCGACCCATTTGTCTTGCCAGGTTTTAAATAGCCAAAAATCAGGTAAACGAAAGAAAGTCACCCGCTGCGGCTCTTCGAGAGCCTGATACCAGACTTCTACCGTTTCAGGTACCGCTAGGTTAGGTTTTAAATGGTCGTACTGTTCTGAGGTAAGCTCGGTCCCTTCCAATGATTGCCAGCGTGATACAAGTTCACTGATCGGTGCATCAACTTTGATGTTGGATTGCCACCGTCCATCATGCAGCTCGAACTCCCAGCCACTATAGTACAAAGACTCCACCGTATAGTCGGAGCGAAGTACATTTGGGTAAGGGTCTGCTTGGGCTGTTAATAGGTAAGTTTTGATCCACATCGGCGCATTTAAGATCACTATAAACGCGATAATGCCCAGAATAAGAATATTGTTCCATCGGCGGCGACGAGCCGGACTCACACGCATAACCATCTCTACTCTCTTATAGTTATGAGTAAATTACCAAAGAGTATTGAGGTTGACTAGAACAATGGTGTGCAAGTATGTAGAGAAGCGGTGACCAAGCGGTATAGGACGATAAATTAAAAATTCGAGTATAGAGTCGGACCAATAAAATGACGTTAGCAGTACTTTATAATCCGATGACGTACTGAACACTTTTCTTCAGCATTTTTATTCAGGTAATAAAAAACCCAACTCGAAAGTTGGGTTTTTCAATTCATCAAAGAGACTGAAACCAATTATTTGATTTTTGCTTCTTTGTACATAACGTGCTGGCGAACTACTGGATCAAACTTTTTGATCTCAAATTTGCCTGGCATGTTACGCTTGTTCTTATCAGTTGTGTAGAAGTGGCCTGTACCTGCAGAAGATACTAGACGGATTTTCTCACGAACGCCTTTCTTTGCCATTGCTTATTTCCTCTTAAACGTTTTCGCCACGTGCACGCATGTCTGCAAGAACAGTATCAATACCTTTCTTGTCGATGATGCGCATACCTTTAGCAGATAGACGTAGTTTAACAAAACGTTTTTCGCTCTCTACCCAGAAACGATGAGTTTGTAGGTTCGGCAGAAAACGACGCTTAGTAGCATTTCGTGCGTGTGAACGGTTGTTACCCGTTACTGGACGCTTACCAGTTACTTGGCATACTCGTGACATGAATGTCTTCTCCAAAATCGTTTCAGCTCGATATCAACCTTGGTGGCCGAACCTCTCTATCTCTCGAAAAGAAGTTAGAGGTTAAGAACCGCTATGGAAAATCCATACAAGGCTATCAAAGGTCGCGCATTATACTAACTTGATATGCATTGCTCAAGACCCGAACAGATCCTTTTTACAGGTTTTCGTGATCTTTTTTTAGACAGCAGATTTTTTTAGCAGTCCAAGCTGAATTCAGTTAAAAATTTAGTGGCGTGGATGATAGCAGATTTTTAGCAACTAACAACCTAAAAAACGCACAGTTATATCCAGCCTCTTTCAGCAAAAGAGACACTTTCCCCATCTCCGATGACGAAATGGTCCAAAATACGAATATCCACCAATGCTAATGCGTCGATGAGACGCCTTGTAATCCTTCTGTCAGCTTGGCTCGGCTCAGCAACCCCTGAAGGATGATTGTGCGCCAAAATCAAAGCCGCCGCGTTATGATGCAGAGCACGCTTAACAACTTCTCTCGGATACACCGACGCTGCATCCAACGTTCCTTCAAATAAAATTTCATCTTTTATCACTCGGTGCTGGTTATCGAGAAAAAGAATATAAAAAGCCTCTCTTTGCCGATCCCTCAAAATAGAAGACAGATATAACTTAGTTTGGTCGGGGCTGGTTAAGGCATCACCACGCTTTAGCGTCTCCGCCAAGTAACGTTGTGTCATTTCTAGTACAGCTTGCAGTTGAACATACTTGGCTTGCCCTAATCCTTTGTGACGACAAAACTCTTCTTCTGATGCTGAAAATAGTTGTCTGAGCGAACCAAAGTCTTGAATAAGGAAGTCTGCAAGCTCAATCACGTTCATTCCGCGGGTGCCTGTGCGCAAGAAGATGGCCAGTAGCTCAGCATCGGTCAAAGCTTGCGGCCCTCGTTGCAGTAGCTTCTCTCTGGGCATGGACTCATTTGGCAAAGCTTTCAGTATCATCTGATGTCTCTTTATATGGAAAGTGTCCCTATTCCACAAAACAAAAAGCGAAAGTCGAGTATGACTTTCGCTTTCTTCGTACTATCAGTGTTTTCCATGCAACTTAACAGTTCATCAGAGTTTAAAGTTGCCAACCAAGCCGTGAATTTCTGTTCCAGACTGTGATAGCTGCGTGCTGATTGACTCGGCATGCTGCAACGTCTCATTAATGTTGTTCACGATCTGTTGAATAGCCACTAAGTTTTGGTTGATGTCTTCTGCAACCGCGCTTTGTTCTTCTGCGGCAGACGCGGTTTGAATACCCATATCTCGAATTGTTCCGATAGAATGATGAACACCAGAAAGAGATTGCTGAATGAGCGCAGATTCTTCCGCCGTTTTGACACCTCGTTTTTGGCTCACCGACATCGTACTGACCGCTCTTGATACACCATTTTGTAGCTGCTTGAGCATGTCGCCAATTTCATGAGTACTATTTTGCGTACGACTGGCTAACGAGCGCACTTCATCCGCAACGACGGCAAACCCTCGACCTTGCTCACCGGCTCTAGCCGCTTCAATCGCCGCATTTAGGGCCAACAAATTCGTTTGCTCGGCTATCTCGCCAATCACATCCAGCACTTTGGTTATTTTTTCGGTCTGTAAACTCAACTCAGAAATTGCATCTGACGTGCTGTCTATCTCCGTCACGAGTTCGGTAATGCCTTCTATTGCTTGCTCGACCTCATGCTGAGCGGCGGTGACTTGACTGTTGGCATCGTCAATTGCCTGCGCGGTCGCATTAGTATTGCTGGCTACTTCTTTGGCAGTCATGCTCATTTGCGTCACTGCCGTCACGACTTTGTCCGTCTCTAAACAGTGATCCTGCATTTGACCGCTCGCTTGGCTGGTCTGAGTGTTCAGGCTTTGAGAAACGGTCTGTACTGTCGTCGCAGAGCGATGAATGTCCTGCATCAGTGGGTGCAGCTTATCCATAAACTCATTAAACGCGGCCGCCACTTCACCGACTTCATCCTGACTTTCGACTTTTAAACGAGCCGTTAAGTCACCGCCGCCTGCGGCAACATCTTTTAATGAAGCCGCGACATGTTGTAATGGCTGAATGCCTTTAGACACCACGATACTGGTGAGAACACTGGTAATGATCAATCCAATAACGGAAATCAACACGGCAGATAATGTATGCTCTTTTAGCTCTTGAGTCTTTAACTCTCTGTGCATCGCAACTTGCTGGTCGATGTCATCAATATAAACGCCAGTACCTAAAACCCAGTCCCATTTCGATAGATATTCTGCATAGCCCAACTTAGGCGCTTGTGCGTCAATGGTCGGTTTGTGCCACGAGAAATAGAGGAACCCATCCCCTTTTTGAGAAGCGTCAATCAAGCCCGCAATAACTGCGACCCCATTTTCATCTTTTAAGTCGTAAAGGTTTTTACCCTCTAATGCAGGTTTGATGGCGTGCAACGTATTCACACCTTGAGAGTCGTAGGCAAAAAAGTAACCATCGCTTTCAAAGCGCATGGCTTTCAGAATTTCTTTTGCTGCCTCTTTATTACTTCCATTTACATCCGCGTCGTATAAAGGTTTTATCGCCGTCACGCCCATCATCATATAGGCTTGTAACTCTTTCTTTTTCGTTTCGATGAGCTCTTGCCTGTCTCTTGCTAACTCCGCTTCCAAACTTTTACTGCTGTTGATGTAATACACCACTGAGATCAACGTAGTGATCAACAGCAGCGGAATTAGGGTTATCAGCAGCAATTTGTTTCGGCTTTTCAACACCATGGTTTCCACTACCTCTTTTTCTTTTCAGACTTGCAAACTCCGCGCAACTTGTCTGTGAGGTAGGCGAGAATTTTCCCTTCCTCGGTCAGATTAATACTCTGGAGTTTGATGTGAATTATCTTCTCGTTATATATGCTCGGGCGGTCAGACTTTGAATTGTGTTAAAATCCGGTCATCAAATTGGAGATCTCACATGCAAACACTAGCAGGAAAGAAAATTCTACTCGGCATCAGTGGCGGTATTGCCGCGTATAAATGTGCGGAGCTAACCCGTCGCCTCATAGAGAGAGGAGCGCAAGTTCAAGTTGTAATGACGAAAGCCGCAAAAGAGTTCATTACCCCTTTAACCATGCAAGCCGTTTCGGGCCGTCCTGTCTCGGACAGTTTACTAGACCCAGCAGCGGAAGCCTCTATGGGCCATATTGAATTGGCCAAATGGGCAGATTTAGTGCTATTAGCGCCCGCGACCGCGGACTTAATCGCGCGCATGTCCGCAGGCATGGGGAACGATTTACTTACTACGCTCGTGCTCGCGACGGATTCCCCTGTTGCCGTTTCTCCTGCGATGAATCAACAGATGTATCGCAATATCGCAACCCAAGAGAACATCGCTACGTTAGCGCGTCGTGGTATGCACATCTGGGGCCCTGCGGCAGGAGAGCAAGCCTGTGGTGATGTAGGACCAGGTCGAATGCTGGAACCAATGCAGCTAGTACATCTATGTGAACAGTTCTTTCAACCAAAATTGCTAGAAGGTAAGTCGATACTCATTACCGCCGGACCAACTCGCGAAGCGATTGATCCAGTGCGTTACATTACGAACCATAGCTCCGGGAAAATGGGCTATGCATTGGCGAGCGCCGCAGCGCAGATGGGAGCAAAAGTCACCCTCGTGAGCGGTCCTGTCAGTTTAAATACGCCCGTAGGTGTTGAACGCATAAATGTTTCCAGTGCACAAGAGATGCACGAAGCCGTTATGACACATGCAAACCAGCATGATGCCTTTATTAGCTGCGCTGCCGTTGCCGACTACCGCCCACAAACGATCGCGTCTCAAAAGTTGAAAAAGACAGAAGACAACGACGAAATGGTCATTAATATGGTTAAAAATCCTGATATTGTTGCATCTGTGGCAGCAATGACGGAGAAGCGTCCGTTTACCGTCGGTTTTGCGGCTGAAACCAATGATGTAGAGACCTATGCTCGAGGCAAGTTAACAAAGAAAAACCTCGATATGATCTGTGCAAACGACGTTTCGGTTGCAGGGCAAGGATTTAACAGCAACGACAACGCAATTACCCTTTACTGGCCTGAAGGTGAACTTGCGCTCGCTTTAGAATCAAAAGAAGCATTGAGCTTTAAAATTCTCGAAAAAATGCATCAATTGATGTAACTAACGTTTGAAAACCCTGCCAATTTTTTACAAAAGCTGGCATAAATTTGGTACAAAAATGACAACTAAGGGTGTTAAATCTCCCATTCCACCCTTAGTGGTCTAGTTTGAGGCGAAATAGCGTCTTATAATCCCCTCCGCTCAACTTTGTATTTTGAAAGGAAGTAACTAATGGCCGGCAGTAAAAAATCCAACCGTCGTGAAGAAATCTTACAAGCATTGGCAGAAATGCTTGAATCAACAGATGGCGCTTCACGCATTACTACGGCAAAACTGGCCAAGCAAGTCGGCGTTTCAGAAGCCGCGCTGTATCGTCATTTCCCAAGTAAAGCGCGCATGTTCGAAGGGTTGATTGAGTTCATTGAAGAAGCCTTGATGACACGTATCAACCGTATTCTAGACGACGAAAAAGATACACTAGAGCGTATTCGTATGGTGATGCACCTTATTTTGGCGTTCTCTGAACGTAACCCAGGTCTGACACGCATTTTGTCGGGTCATGCTCTAATGTTTGAAAATGAACGTCTACGTGAACGCATCAATCAACTCTTTGAGCGTATAGAAACACAATTGCGCCAAATCCTGCGTGAACGTAAGATTCGTGAAGGGAAGTCTTTCCCTGTCGAAGAGCGCATCCTAGCCGCGCAAATTCTGGGACAAGTTGAGGGGAGCCTAAACCGCTTTGTGCGTAGCGACTTTAAATACCAGCCGACTGCAAACTTTGACGAGTACTGGGCGCTTTTGAGTGCACAAATAAAGTAAAAGACTATGAGTAAAGACAAATACACGCAGCCCGAGTTTTCTCTTTCACTTCTTCACCCTCGTAACTGGGGCGTATGGCTTGGTTTTGGTCTGTTGGCCATCCTCGTCAATATTCTTCCTTATCGGCTGCTGCTTTCATTAGGTCGTTCACTCGGTAAACTTGGCATGCGCTACGGTAAAAAGCGTGTCCACGTTGCTCAGCGTAACTTAGAATTGGCCTTTCCAGACAAAACACCTGAAGAGATTCAACATATTGTTGAAGAGAACTTCAAAAATACCGGTATGGCACTGATAGAAACCGGAATCACTTGGTTCTGGCCGACTTGGCGCTTTAAAAACCTGATCGTCGAGAAAGATCTCGGCGCACTGCGTGAAAAAGCCAAAGAAGGTAAAGGCGTCCTACTTTGTTGTGTCCATGCTCTAAATCTAGAGATCACTGCGCGTGCTTTCGCCGTGTTAGGCGTGGCCGGGTACGGCGCGTTTCGTCCGCATAATAATCCTGCTTATAACTTTATCCAGTATTGGGGACGGACACATAACGGCAATAAACTGATTGATCGTAAAGATGTAAAAAAGATGATTCGTGTTTTACGCAGCGGTGAGCGTCTGTTCTATTTACCGGATCACGATTACGGTCGCAAAAAATCAGTATTTGTGCCCTTCTTTGCCGTAGACGATGCGTGTACGACAACAGGCACGAGCATTCTGGCGTATACCTCAAAATGTGCGATCATCCCAGGCTCAGGATTTCGCAATGACGAAGGAAAATACGACATCATCGCCGATAAGTGCATTGAAGCCGATTATCCACAAAAAGACGAAGTCGCCGCTGCCGCTTATATGAACAAGTATGTGGAAGAAGTCATTCTACGCGCTCCAGAGCAATGGATGTGGCTCCATAAACGCTATAAAACCATGCAAGATGAGCATGTCGAGAAAGGCATTCGCTATAAGTAAGTGGTCAAGGCGATAAATCCAAAAACAAAAAAGGACAGATGAATATCCATCTGCCCTTTTTACTTTTTCAGAAAAAGTAACGAATTAAATGCCGTATTCTGCGCGGTACGCTTTGACTGCTTCTAGATGCTCTTTGTCTGTGCCTTTCTCTTCAAGGAAAGTCACAAGGTCAGTCAGGCTAACGATCGAGATGATTGCACAACCAAAATCACGCTCCACTTCTTGGATCGCAGACAACTCACCTTTGCCTTTTTCTTGGCGGTCAATCGCAACCAACACACCAGCAAGGTCTGCGCCATTTGCTTGAATGATTTCCATCGATTCACGAATCGCAGTACCTGCTGTGATTACGTCATCCACTAGCATGATTCGACCTTCAAGCGCAGAGCCTACAAGGTTACCGCCTTCGCCGTGATCTTTCGCTTCTTTACGGTTGAAGCAGTAAGGCGTGTCGATATCGTGGTGATCCGCCAGCGCGACTGCTGTTGTCGTCGCGATTGGGATACCTTTGTACGCCGGGCCAAACAGTACATCAAACTCAATGCCAGAATCAGCGAGCGCGGCTGCGTAAAAACGACCAAGACGCGCTAGGTCACGACCAGTATTGAAAAGACCAGCGTTAAAGAAGTACGGGCTTTTACGGCCAGATTTCAAAGTAAACTCACCAAACTTAAGAACTTCTTTCTCAAGTGCAAACTCAATAAATTCACGCTGGTATGCTTTCATTATTTTCTCTCTATGTCCTTGGTTTCTTGTGTCTCTTCTCGACAATCATTCATTTCTCTATTGTCGAGATAAAAAAATAGCCCCCATAATGGGAGCTATCTAAATCAATTGGCTAACGCCGCCTTCTGCGCTGCGACAATTTCCGTAATGCCGACTTTCGCCGACTCGAGCAATGCCATCAGCTGTTCGTGACTGAACGGTTCACCTTCTGCGGTGCCCTGAATTTCAATCATCTTGCCTTCTTCGGTCATTACTACGTTCATGTCTGTGTCTGCCGCTGAATCTTCAACGTATTCAAGATCACACAATACTTCGTCGCCTAGTAAGCCGACAGAAACTGCCGCTACGTGGCCTTTCATTGGGTTTGCTTTTAGCTTGCCGCTATCTACTAGGTGTTGGAACGCATCGGCCATTGCAACACTTGCGCCGCTGATAGATGCAGTGCGAGTGCCACCGTCTGCTTGGATAACGTCACAGTCAACGGTGATCATGAACTCACCCATGACTTTTAGATCGACAACAGCACGTAGGCTTCGCGCGATAAGACGCTGAATTTCCATCGTACGGCCGCCTTGTTTGCCACTTGCCGCTTCACGACGAGTACGAGAATGTGTTGCTCGAGGTAGCATGCCGTATTCAGCTGTAACCCAGCCTTTACCTTGACCTTTTAGCCAACGTGGCACAGATTCTTCGACGGTCGCATTACACAACACTTTGGTGTTACCGAACTCAACTAGCACTGACCCTTCAGCGTAAGCTGTGTAGTTACGAGTAATTTTGATAGGGCGAACTTGATCCGCCTTGCGATCGTTTGGACGCATGGGCATCTACCTTAAATATGAGGAGAAGACGATTTGGTTGGGCGAAGATTATAACGGAATCGATTCCGGATTCATAGGTTACGCCGCTGGCACAACATAAACAATCCATACATCCCGCGCACCTATCGACGCAGCATGATACACTCTTGAAGTAATTTTCAAAAAATGAAGACAGGAAAATTCGATGATTTACAGTATGACAGCGTATGCACGCAAAGAAGTAAAAGGCGATTGGGGCTCTGCGGTATGGGAAATCCGCAGCGTGAACCAGCGTTATTTAGAAACATACTTCCGCATGCCAGAACAATTTCGCGGGTTAGAGCCCGTTTTACGTGAGCGCTTTCGTAAGCGCTTAGCGCGAGGCAAAGTAGAATGTAATCTGCGTTTTGAAGCAAACCCTGCCGCAAAAGGTGAGCTTAGCATCAATGAAGCGCTTGCTAGCCAGGTAATTAAAGCCGCTGAACAAGTCATGCACATGACTGGTGAACTGAGCCGAATCAATCCATTTCAAGTCATGCAATGGCCGGGGGTAATGGAAACGCCAGAGCAAGACATGGATGCGGTAAATAAAGTGCTACTAGAAGCATTTGATGGCGCAATGGATGAATTTATTGAAGCGCGCGCTCGTGAAGGCGAGAACATGAAGGTGCTGATTGAACAGCGTTTGAACGCCATTTCTGCAGAAGTCGTAAAAGTGCGTGCGCGCATGCCAGAAATTTTAGAATGGCAACGTGAACGACTATTCTCGAAGTTCGAAGACGCTAAAGTGGAACTGGATCCATCTCGTATCGAGCAAGAGCTTATCCTTCTGGCACAGAAATCAGACGTAGCAGAAGAGCTAGACCGTCTTGACTCTCACGTAAAAGAAACAACAAACATCCTGAAGAAAGGTGGCGCAGTCGGTCGTCGTCTAGATTTCATGATGCAAGAGTTCAACCGTGAATCGAACACGCTAGCGTCGAAATCCATCAGCACCGACATCACCGCATCGGGCGTTGAACTGAAAGTTCTAATTGAACAGATGCGTGAGCAGATCCAAAACATTGAATGATCTAAAAGTCATCGAGTATTGAAACAAAAAAGCCCCGCTAATACGGGGCTTTCTTTTATTCGTCTTTTTCCGAAGTTCTGTTATCAACGTAGGGCCAATAATGGTGCCCAATTCTGATCAGCAAAGTAGCCGCAGCCAAAATAAACGCAGCCAGAGATAACCACACAACCAAAACTGCATCCAGCTCTTTCATTCCGAGTGTGATATAGCGGGCGATTGCCATCATCGCGATATAGATAGGATAGCGTACCGGAATTTTACCGTTCATCACGAACTGCTGCACCATGGCGAGCACTTCCAGATAGATAAACATCAAAAGAATATCTGTGAGTAAGACACGCTTCTCTACAAATACGTGCACAAACTCTTGCATCATGGCGTACAACGTCGCCAAGGTAATAGAGACTAATAACACCGCCTCCAAAATATGGAAGATTTTCAGGAAAGGTCGACTAAAGGATTTTGGTAAATTCGACGGCATGGTCCATTATCCAAACAAAGAAAATAGGCCTTGAGTTTAGCATGCAACGATCTTCAATCAATCAGAATAAACATCAGTGCAAATCGACTCCAAGTCCTGGCATTTGCTTATAAAAACGCTCCGCTTATTTGGCGGAGCGCTTTGGTGTTATAGGACCTGTGGCATCACTTACGCCACTTGCTGCTTTTTTTCAGCTACGCGCTTTTTCTTCCGATATTTAGGGTGAGTGATCGGAATCGCAGATAGGAGTTTTTTGGTGTATTCGTTTTGCGGGTTTGCATAAATTTCTTTAGCACTGCCTGCTTCTACCACTTTACCAAAATACATCACGGCAACTTTGTCAGAGACATGTTTCACCACAGAGAGATCATGAGAGATAAATATGATCGCCAAATTCATTTCTTGTTGCAGTTGTAGCAATAGGTTCAAGATTTGCGCCTGTACCGACACATCTAACGCAGATACCGATTCATCACAAATCAGCAGTTTAGGCTTCAATGCAATCGCGCGAGCAATACCGATACGCTGCCGTTGTCCGCCTGAAAATTCATGTGGATAACGGTTTACTGCCGTTTCTGGTAATCCCACTTTGATTAAAAGCTCTTTTACCCATTGTTTACGCTCTGTTGGCGTGCCAATTTTATGAATAACAAACGGTTCTTCCAGAATCATACCGATGGTATGACGCTGATTGAGTGACTCCATTGGGTCTTGAAAGACGATTTGCATGTCTTTACGCAGCGATCGCATCTCTTTCACAGACAATTTAGTGATGTCTTTACCTTCAAAGAAAATCTTACCTTCTGTTGGCTCGTATAACTTTAAGATCGTGCGACCAAGGGTGCTTTTACCACAACCTGACTCACCAACTAGCCCCAGTGTTTCACCTTCAGAAACAGACAGTGAAACTCCGTCTACCGCTTTGATGGTGTAGCCTTTCTTGAACAGCCCTTTACCAGAAACAAAGTGCTGCTTAAGATTTTCAATTCTTAATACTTCTTTTGCCATAACATCCTCTTTTATGACTGGTTCACTTTGCTCAGTTAACTGGCAAACATACTGGCATCAATAGGCTTGATATCGATCATCTGCTTTGGCTCATTATCTAAGCTCGGCATCAACCCCATCAAACGCTCTGTATATGGGTGCTGTGGGTTATCAAACAACTCAAAAATTTCTGCTTTTTCGACAATACGTCCGCCATACATCACGGCAACATCATCACACACTTCTGCCACAACCCCGAGATCGTGAGTGATGAAGATCATCGCCATGCCCGTTTCTTCCTGAAGCTCGTTCATCAGTTCAAGGATAGACGCCTGAACCGTAACATCCAACGCTGTAGTCGGTTCATCACAAATCAGAATATCCGGCTTACAGGCCAATGCCATCGCGATCATGACACGCTGGCGCATACCACCAGATAGGTTATGGGGATACTCATTCAATCGCTTCTCTGGCATTGGAATTTTTACTTTTGCCAGCATTTCAATCGAGTACGCCTCCCGCTCCTTTTTGTCGAGCTCAGGTCGATGGAGCTCAAGCACTTCACATATTTGACGACCAATGGTGTGCACTGGGTTGAGCGCAGTCATCGGGTCTTGGAAGATGATCGAAATGCGATCGCCACGCATGGCGTACATCTCTTCCGCAGGCAAATCAACTAGGTTGGTGCCGCGATAATTCACTTCACCTTTGATAATGTTGCCATATGGCTTAGGTAATAGCCCCATGATCGACATTGAGGTTACGCTCTTGCCACTACCTGACTCTCCCACCAGGCCGAGTGTACGTCCAGCTCTCACATCAAAGTTCACACCATGCAGAACCTTCACTGGCCCATCATCGGTGGTAAATTCAACTTCGAGATCTTTAACACTTAGGATTACATCGTTTTCCATAACCAATCCTTACAGCTTATAAGTGTCATCTACGACAACAACAGGTTCAAAAGCTTTGCCTGATTTCATCGCTTGTTTCGTTTCTTTTTTGATATCACTATCAATCCAGTAAGTGCCATCGCCTATGATTGAACCACTGAACAGCGCCTCTGTCATGCGATTCATTGGCTTATCTGGAAACTTTAACCAGCGCCAGTGACCATAGCGGACATAAGGAACCATGTAGCCTGGGACGATAACGTGAGCATCAATGATGTCACGCTGAATCTCATGACCTAGCTGGATCTTTTTATCCATATCCATGCCAAAACGATACTCGATGATCTTTTCATCCAGTTCTGGCGTGCTGTAGTTTGTGAAAGAGTTAGTTTGCGGCTTGTTCGCATTGACTGAATGGAAGTACTCCCAATACGTTGGGATCTCAGACGTACCCATATCTAAGAAAGCCAAATCGTGCTTTTTCTCACGTACGTATTTGAACATGGATGAGCCATCAACTAACTTGAGCTCAATATCCAGCCCTGCTAGCTTGGCTTGCTCACGCAAAAAGGCAATACGAGGAGTATGAACAGGTGTTCCGTAGGTCAGCTCGAAGCTTAAGCGCTCACCTTTATCATTGACACGAATACCATCAGAACCAATTTTGTTAAAGCCTGCGGCTTCGAATGCCTCGGCCGCTTTTGCGGGATCAAACTTCGGTGCCTTAGCATCTGGTAGGGTGTATTTACCATGACCATAACCGGTCGGGTTCGGTTTACGGGAGTAGTCGCCACGCATGACATTCTCTATCATGCCATCAAAGTCAATCGCGTAAGTAATGCCCTTGCGAATGTTTAAATCATCCAGCAAAGGCATCGCGGTGTTCATCCATACACCACCAGCCCCAACTGGGAATTGGTTGTAACCCCAGAACTTTTGAATGTATCCCTTCTGGTAAGGTTCCGTATTCGATTTATCATGCCATAAGCTTGGTAAAACAAGACCAAATGCGTCCAGCTTCCCTTTCTCAAAGTGCTTCATCGCGATATCACTGTCGCGAATCACTGTGATGCGGATTTTGTCGACATTATAGCGATGTTGATAATACTTATTGCTGTAACCCCACCAGTCTTCACCGACATGTTTGAAGGTCACACTTTTACCTTTTTTAATGTCATCTAGGTAGTATGCACTGGTCGTTGGTTCACTTTTAAAATTGTAGTAGCGGACAAAGTTGTCATGTATACCGTCACCATTTTCATCTTTTGAAGGGTTAGCATAAAAATGTGCGGGACGTGGGCGCAGAGCCCCCATTCGTAACAGCAATTCTTCCGGATTAAACTCTTTCGCCGCCTTAACAGCAAACGTATGAGTGTCGTACTTGATAACATCCGCAATCGTTTTGTTGTAGTAATCGTTGTACCAAGGTTCCAAGATGTCTTTGGAACGATAAAACTTCAGCATGAACACGAAATCGTCGGCAGTCACAGGTTTGCCGTCCGACCATTTGGCTTCAGGGTTGAGTTTGAAATAGACCGTTTTGTTGTCACCTGCTAACGCCCACTCGTTAGCAAGCTCAGGTATGAACTCTAAAGTATCTGGGTGGCGGACCACCAAGCCTGGTGTTTCATCTAAGATAAAAGAACGTAGCCCTGCATTAGCGTCTGGACCAACACTACGTAACGTCTGTGGGAAACTTGACATAAAGGTGCGATAAGTCCCTCCACGTTTCGCTTCTGGCGAACCATATTGAGGCTCATCCCAGTTTGTTTGCCAGTTTAAGTCAGTCGGAAGCGTTGCTGACATTGCACCAAAACTCAGGGCGCTCAGCGTGGACGCTAAAAATAATTTCTTCATAAAACTTCCCTTTTTATGTTTTGCTCACAATGCTCGCTTAAACATAGCGTGTGAATTTTTTCGGGTCGAAAGCCGCTCGAATGGCTTCACCAATAAAGGTCACCATTACCAGAACCAGAACAATAGAAGTCACTACTGACGCAACAATCCATGGCGAATCTAAGTTTGACTTACCTTGTTGCAGTAGTTCACCCCAACTTGGCGTTGGTGGCATCAAGCCTAATCCTAGGTAATCGAGAGCAGTCAGTGCTGTGATGTTAGCTGCAATAGTGAAAGGCGCTAGGGTTACAATCATCACCATCGTATTTGGCAAGATGTGATTAAACAAGATACGTCCGGTCGATGCCCCTAAAGCACGAGCCGCCATTACATATTCTCGTGCCGCTTCTTTATAGGTCATGGTCCGCATGTACCATGTCATCCCCATCCAAGTGAAAAGCACGTTAATAGCGACAAAGAGAGCGAACGTCGGCTGAACGATTGAGACAAGAATCATAATGACGTACAAAAACGGGACCATTGACCAGATTTCGATAAGTCGCTGTACAAACAAGTCAAATTTACCGCCCCAAAAACCCATAGCACAACCGACTGCAGTACCGATCGCGTAGGAAATGGCCATCGTAAGCAACGCAAATCCCATCGCCGTTCTGAATCCGTAGACGAGTCGCGCCAAAATATCGCGACCTATCACATCTGTACCTAAATAATGCTTATTTTCGGCACTAGGCGCTGTTGGCGGGAAATCACCACTAAAATCTTGTTCGTATGGGTTCCACGGCACAAGCGGCAAAATAACAAAGTTGTCTCCCCCTTCAGCCTCAAACGCTTTTTGCAGTACACGATAATCGGCTTCACTGGATGACTCTTGGCCGAATTCGCTACCTAAACGTACGTCACTGACAACAGGAAAATAGTAGCTACCATCGTACTTGACGACTAGCGCTTTACTGTTGATCAAAAGTTCGGCGAATAGAGAAAGGATCAACATGATAGAAAGAGCAACAAACGACCAATAGCCTCGTTTGATCTCTTTAAAGTGACGAATTTTCTTTTGAGTTAATGGACTAACTTTAATCATGTTACGCTCCAAACTTCACACGTGGGTCGACTAAAGCAACACAAATATCTGAAATGATGTTACCAATGAGCAGTAACAACGCATTAATGGCGACAATACCCATAACAACAGGGTAATCACGCTCCATGATTGATTCGTAACCCAATAAGCCAATGCCATCAATATTGAAGATAACTTCAATCAGGAAGGCACCGGTCATGAAGAACAACAAAGAGTTACCAAAGTGACTCGCGATCGGAATTAAGCTGTTACGCAACGCGTGCTTACGAACTGCTTTTTTGAAAGGTAATCCTTTCGCAATTGCGGTGCGGATGTAATCTGAGGAAAGGTTTTCCATCAGGTTATTTTTCATTGTCATCGTCAGCGTGGCAAAATCACCAATGAGGTAACAGATCAAAGGCAACACCGCATGCCACATAATGTCTTTAGCGCGTTCAAAGAAGGTTTCGTAATCGTCGAAGTCATCGCCGACAAAGCCTCCCATCGGAAACCATTCCAAGTGATAACTAAATAACGTGATCAGCAATACACCCACCACATAACCTGGTAGCGCGTAGCCTACGAAAATGAGTACTGAAGAGGCGGAATCAAACACAGAACCGTGCTTGAGCGCCTTATAGTAACCAAGAGGAATCGAGATAAAATAACTAATAAAGAAGGTCATGCCGCCATAAAACAACGACACTGGCAAACGCTCTGCGATCATATCCGAGACAGGCTCGTAGTAACGCGTCGACTCGCCAAGATCTAGCATTACCAAACGACTTAACCACTCGACGTACGCTTCCGTTACAGGTTTATCCAGGCCATAAAACGCATTCAGCTCCGCGATTTGATCGTCAGAAAGGGCCGTATTACCACCCGCAGACGTCATTGATGCGGCGCCGTCCCCCTGAGACTGCATTTGTGACAACATGCGTTCAACAGGTCCGCCAGGCACGAAACGAGTGATAGCAAAGATGAGAATAGTTATCCCGAGAAACGTTGGGATAACCAACGCCAAACGGCGTAAAAAGTACGACAGCATATACAACTTGCTCCTTGTCTACTGTCCAGTTCAAACGGAGTGAAAGAGGATATTTTCCGCCCAAAATGGTGCATATTTATCTCGTAGTAACTAAAACTGTTGAAGCACACTCCCTGCGCCTCAAGAGCTAGACTTTTCTACTACTGCAATAATTTCAGCGTCATATTTATCTTGAATCCACATCAGCTTCAAGTGTTTGAAACCAAAACATGACAAACTTCCTTCGATGTCGAAAAACAGAAATGTTTTTGTAAAAAATTATAAAAAACCACAAAAATAATTCATACAGAATATCAATCTAGGCTGTTTAGAGCCAAAAACCTACATAAAAACGCACCCTACACACATAAATAGACACATAATCCAAGGTTATATTTGACCTAAAAATACGAGTGAGCCCTTTAACCGCAATGGGTATCATATTTTGATACCACCTAATAAGTTCGAGCTAACAAAGTATGGATTCGATATAAAACTCATCTCAGAACAATTCACTGGGAAAATATCTTTTTCCAGATTCAATTACCCACTAAAAAACCATAGGCAAGATAAGTCATTAAAGTTTATAAGAAACACAAAATACGGTGTTTTATTGAAATTTAATATCGATTCATAAACTTTATTCGGTTTTTTATTCCGCCTTTTTAACAAAGCCCAGTTATTCACATCTTTTTTACATTTAAGCATCCCCGTTTACCACTGGTTTGACTTCCTTTTTTCATCTCGGTTATACATTGGCCGAACGTTAACGAAATATTAACGTCACATTTGGCCGCTATGCGGCCAGACATAGGAAATAATAATAATCGGAGCAACAAGGATGTATAAAAACACAACCGCTTTATCTGTTGCGATAAGCCTTGCTTTGGGGACAGCAGCAGTTGCAGCCCCAGCAACAGCACTGGCAGAAGAGCAGCAAGTTGAAAAACTTCAAAAGATGAAAGTTACTGGTTCGCGTATCTCCACGACGGATATGGAAGGTCCTTCACCAGTTACTGTTATTAATAGTAAAGACATTGAGTCTAAAGGCTTTAACAGCGCGCAAGACGTATTGAACAGTTTGACCCAAAACACAGGTGGTGTAATGGCTCAAACAGACTCTTTCTCGTTTACACCAGCAGCGCAGTCAGTCAACTTACGTGGCCTTGGCGCGTCACGCACATTGATTCTTATTGATGGCCGTCGTCTTCCTCAATACCCGCTAGCACAAGATGGTACATCTAACTTCCAAGATATCGGCCAAATCCCTGTCGCCGCTATTGAGCGTGTTGAAGTAATGACCGACTCAGGTTCTGCTATCTACGGCTCCGACGCAATCGGTGGTGTCGTAAACTTCATTTTAAAGAAAGACTTTGATGGCGTTTCTGTAAAAGTACGCGCGGGTGACGCGACGGATGGTGGTTACCAAAATGGTCGTTTAGACGTTGTAGCTGGCAAAAACTTTGACGACAAACGTATTCTCTTCGTTGGCCAATTTGCGGGCAACGAAATGCTAAAGCAATCTGACCGAGATGATTGGGCTGGCGATGACGGTTCTAGCCGTTCTCAGCTAAGTGGCTACTCTAGCTACGGTGCAAACTTTGAAGGCGCCAACGGAACACTTCTAACACCAGCTGATGCTGGTTCTTCATGTAAAGAAGTCGTTGGTGATGCCGCGATTGAACGAGCGGATGGAAAGTGTGGTGTTAACCGCTCTGCATACCGAACATTAAAACCAGAAAACAAACAAGTAGACCTACTTTTACGTGGTGAAATGGACATTAACGACAATGTCACTGCCATGGCAGAAGCCCGTTTTGGCTACAAGTCTACAGAATCTGAATTCGAACCTAACCCTTACAGCGTTGAAGTTGATGCCACTCACTTCCGCGGCGAAGGCGAATACACTCGCCGTATGGTCGAATTTGGACCACGCGAAAGTAACACTGAAGCCGATTCTTTTGGCTTAACCTTAGGCTTGAACGGCCTGCTTGCTGATACGTATGATTGGGACCTATCCGCTGGTTACTCTGAGCAAAGCGTTGAAACAAGCAACCCAGCAATCTTTCTAACTCTCGACCAAGCTGTACAAAATGGTGATGTCGATCTTCTAGGGCCTATCTCACAAGACGTTGTAGACAAATACAGCGGCACTTCAAGCAAAGAAGCTTACTCAAAGCTTTACTCTGTTAACGGCTCACTGGCTGGTGATTTGGTTGAACTTCCTGCAGGTATGTCTGGCTTTGCTGTTTATGGTGAATGGAACCGTACTGACTACAATGAGACGATTGATGCTACAACAGCAGCTGGTGGTTTCTCTGGTCTAGGTGGAACATCAGGCGGCGGTGACCGCGATCAGATTGGTCTTGGTGTTGAAGCTCTTATTCCTATCATTGAAGATTTAGAAATGACTGTCGCTGGTCGTTACGACCACTACTTCGACGACTCGGCAACTGGCGGCGCATTCACTCCTAAAGTAGCCCTAGCATACCGTCCTACTGACACCCTATTGCTACGTGGTAGCTACGGTCTAGGCTTCCGAGCTCCAGACTTGAAGCGACTATTTGGTGATCAAACTCGAGGCTTTGGTTCTGGTTTTGACCCTGTGCTTTGTGCCAACGCTGGTGGTAGCGGCCCACAAGATAAAGATAAGTACCCAGAGTGTGATACTCAGTACTTCGATACGCTTAATGGCCCTAACTCTGAGCTGAAAGAAGAAACAAGTACAAACATTAACTTGGGCCTAGCGTGGGAGCCTGTGGATGATCTTGGTGTAACTGTTGACTGGTACCACATCAAGATGGAAGACGTCGTAACAGCACCAACTTACCAAGACGTAATTAACGATCCAGGTAAATACCCAGGTACTGAAGTCGTTCGTAACCCAGATGGCACCATCAAGTCGGTATCCTATGGTCCAGTGAACCAGTCGTATGAAGAGCGTTCTGGTATTGACCTAGCGATCAAATACGCATACGACACTAATGAGTTCGGTTCATTTAACACGCGTGTTGCTGTAACGAAGATCTTGATTGCTGAATATCAAGAAAACGACAGCGAGCCTGTAACGGATGAAAGAGATTTCATGCCTGAATACACCGCAACGTTAAATCTTGGCTGGGCATATGAAGATGTCGCTATCAACCTATTTGGTAAATACCGCGACCGTATGTGTTCAAGCTACGCAAACCGTTACTACTTTGATGACTGTGATTCTGCTAAAAAAGCGGGTTACAAAGCAGAAATCGCTAGTATGACAACGTGGAACCTAACGGCTTCTTACCAATTCAACGAGAGTGGTCGTGTAACTCTTGGTGCTATCAACATGTTTGACAAAGTACCGCCTGCAGATCCTCTAAGCGATACCTCTCCATTCTATGCAACTGGGTATGACGATCCAATCGGACGTCAGCTATACGTCGAGGCATCATACGACTTCTAAAAAATATTTGGCGCGGGTTTTCCGCGCCCTTTTCGACTGACTAAAACACTGACAAGGATGCAACCATGAAATTCAAGGAATTTGGTCTCAGTGCCATAGCTGCAGCATTGCTTACTATCAGTAGTAGCTCTATAGCGGCCAGCTCTGGTGCTGTCGTTTCCACACAAGCAAAAGCAAATCAATCTTCAGAAGCTTCGCAACAAAAAATCGACAATTATGCCGAAAGTACTGAAGGCATGTTGGCAGAATACAAAGGCTTACTACGTCAAATCGACAGCATGAAAGTCTACAACGAGCAAATTAACCGTATGGTTCAATCACAGCAAGGTGAATTGGACTCATTAAATAACCAAATTGCTCAGATCGATCAAACGGCAACAGAAGTAGTGCCACTAACACTTAAAATGATCGATGCACTCGATGAGTTTGTGACTCTCGATCTGCCTTTCCAGAAAAAAGAACGTAATAAACGTGTCCAAGAACTGCGTCGTCTCATGGATCGCGCCGACGTAACGACTTCTGAGAAATTCCGTAAAGTGATGGAAGCCTACCAAATTGAAGAAGGCTTCTCTCGCTCAATTGAATCTTACAAAGCTAGCCTAGATAGAAATGGGGAAACCGTGACTTACGACTTCCTACGTATTGGTCGCACGGCGCTTTTATTCCAATCTCCAGACGGTGGTGAGACAGGTATGTGGAACCAACAAACACGTCAATGGGAAACATTACCGGAAAGCTACCGCATAGCGGTACAGCAAGGCCTTCGTATCGCGAAGAAGCAAGCGCCACCAGCGCTAATCAAATTGCCTGTATATGCTGGGGAGGAATAAGAGATGAAAGGATTCAAAACTCTAGCCGCTGGCCTACTAGCGAGCTTATTTATGGTTTCTGGCGTACAAGCAGAAGCGCCTAAAAACTTATCTGAACTACTTAAAAACGTAAAATCAGAAAGCATCGTTGAGTCGAAAGAGAACAAAGCCCGTGAAGCTGAGTTCAAGAACAATCGCGATAAGCAAGCGGTATTATTGCAACAAGCTCGCGAAGAGTTAGCTGCGCAGCAAGCACTGGGCGATCAACTTAAAGCAACATTTGATGAAAACGATAAGCAGCTAACTGAACTAACAGAAACCCTACGTGTTCGCTCTGGTACTTTGGGCGAAATGTTTGGTGTGGTCCGCCAGTATGCGGGAGAGTTTAAGGGCTTATTTGCAGCCTCTCAAAACGCTGTTCAGTTCCCAGAGCGTGACGCTCTACTAACGAAACTGGCTGAAAGCAAAGAACTGCCATCAACACAAGAGCTAGAAGCATTCTGGCATACCATTCTTCAACAAGTGGTTGCCTCAGGCGAGACAGCAACAACCCAAGCAACGGTTGTTTATGGCGAAGGTAAAGAAGCGGTTCGCGATGTTACTCTTGTCGGTGAATTTAACGCGATTGCCGATGGTAAGTACGTTACTTATGTACCTCAAACAGGTAAGTTCGAAGAACTCTCTCGACAACCTCGCACCAATATTACACGTCATGTTGCGGGCTTTGAGTCAGCGTCAAACAGCTATGAGCCACTGTTTATTGACCCATCCCGTGGTGTAATTCTGTCTCTACTTGTACAAAGCCCTACCGTTCAAGAACGTATTGATCAAGGTGGCATTGTAGGTTACGTCATCCTTGGTATGGGTGCAGTTGGCGCTATCATTGCTCTAGTTTGCTTCCTACGCCTTCAAGTGATTGGCGGTAAAATGCGTAAGCAAGCGAAATCAGAAACCGTGATTCCTGGTAACCCTCTGGGTGAAGTTATCCAAGCTTACCAAGAACACAAAGGTGACAACCTTGAAGATCTTGAAGCGAAACTGGACGAAATCATCCTACGTAACGCACCGAGCATTGAACGCTTTATTAGCTCAATCAAACTGTTCGCTTCTGTAGCACCACTTCTAGGTCTACTGGGTACGGTAATGGGTATGATCGGTACGTTCCAAGCAATCACACTATTTGGTACAGGTGATCCTAAGCTAATGGCTGGCGGTATCTCTGAAGCACTTGTTACTACGATGCTTGGTCTGGTTGTCGCAATTCCTCTACTGTTCCTGTACACCATCGTACACAGTAAAGGTCGTCGTTTGGTTCAAACTCTTGAAGAACAGAGTGCAGGCTTCATCGCTCGCTATCAGGAAAAACTACATAAAGCCGAAAGCTAAGGAGGCGTTATGTGGTGGTTAGTTGGAGAACTTGAATCAATTAGGCGCTTCTTGGGAATGGGTGGCGATGTACTCGTCGCCATCTTCATCCTCAGCTTTATGCTTTGGGCAGTATTGTTAGAACGTTGGTTCTATTTTGCTGCCGTCGCTCCAAAAGCCATGAAAAAAGCCGTTGGCTCATGGCAGGGGCGATCAGAGCACCAGAGCTGGAACGCTAAGATGATCCGACAAGAAATTGTTTCTCGTCAGGACATTGAGAATAAAAAGGGCCTGCCAATCGTGAAAGTGTTGATTGCGCTTTGTCCCTTACTGGGTTTGCTCGGCACCGTTGTTGGCATGATCCAAGTATTCGACATCTTAGCGGTAACAGGAACAGGAAGCCCTCGAGCAATGGCCTCGGGGATCTCAAAGGCAACAATCCCAACGTTAGCCGGGATGGTGGCTTCTCTATCAGGACTGTTCTTTAGTTCACGTCTTGATCATTTAGCCAAAGTCACAACGCAAAAGCTGGAAGATAAGCTAAAGCATATTGCCTGAGTAAATGGAATTAGAGGTATAGGTCATGAAAAGACGCTATAGCAGTGATAGCAGTGATGAAACCGCTATCGATATGACACCGATGCTCGACATCGTATTCATCATGTTGATCTTCTTTATCGTAACAACATCGTTCGTAAAAGAAGCTGGTCTAGAAGTAAACCGCCCGACGGCAAGCTCTGCGCAAACCGTGAAAAAAGGTAACATCATGGTCGCAGTTGGTGCGGCGGGTGATGTTTGGGTTGATAAACGCCGCATCGAAGTGGACGCGGTTCGCGCGAATATTGAACGTCTTCGTGCAGAAAGCCCTGATGGCGCAGTAGTTATCCAAGCCGACACTGAAGCAAATGCTGGCGTAGTCGTGAAGGTTATGGACCAGATCAAAATGGCAGGTGTAGAAAGCATCTCCATTGCCGCAACCAATAAGGATTAAGCTTATGCGGTATCTGGCCTCAATTGCACTGGCGCTCATTGTCTCCCTCGGGTTGTTCTGGGGGATGGACAAGCTAGTAAACAAAGAGCGCCACGAGTTAGTGTCGAATGATGACCTGCGTATGGTCGAGTTTATTCGCATTAAACCAGACGAAAAAATACAGGAGAAAAAACGCGAACTTCCAAAGCCACCACCGCCTAAGCGTCCGCCGCCGCCGCCAGAAATGAAAGTGACAGCGACAGTAAAACCGGTGATGGAGCAGACCCCAATGGATATGCCAAAGCTTGACCTACCCGTAAATGTTACAGGTGGTTCGGTGCTTGGACATTATAGCCAGGGTGGAGGTGCGCAACTCGCGGGTAGCGGAGGTCCAACACCTCTAGCGACATTCCAACCTCAAATGCCTAGGAAAGCTGCGAAAGCAGGAATAGAAAAAGGGGTCGTCTTATTAGAGTTTACTGTCAACGCACGTGGTGCCGTAGAGGACATCAAAGTTCTTAAAGAGCAACCACGACGCTTAGGCCTCGGTCGAGCGGCAAGAAAAACAGTCTCTAAATGGACATTTAAACCAAAATTGGTTGACGGGAAACCTGTTAGCTCGCGCCTATCGCAAGAAATAGAGTTCTCAACCAATTAAGGAGTCACGATGAAAAGTTTATGGAAAAGCAAAGTGGCTTCTTTAATTCTCTTCGTAGGAGTGGCAATGGCCGCTCCTACGATGGCAAAAGAAGCTCCTCAGTTATCAGATCGGACATTTCGAACCGTTAACAAAGTGCAAGAGTTGATCGCAACTGAAAAATATTCAGCAGCGAAAGAAAAACTAGCAAGCGCTTTAGAAAGCACAAGTTCGAAAAAATACGACCGAGCAGTTTTACTTCAGCAGACTGGCTTTTTGTATTCGCTACAAGACAATTATGTGCAAGCAGCAAAATACTTTGCCGAAGCATTACAGCTCGACGCACTTCCCGTTCCTGTTGCTCAACAAGTTCGCTACAGCTTGGCTCAGCTTTACCTAGCTGAAGAAAAGTATACGTTATCTGTAAAAACGATGAAGGAATGGTTCAAGGTTGCAGAAACAACCAAAGAGAAGCCTCAAGCTCATGCTTATATCACGTTAGCGAGCGCCTATGTTCAGTTGGAAGATTACAGAAATGCAATCCCGCCAACCAAAAAAGCCATCGCGATGAGCAAGAGCCCAAGTGAGTCTTGGTACTTAATTCTCGTTGCATCTCACTACGAGTTAGGCCAGCTGAAAAGCGTTGCCAGTGTACTCAAAACTCTGACTTCAAAGTACCCTCAGAAAAAGCGTTACTGGATGCAACTTTCTGGTGTCTACATGGAGCTAGGTCAAGAGCGCAACTCTCTAGCCACCCTAGAAATGGTTTACAAAATGGGGAAACTAGAAGGAGAGAAGGAATATTTACGCTTTGTAAACTTCTTGGCTTATCAAGGTATTCCATATAAAGCAGCCAAAACTCTTGAAAAGGAAATGGCAGCTGGAAACATTGAAAAGACGAAGGAAAACTATGACCGCCTAGCCAGTTTCTGGCAGCAAGCTAAAGAGCTAGATAAATCAATTCTCGCTTATAAAAAGTCATATAACCTCGCTCCTTCTGCTAAAACGCAAATTCAGATTGCTCGCTTAATGATACAAGACAAGCAGTATTCTGAAGCAACTCGTTTTGTAGAAAGCGCGGCATCCAGTGCCTCTAAAGAGCAAAAGGCAGAACTTGAATACATTCGCGGGATGGCCTATTTCGAGCTTAAGCAACCACAAAAGGCCTTGCAGGCGATGAAAGGCGCTGCTCAATCGCCAAAATTCAGGTCAACCGTTAGCCCTTGGATAAATTTCCTAGAGTCTCAAGGATAATTCGAAGATTAAGTGTGAGTCAGTCGCACGCCTGGGGAAGTGAAAGCTTCCCCTTTTTTCCGTTTTATCTTTATTAACCCCTATTTTTAACCAGAGTCACTCACGCAAGCCAAATCGGGACTCTAAACCTAAAATCAGCACACTAAACGGTTGTAGAAATGGTTTTAATAACAGAGTGCGCGGATGGTAAGTCCTGTACCACGCTCCTTCTTCGCTGTTTAGGAACACTCTGGCGTAAGTAACTATTTCATCTGGGACGATCACAGACAGAAAGATCAACTGGTAACAAAATAGAGATCATGATACTCTTCGCCTCCATTTTTCTGGCGGGATTATCACCAATATCCACCCCTTTGGTGGTTGATTTCTCAATGCCAGTGCTATCGTTATAAGAATGTCGAACTTTCCTTCGGCACTCAATCAATCCAATCAAAAGTGGAACAGTACAATGGGCAAAGGTACTCTCTATATCGTATCTGCACCTAGCGGCGCAGGTAAATCTAGCTTGATCTCAGCGATGTTGGAACGCAACCCAACCTACGCAATGAAAGTGTCTGTGTCTCACACCACGCGCAACATGCGACCTGGTGAAGAAAATGGTGTCCACTACCATTTTGTAGCGAAAGATGAGTTTGAAGCCCTGATCGCTAAAGGTGACTTCCTAGAATACGCAGAAGTGTTTGGTAATTATTACGGCACATCTCGTGTATGGATTGAAGAAACACTAAATAAAGGTATCGACGTTTTTCTAGATATCGACTGGCAAGGCGCACGCCAAATCCGTGAACAAATGCCAGAAGCCAAAAGCATCTTCATCCTGCCACCATCAAACGGTGAGTTAGAGCGTCGCTTGAACACTCGTGGTCAAGATAGCGATGAAGTGATCGCAAAGCGTATGGCTGAAGCCAAGTCGGAAATCTCTCATTACAACGAGTACGACTACGTGATCGTAAACGACGATTTTGATACCGCTTTGATGGATTTTAAAGCTATCTTGCGTGCTGAAAGATTGAAGGAAGAAAAGCAAGCTGCTAAATATAAAGGTATGCTTGACGCGTTGTTAGCAGAGTAACTTCAAAAAAGTCACGCTGTAAAACATAAAGAATTTCCCGTTTTTTGCCCAGTGCGAAAAACACAATAAACTACCTGAGAAAGTCCACAAACGGTGGCTTGTCTAATTGCTAGTAAATAAAGTAGTTAGGTTGTATACTTTCTCGTCATTCTAAAATTTTAGTTAACTATTTGGAGTCCTCATGGCACGCGTAACTGTTCAAGACGCTGTTGAAAAAGTTGGCAACCGTTTCGACCTAGTACTGATTGCGGCTCGCCGCGCTCGTCAAATGCAAACTGGCGGTAAAGATGCACTAGTGCCAGAAGAGAACGATAAGCCAACGGTTATCGCTCTACGCGAAATCGAAGAAGGTTTAATTACTAAAGAAGTTCTAGACGCTCGTGAACGTCAAGAACAGCAAGAGCAAGAAGCGGCAGAGCTAGCGGCAGTAAGCAGCATCGCTCACAACCGTTAATTCTGACTTTAGAATTCAACAACCTCCCGGGCCTATAATTTGTATCTATTCGATAGCCTCAAAGACGTTGCCCAAGAATACCTAACAGAGCCTCAGATTGAGGCTCTGCGTCAATCTTATGTGGTAGCGAGAGATGCCCATGAAGGGCAAACCCGCTCTAGCGGTGAACCATACATCATCCACCCTGTCGCTGTGGCTCGTATCTTGGCCGAAATGCGCCTTGATATCGAAACCCTCCAAGCTGCTTTGCTGCATGACGTCATTGAAGACTGTGATGTAACTAAAGAAGATCTCGAAGAGAAATTCGGCAACACTGTCGCAGAATTGGTTGATGGTGTATCTAAACTGGACAAACTCAAATTCCGCGATAGGAAAGAGGCTCAGGCTGAGAACTTTCGTAAGATGGTTCTGGCCATGGTGCAAGATATCCGCGTCATTCTGATCAAACTGGCTGACCGCACGCACAACATGCGTACGCTTGGCGCGCTTCGACCAGATAAAAAGCGTCGTATTGCTCGTGAAACGTTAGAAATTTACGCGCCCCTCGCTCATCGTCTTGGTATTCACAATATCAAAACCGAACTCGAAGAGTTGGGCTTTGAGGCGCTATATCCCAACCGCTACCGCGTACTGAAAGAAGTGGTTAAAGCCGCACGTGGTAATCGTAAAGAGATGATCCAACGCATTCACAGCGAAATAGAAGGCCGTCTGCAAGATTTCGGCTTGAATGCTCGCGTCGTTGGTCGTGAGAAAAACCTGTTCTCTATCTACAACAAGATGAAAACCAAAGAACAGCGCTTTCACACCATCATGGATATCTATGCGTTCCGAGTCGTTGTTGATACCGCTGATACTTGTTATCGCGTTTTAGGCCAAGTACACAGCTTGTATAAGCCACGTCCTGGTCGCATGAAAGATTACATTGCGGTACCAAAGGCGAACGGCTATCAATCGCTACACACTTCCATGGTTGGTCCACACGGCGTACCTGTTGAAGTTCAGATCCGTACTGAAGATATGGATCAAATGGCGGACAAAGGTGTCGCGGCACACTGGTCTTACAAAGACAAAGGCGACAAGTCTGGCACCACTGCGCAAGTAAAAGCTCAGCGTTGGATGCAAAGCCTGTTAGAGCTACAACAAAGCGCGGGTAACTCATTCGAATTCATTGAAAACGTAAAATCCGATCTTTTCCCAGATGAGATTTACGTCTTCACACCAAAAGGTCGTATCGTTGAATTACCTTTAGGCGCAACGGCTGTCGACTTTGCCTATGCCGTACATACCGATGTAGGCAACTCTTGTGTTGGTGCTCGTGTTGATCGTAACCCTTACCCATTGAGTAAGGCATTGAAAAACGGTCAGACAGTGGAAATTATCAGTGCCCCTGGTGCGCGTCCGAATGCGGCATGGCTGAACTATGTCGTGACTTCTCGTGCCCGCACTAAGATTCGACAAGTACTGAAAACGATGCGTCGTGAAGAGTCGATTACTTTAGGTCGTCGCCTACTTAATCACGCACTTGGCCGTCACTCGATTGATTCAATTTATCCAGAAAATATCCAAGAAGTCTTGAATGATCTTCGCCTAGAAAGCATCGATGATTTATTGGCTGCTATTGGATTGGGTGAGTTGATGAGCATTGTGATCGCACGTCGTCTCCTCGGTGACACCGAAGAGCTCACGACAACAAGTTCAATCCCAACGGACTCGAAGAAGAAGCTTCCGATTCGTGGCGCAGAAGGCTTATTGCTGACGTTTGCAAATTGTTGTCATCCTATCCCAGATGATCACATTATTGCTCACGTATCGCCTGGTCGTGGTTTGGTTGTTCACCGAGAAACATGTCCGAACGTTCGTGGTTATCAGAAAGAGCCAGACCGTTATATGGCTGTCGCTTGGTCTGAAGACTACGATAAAGAGTTCATTGCTGAACTTAAAGTCGACATGCTTAACAACCAAGGTGCTCTTGCAGAACTTACCAACGTGATCTCGAAAACAGGATCAAACATTCATGGCCTTTCAACGGAAGAACGTGATGGTCGTCTATACACTGTGACTGTGCTGTTGACGACGAAAGATCGTGTCCACCTTGCTGGTATCATGCGTAAGATTAAGGCAATGCCTCAAGCAACCCGAGTCAGACGCAGAAAGAACTAACCTCTATCGCCACCTACTCTGTTAGGTGGCGATTTTTTATACCTCAATAAATATGAACCTAGAACGTTACAACCGTATTCACCAAGTCCTAAAAACTCGCCAAACTGATCTGACACTTTGTCTCGAAGAAGTACATAAGCCAAACAACGTCTCTGCTGTGATCCGCACCGCTGACGCGACAGGCTTACACAAAGTTCACGCAATTTGGCCAGACAAAATGCGTACGCTGAGCCATACCTCAGCTGGCGCGCGTAACTGGGTTGAAGTGGATACTCACGATTCGATTGAAACTGCGATTACCGAACTCAAAGCGCAAGGTATGCAGGTTTTGGTGACCAATCTTTCGGACACCGCCGTCGATTTTCGCGAGATCGACTACACCAGACCAACGGCAATCATTTTAGGCAGTGAAAAAGTTGGCGCTTCGGAGCAAGCCAAACAGCTTGCCGATCAAGACATTATTATCCCAATGGTGGGCATGGTGCAGTCACTAAACGTATCGGTTGCCAGTGCCGTAATTTTGTATGAAGCGCAACGTCAACGTGAAGCCGCAGGCATGTACGACCGAGAAGAAAGCGCTCTGCCTAAAGAGACAATCAACCGTATTCTCTTTGAACGTGGTCACCCAGTGCTGGCAAAGGTCGCGAAACGAAAAGGGCTCGTTTACCCACCACTAGATGAAGAAGGTCAAATCATCGCCGATGACGCGTGGTGGCAAGAGATGCAAAGCAAGTAACAGACTTTCGTCATCCTGAACGGCGGCGAAGGAGCGTGGTTCAGGATCTAATTCTCAAATATACAGATGCTGATAGTGTTAACTTCAGCGACATACTTGTTGGAAATAGAATCCTGATGTCGCTAAAGCTCCTCGGAATGATAGGTTATCAGTCAAATCATGACACTAACTAAAGCATGACTATTTTTTCCTGTACAAAAACACAGCTCCATGGTTAACATACTGCTATGTTAACCATTTTCTTGAGCCCTCTATGTCCGCCCAAATGTTATCTGCCGTCCCATTAACCTCCCTTTCTGGAGTTGGCGCGAAAGTCGCAGAAAAACTCGCCAAAGTTGGCTTACATAGCGTTCAAGATTTGCTGTTTCACCTTCCGTTACGCTACGAAGATCGTACTCGTATTTACCCTATTGCCAAACTGCATGCTGGCCTTTGGGCGGCAGTGCAAGGTAAGGTCATGGCAGTCGACACCATCTTCGGTAAGCGCAAAATGCTAACGGTAAAAATCAGCGACGGTAATGGCACTATCACGCTGCGCTTTTTCAACTTTACCGCAGCCATGAAGAACAATTTCACGCAAGGTAAGTTAGTACATGCTTACGGTGAAATTAAGCGCGGTGGCATGGGTTTGGAAATTGTTCATCCTGACTACAAGTTTTACGTCAGCGAGCAAAAGCCCGATGTAGAACAGAGCTTAACCCCTGTTTATCCCACCACCGATGGTTTACGCCAAATCACATTACGCAACCTTACCGAACAAGCTTTAGCCCTGCTTGATAAAACCGCAGTGCAGGAATTACTTCCAGCGGGGTTGTATGACCATCAAATCACGATGTCGCAAGCACTGCACACCATTCATCGCCCACCACCAACCATTAATTTAGATGAGTTTGACGAAGGCAAACATCCTGCCCAAATCCGCTTGATCATGGAAGAATTGCTCGCACAAAACTTATCGATGCTGGCGGTGCGTAGCAAAGGTCAGAAGGATTCAGCGCTACCTCTCGGTCCTTGTAATAAACTAAAAACGCAGCTTTTAGCCCAACTGCCTTTCTCTCCTACAAACGCTCAAACCCGAGTAGTACAAGAGATTGAAGCCGATCTAGAAAAACCGCACCCAATGATGCGATTAGTGCAAGGCGATGTTGGTTCGGGGAAAACGTTGGTTGCCGCTTTGGCCGCTGTTAGAGCCATTGAGCATGGCCATCAGGTGGCACTCATGGCGCCAACCGAACTATTGGCCGAGCAACACGCTATCAACTTCGCAAACTGGTTTGAAACCATGGGCATTCAAGTCGGTTGGTTAGCGGGCAAACTCAAAGGTAAGGCAAAGGAAGCCGAGCTGGCTCGTATTGCCAGTGGTGAAGCGCAAATGGTAGTGGGTACTCACGCGCTATTCCAAGAGCACGTTGAATTTCATCACCTTGCTTTGGTCATCATTGATGAACAGCACCGCTTCGGTGTCCACCAACGTTTAGAGCTGCGTGAGAAAGGTGCAAAACAAGGCGCTTATCCACATCAGCTCATCATGACAGCAACGCCGATTCCGCGAACGTTAGCCATGACTGCTTATGCTGACTTAGAAACGTCGGTGATTGATGAGTTACCGCCAGGTCGAACACCAATCCAGACTGTCGCGATTCCAGATACCAAACGCAATGATATCGTCGAACGTGTCCGAAATGCCTGCTTAAACGAAGGCAAGCAGGCATATTGGGTGTGTACCCTGATTGATGAGTCGGAAGTATTAGAAGCGCAAGCCGCGGCAGATACCGCAGAAGAGCTTCAACGTAAACTGCCGGACGTAAAAATTGGTCTAGTACACGGACGAATGAAGCCTGCAGAGAAACAAGCGGTGATGCAAGATTTCAAAGACAATAAACTGCATTTGCTGGTCGCAACGACAGTGATTGAAGTTGGTGTGGATGTGCCAAACTCTAGCTTGATGATCATAGAAAACCCTGAACGTCTTGGTTTGGCACAATTACACCAGTTAAGAGGTCGCGTGGGCCGAGGTTCCGTTGCTAGCCATTGTGTGCTGCTGTACCACTCTCCGCTGTCAAAAACCGCGCAAAAACGTCTCGGAGTACTACGTGAAAGTAACGATGGCTTCGTCATTGCGCAGAAAGACCTAGAAATTCGCGGCCCTGGAGAACTATTGGGTACAAAGCAGACAGGTCTTGCTGATTTCAAAATCGCAGACTTAGTTCGAGATCAACGCCTGATTCCCGAAGTTCAGCGTATTGCGCGTCATATTCATGACAATTACCCGACTAACGCAACAGCGATTATCGATCGCTGGTTGGGTGAGCGGGATATTTACTCCAAAGCGTAATGATTGAAAGCGAGCCAAATGGCTCGTTTTTTAACACGCCAAAAGCAAACGTTTGCTTTTTGAGTAAATCTCTCTATAATCGCGCACAAATTTTTAAGTGTGTTAGATCACACTCCACCAACCTGAGTTGACTCTGATTAACAGCAATCACAGGTAACGACGTCAACTCCACCCTGCTCTCCCATTCAGCGAGAACTAGGGAAATATTGCGACTAGCGAGACAAACAATGACAACTTCAAACCGATCTTCGGAACTGGTCTATCAACTCAACGATCGACCACCTTTGCCTCAAACCATTTTTGCCGCACTTCAGCACTTATTGGCGATGTTCGTCGCGGTTATCACTCCGTCACTGATCATCTGTCAGTCTTTGGGTGTACCAGCAGACCAAACGAATACCATCATCAGCATGTCTTTGTTTGCGTCAGGCGTGTCTTCGTTTATTCAAATTCGCACCGTTGGCCCAATTGGCTCTGGTTTGCTCTCTGTTCAAGGCACCAGCTTTAACTTTTTAGGTCCTATTATTGGTGCAGGCCTATCGCTGAAAGCCGGTGGAGCAGACATCAGTACCATGATGGCTGCCATTTTTGGTACGATTTTAGTCGCATCATTTGCAGAAATTTTTCTATCTCGCGTGTTGGAGCATGCCCGCCGAATCATCACTCCGCTTGTTTCAGGCATCGTCGTCACTCTTATCGGTCTCACACTGATTCAAGTCGGCTTAGTATCAATGGGCGGTGGCTACGCAGCATTAAATGAAGGAACCTTCGGCAGCTTAGACAAACTTGCTCTGGCTGGGACGGTACTTGGATTAATTGTGATTTTAAACCGCTCGAAAAACCCATACATCCGTGTGGCTTCAATCGTGATTGCGATGCTAGTGGGCTACATCATGGCGTATTTTATGGGGATGGTAGATACTTCTCAGCTAGGCGCAACCGAGATCGTAGCACTGCCCGTACCAATGCAATATGGCTTATCGTTTGACTGGTCTCTGTTCATTCCGCTGGTACTGATTTTCTTTATTACCGCACTAGAAGCCATCGGTGATATTACCGCAACATCTGAAGTGTCTGGTGAGCCAGTAAAAGGCCCAGTGTACATGAAACGCATTAAGGGCGGTGTGTTAGCAGACGGCTTAAACTCTGCAATCGCAGCCGTTTTCAACAGCTTCCCGAACTCAACGTTTAGCCAGAATAACGGCATCATCATGCTAACAGGAGTCGCGAGCCGCTACGTGGGTTACTTTATTTCTGGCATGTTAGTGATTCTTGGCTTGTTTCCTGGCGTCGCTAGCTTTGTTCAGCTGATTCCTGAGCCAGTACTTGGCGGCGCAACGATTGTCATGTTTGGTACGATTGCTGCCGCTGGTGTGCGTATTATCTCTCGTGTTGAGCTCGATCGCCGCGCAATTCTGATCATGGCCTTATCCTTCTCAATGGGACTTGGTATCGCACAAAAACCAGAGATCCTGCAATTTATGCCAGAATTTATTAAGAGTATTTTCTCAACTGGTGTTGCAGCAGGTGGCATCACAGCGATCATTTTAAATCTACTTCTGCCAGAGAAACTGGAAGACGAAGATGAACTTCCTCAGGAAGTGAAAGAGTCTTAAGATTATTGAGAATAAGAAAAGCCCAACCTATTTAGGTTGGGCTTTTTGTTTAAAGGGTGCAGGCCATCGACTTACTTGGTAGGAAAGCTGATTTGAGCGATTAAACCGCCTTCACTGCGATTACGCATCACCACAGAGCCTGAATGTTGGCTGATTATACGCTTCACAATCGCCAACCCTAGCCCAGTGCCTTCACTACCGCGAGCGGTGTCACCACGCGTAAAGGGTTCAAATAACCTCGCGATTTGAGAATGCTCGATACCCGGTCCATTGTCCTCTACTGAAATCCACACTAGCTGCTTATCTGCTGTCACACCAGTGCTGATTTTGACCCAGCCATTGCCATAACGTAGCGCATTCACAACTAAGTTACTGATCGCCCGCTTAATCGCAATCGCGCTTCCTTTGGCTGGCGGCAAGTTAAGATTAAGATCTGTTTCAATTTCAACCTCATAGCCACCTTCAGAACTGGCGACGTCACTGGCAATCGTACTGATATCAACCGCTTCAAACGATTCTTGGTTCACCGGTTTGAGATAATCCATAAACTGACTGATGATCTCATTACATTCTTCCGTATCGCTAATGATCCCCTCCGCAAGATAGCTGTCCTCAGGAGACATCATTTCTGTTGCTAGGCGAATACGCGTCAGAGGTGTTCGTAAGTCATGGCTAATCCCTGCCATTAATAAGGCTCGGTCTTCTTCTAGCTCTTGAATACCTTTCGACATTTGATTAAAGGCTCGAGTTACAGAGCGAATCTCCGATGCGCCTTTCTCTGCTAAGGGGGGCGGGATCTCACCTCGACCGACGTCTTTCGCGGCTCTCTCTAAAGCCAAAAGTGGACGGTTTTGCAAACGAATAAACAACCAACCACCTGCAATGATCAGCAGCGCCATAATCAAGCTGTTACGAAACAGCGGGGCAAAATCTTCTTCTTGCAGCTCAGATAACGGAATACGAATGATGGAGTTCGGCAACTTTTCGATGTGCATCCACAAAATGTAACTTTCATCGCCAAGCAATAAGCGCACTTCTGTGGGCGAACCCAGCTCTTGGCTCATTTCTTCAGACATCAAATCAATCGACATTGCGTGATGAAATTCAATCGCCTTATCGCTATCGAGACTATGAACCGTCACCCCTAATCTTTCTAACAATTGACGCCTTAACGGTGCATCAGACTTTAAAGGTCCTTCATCATCAAGCACCAAATTGAGCTCATGGGCGAGAATTTTATTGAACTGCTGCAAACTCGGCATCAACGCGTAGTTAAAAACGGCGTAGTAAGAGAAAACTTGGCTCGCGAGAAGCAAAGAGATGAACAGCAGAATAGATTGTGTCAGTGAACTTCGGATGCGCATGGAACGTTCCTAGTGGTCCTAATCGCGAAATTTCAGCCTTCAAAGGGAAGGTAATGAAGGCTGAAGTTGCTATAGCCAAGTGCTGGCTATGGAGTGAAGAGGTTACACCTCTTTGCCGTCTGGGACGAAAACATAACCTAGGCCCCATACGGTTTGAATGTAGCGCGGCTTGCTCGGATCGTCTTCTAACATGCGACGTAAACGTGAGATTTGTACGTCAATAGAACGTTCCATTGCAGAATATTCACGGCCACGCGCCATGTTCATCAATTTGTCTCGTGACATTGGCTCACGCGCATTCATCACGAGCGCCTTTAGGACAGCAAACTCTCCAGAGGTGAGTGGCATTGCCTCGTCACCGCGGAACATCTCGCGAGTGCCTAGATTGAGTCGGAACTCCCCGAACTCCACCACTTTTTCTTCCGTGCTTGGTGCACCCGGCAACTCTACAGTTTGGCGGCGTAATACTGCCTTGATGCGAGCCAACAATTCGCGTGGGTTAAACGGTTTTGGCAAATAATCATCCGCCCCTACCTCAAGACCCACGATGCGGTCCACTTCATCACCTTTCGCGGTGAGCATTAAGATTGGCAACATATTGTTCGCGTGGCGTAGACGACGACAAATTGACAAACCGTCTTCACCTGGCAACATTAGGTCCAGCACCATTAAGTGAAAGTTTTCGCGCGTTAGTAGGCGATCCATCTGTTCGCCATTGGCGACACTTCGTACCTGAAAACCTTGCTCAGAAAGGTAACGCTCCAATAGAGCACGTAAACGAGCATCGTCATCAACCACTAAAATTTTATGATTTTCTTGCATTGAAACATCCTTTCAGAAGCGTCTATTGTCGAAAATGTATCACTGTTTTTCCTAACGTGCTCAAGCAAATTGTTACTCTTTTTATCTTAAGCGCTTTATTCTCTCTCTAGCAGGTATTTTCAGCACCTACTATTGACCATAATTCCATTCCAGTTCACGTTTGGCCTCAAGCAGCTCTTGCTGTGCCTCAGCCAGCTTGTGACGTTTTTTCTCAATTTTGTCTGCTTTCCCTGAATGCTGAGCTTCGACTAATTCTTCCTCTCGCTCCTCAACTTCTTTAGTCTTTTCTTCCACTTCTGTTTGCAGCTCTTGGCGCAGCTCACCTTCCGAGCATTCATTCTGGATAGCGGAAAGTGCTTGCTCCAAGCCTTTAATGCGATGCTCATTACCTTGCGCTTTTGCATACTCAAGCTGCTGCTCTACCGCTAACTCTTTAGCGTCACAGCCTTTCACTTCATCTTGAGCAAAAACTGAAAGTGAGAAACCTATTGTTAGTGCAGCACTACACATGACTGCTTTGTTCATTTTACTTCTCCGAGAAAGGCACCATGCCTTTATACCAAATATTCTGACATTGAGACCCAAGTCACTCCTAGTGAACTTCATGAGACTTGAATCGGTGATAAAGCCTCAGTCTTCCGAGGCCGGTTGAGTATATTCAATTGAGTTGATGAACCACTCTTTTTCACCTTCTGGGGTGCGTACCGTGAACTCTTCATCCACTTGTTTTTTCAACATCGCTCGCGCCATAGGTGAATCGATAGAGATGTAGTCTTTCGCATCGCCATAAATCTCTTCAGGCCCGACAATACGAAACTTTTTCACTTCTCCTGCCTCATTTTCTATTTCCACCCATGCACCAAAAAAGACTTTGCCTTCTTGTTGCGGAGAATAGTCAACGATCGTGACTTCTGGCAGGAATTTACGAAGGAAGCGGACACGACGGTCGATCTGACGGAGTAAACGTTTATTGAAGGTGTAATCCGCATTTTCTGAGCGATCGCCCAGGCTCGCCGCCCAAGTGACGATCTTGGTGATTTCCGGGCGCTTTTCATTCCAAAGGTAATCATGCTCTTGTTTGAGTTTGTTGTAACCTTCTCGTGTAATCAGCTTAGTTTTCAAATTAACTCCTATCTCAACTAAAAAATGCTGCTCTTTGGCAGCATTAAGGAGATGATATACCCAAAGATCCAATGTTGTTCAGGCTTTGGGTATCAAGGTGATAAGGCGGCCAGAGTGTTACTTTTCGTAATCCGGTTTTTGCGTCACGATGTAATTCGTATCACTCGAAACAACCGCGCCATGTTTTAGGAAGTTTTTACCTAAAATCATGCTGTAATGGAAGCGACCTCGGTCCTGTAAGTTGACTCGGATCTTCTTCTCTAATTCGCCAAGCTTAACATGCATTTCAACCACAGGGCGTACGTTCGCTTTCTCGCCTTTCTTCGCTTTAATACGCATGACATCAACAACAGGCTTGGTAAACGCCTGTTTCATGCCAAGATCGTTCTCATAGGTAAAGCTCACCATGTCTTTGCCGTCTTTCTTAAACTGCTTGATGTTCTTAGCATTGATTGAGCTTACATCTGCACCCGTGTCTAACTTCACAGGGAAAGACATCCCCTCAACTTCAGCCACTTCGATATGGCCAGCTTTGAAAAGTGGCCTTGCATCTAGTAGATGGTCTGCGCGAGTGTTCAGCAACACACCACCCTTGGCTATGTCATGACCAAAGACGAAAAAGGGTTGAGTGTCACCCTCATCAAGCACATCGAGCGCAAACTTCATTGATGTGTCTTTTCTACCGAGAAGAAAGTCTCCTTCGACAACAGGGCGAACCGCGCTGCCAACCTTGAGCTTTTTCAACACTGGTTTGGTGATTTTTTCTTCTTTCCCCTCATCGTTCATTAAATAAAACGTGACGGATTCATCCTTACCTTTTTCTGTTACTTCAAACCCATTTACACGCAGTAATGGCGTTTTCACAGTAAAAGTGGGGTAAGCAGGGACGGTATAACCATCAATGGTGACCTGTTCTTCTGGTGAAACGACAAGAGGTTTTGATTTGAGTGCGCTTTTGAACGTTTTTTCTACGCCACCCAGTAGATTTTCTCTGTCCGTATCAATAACAAAGTGCTGACTCGCGACGTCCCGACCTAAGCGAATTTGCGAACTGAACTTACTGCGATCACGCAGATACACCAACCAACGTTGAGTTTCATTTTCGCCGACTTTGACGGGTAAATAGACTAAAGGGCGCTCGCTTTTGGTCGTTTTCAGCATTCGTACCAAGGGTAATGTCATTGGATGACGCTTGCCATTCTCGCCCTCTAACATAAAAGAGACTTCGTTATGCTTTTTGTCTACCTTGATGTCCAGTGCATGGACGTTGGTATAACGGCTAGAAGTTGAGATGCTGATCTTATATGGCACACCTTCGACTTCAACCGTCTCTTTTTTGCCAATCATTTTTGCGCGTGGCTGTTCTTGAAGGTAATCGTAACCAGCGAAGACCCATGCGTTATCATCGAGATAGGTTTTACCAATCAAGATAGGAGAAGAGAATTGCGTACGCTTGGTCAGGTTCACTTCCGTATCAACGGTGTGACCAGCGATTGTCATCGGCATTTTTATTGTCGGGCGTAGGATGGGCTTTTTGCTTGTTCGACTGCGAATCGCGCTCACTCTTTCCAGATCATCGGTAATCTGTATTTCCTTCCCTGTATAAGGGTGAGGAACCGTAAAGCTAACCTTTACTTGATATGGCTTAAAGCTGTCGGCGTCCCACTTTGCCTTCGTACCACCTAAGTCATCGACAATCGCCCAAAGTAACTCGTTATCTTTCAAATCTTGGTAATCTGGGTGTGAGCTACTGACATGGATATTCTCCGCATGCATCGATGTCGTATCTGCACCAGTATCAATCTTGCCAATAAATGGCACCGCTTTTAGTTCCGGAATGTCACTGTAGTAGACGCTCTCCACACGCCCTAGTACCAATTTGTTATCGAGCTGATAAACGGGAGCTTGTGTGGTTCCTGAGATAGACTGCGCCCAACTAAGCGGGGCGACAAGTAAGGCACTCGTAAGCGCTAACGCCAAAGACATTTTTTTCATCATGATTATCCGTATAAGCCGAGGTACATTTAGTGATATCAACAACCGTGGAATTAGGTTAGTCGATAACTGCGGATATAAGTTCTCAATTTAATTACAGTTTTGACATAAATCTGACTGATGTCCACCAGCGCCCGGTAAATTTTTGCCTCGTTAATTTAAAACATTGCAAATTCTTCGAACGACCCCAATGTTCTATACAACCAAAACCGAATTAAAAGAGAAAACACGGATGAGCCAAGCTATCTGTCGCATGATTGCTCAAGAACTGAATGTTCGCCCAGAGCAAGTCAACGCCGCTGTCACCCTAATTGATGATGGCAACACTGTCCCTTTTATTGCACGTTACCGCAAAGAGGTGACGGGGGGCCTTGATGATACCCAGCTTCGTACTTTGGACAGCCGTCTGTCTTACCTTCGTGAAATGGATGATCGCCGTCAAACCATCCTCAAATCAATCCAAGAGCAAGGCAAACTGACGCCAGAGCTAGAACAAGAGATCGCGCAGGCAGACAGCAAAACTCGTCTTGAAGACTTATACCTACCTTACAAACCCAAGCGTCGTACGAAAGGTCAGATCGCGATTGAGGCTGGTCTTGAGCCGCTCGCAGATCAGCTTTGGAATCACCCACAAACCGAGCCAGAAAGCGAAGCAAGCAAATACCTTGATGCAGACAAAGGCATCGCAGACACCAAAGCTGCATTGGATGGCGCTCGCGCGATCATCATGGAGCGCATCGCAGAAGACGCAAACTTACTGGAAAAAATTCGCAACCACTTAAATCGCAATGCGGAACTGGTCTCACGAGTCGTTGAAGGCAAAGAGCAAGAAGGCGAGAAGTTTAAAGATTACTTCAACCACAACGAGCCCCTAAGCAAAGTGCCATCGCACCGAGCACTGGCGATGTTGCGTGGCCGTAACGAAGGCTTCCTGACATTGGCGATGAACGCTGATCCAGAACAGGAAGAAGGCGCTCGTCAGTCTTACTGCGAAACGATTATCGCCGACCATTATGGCGTAACGCTAAGCAGCGCACCTGCGGATACCTGGTGTAAGCAAGTGATCAGCTGGGCATGGCGCATCAAAGTATCGATGCACATGGAAACCGAGCTAATGGGCGCAATGAAAGAGCGCGCTGAAATCGAAGCGATTGAAGTATTCGCCACTAACCTAAAAGACTTGTTGATGGCAGCACCGGCTGGCCCTCGTGCAACACTTGGTCTCGATCCGGGTCTGCGTACAGGTTCAAAAATCGCGGTTGTCGACTCAACAGGTAAAGTGCTTGCAACCGAAACCATCTACCCTCACCCACCACAAAAACAATACGACAAGTCAGCACAAATCGTTGAGCAGTTGGTGCGTAAGTACAACGTGGATTTGATTGCGATTGGTAACGGTACGGCTTCACGTGAAACCGACAGCTTTGTCGCAGACGTCATCAAACGTGGCAACCTGAAAGTTCAGAAGATCATAGTAAGTGAAGCGGGGGCTTCGGTTTACTCAGCGTCTGAGCTTGCAGCAAAAGAGTTCCCGAATATGGACGTATCACTGCGTGGTGCAGTGTCGATTGCACGTCGTTTGCAAGATCCATTGGCTGAACTCGTGAAAATTGATCCGAAATCTATTGGTGTGGGTCAATACCAGCACGATGTAAGCCAATCTATGTTGGCAAAACGCCTAGATGCGATTGTGGAAGACTGTGTAAATGCGGTTGGTGTTGATGTGAACACCGCTTCTGCCGCACTATTAACACGCGTAGCAGGCTTATCAAGCACCATCGCGCAGAACATTGTCGACTTCCGCGATGAAAACGGTCGCTTTGAAGCACGTACAACCTTGAAGAAAGTACCTCGTTTAGGTCCTAAGGCGTTCGAGCAGTGTGCGGGCTTCCTACGAGTCATGGATGGTAAGAACCCACTTGATGCGTCTGCGGTTCACCCAGAAGCGTACCCGGTGGTCAAAGCAATTTCTGAGAAGAACAACAAAGACATCAAAGCACTGATTGGTGATTCAAGCTTCCTTAAAGGTCTGCATGCGGTCGATTACACCGACGATAACTTCGGCGTTCCAACCATTACAGACATCATCAAAGAGTTAGACAAGCCGGGTCGTGACCCACGTCCAGAATTCAAAACGGCGACCTTTGCAGAAGGTGTAAACTCGGTATCTGACTTGGAACCGGGCATGATTCTAGAAGGTGTGGTATCAAACGTAGCCAACTTCGGTGCCTTCGTTGATATTGGCGTTCACCAAGATGGTCTCGTACACATCTCTGCACTGACAGATCGTTACGTGTCTGACCCACGTGAAGTGGTGAAAGCGGGCGACATCGTCAAAGTGAAAGTGATGGAAGTTGACGTGCAGCGTAAGCGTATTGGTCTATCGATGCGTATGAACGACGAACCGGGTCAAGACAACCGCAGCCAACGCTCATCAGCAGCGCCACGTCGTAATGACCAACCGCAGCGTCGTCAGCCTCGCCGTGATGATTCGTCATCGAACAGCGCGATGGGCGGTGCGTTTGCTGCAGCGTTTGCTAAAGCGAAAAAGTAACCTTACCTAGGCTTCACCGCTAACGAGCTTTCATAACTAAAAAGAAAACGCTCCAATCAGTCAACCTGCTTGGAGCGTTTTTGTTTGAGTAGGATATTGAGTCGTCATAATACTGCTATCACTTCTGACGGGGTATGGGGAGCGACTGCATGACCATAATGAAACTTGATCACCTTCCTGCGCTTTTCCATTAATCCTTCATTGATCGCAGCATCCAAAATGCGCTTTGGTAAGCGAAAGCGGATCGCGTAGCCTTTCCCCTGGTCTTCACTATACGATTTGAGCGCAAGCAAACTAAAAAGCCGTTCTAGTGTATCTTCCGGCTCTTCTTGATAACGCGTGTCGACTTCCGTTTCCATATCATAATCAGGATGCTCTGAAGGATCCCAAGAAGACTGACGTCGGCGCTTGTCGTCACCTTTTACTTTTCGCTCTGCATTGGTTTTGGCCAATGCGACCGTTGGCGTTACAGGCTCTCGGACTTTATTGTCGCGAGCTGCTTGTTCCGTCTGCACATTCACGGATGGGGCGATCAGTGGCACACTTACGTTGGTCGGTGACACAATCATTGCGAACCCTCCTCAGAGTCGCCCAACTCGTCAATATGGCTTAGCTTTATTGGCTAATAAAACCTCACCAGACTTTATATCGACCACTTTTTAAACAACTTGAGGTATTTCCGCTCGTACTTGCTCAATCGTGAGCAAACTCTCGGATTTGAACACAAAATTCGTCATGTTCGGTGATAAAAGGCGCATGAGAGGACTGATTAAAAACAAACTGTTGGGTATGAGGCAACTGTTCACTTAAATCATTAGCTACTTTAATTGGCACCAACCCATCTAAACGGCCATAAAGACGCAACATTGGAACAGAAAGAGACGTCAACGCATCGCGCAGATCCACATCAGCAAGGATGTTTAGCCCAACCAACAGCGATTCAGGGTTTGGCTGAGGGCGCGATAGTACCGCTTGCTTGAGCTGTTTAACGTCTTTACGCGCTGATGGGCTGCCCATCGCTTGCAACGCCATAAAGCGCTCAATGGTCAGTGAGAAATCTTCTAGCAACTGAGAGGTGAACGCACTCAGTACATTCGGTTGAATGCCGCGCCACGGTTTTTCTGCGGCAAATTTAGGTGAGCTGGCAACCGTGATTAACTTGCTCACACGCTGCGGAGCATTAAGTGCAATGTGGGTTGCCACCAAGCCACCTAATGACCAGCCAAGCCAGACCGCTTTTTCTGGCGCGTCTTGCAGAACAAGGTCAGCAATTTTGGCTAAGTCTTCAGCGTGAGTTTCAGCACTGTGTCCGTACCCCGGGAGGTCGACCACATGCACTCGGAAATAAGGTTGAAGAGACTCGACCGTCTGCTGCCATACCGCACCATTCATGCCCCATCCATGAAGCAACACCAAATCTGGTCCTTGACCAAATGACTGCCAGTGTAATTTCGTGCTCATGCTCTCAATCTCTCCCACTTATTTTATTCCCTACGGCTTCAGCCAAGCGTTAGGCTGAGTAAAATATCACCATGAATAAACGCTATGTTATCTCATCACTGGCAAAACATCATGCATCGCGTATTGAGCAGTCAATGCGGCCTGTGTCGGTTCCCTATTCAAACACCAAGCCACACAAATACTCTGCGCTGGTGCGAGCACTGTTTAAAATACCTAACTCCGGTAAAACGATGTCAACGCTGCGGTTTATCATTACAGAAAGAAGAAATGAGTACGGATAGTATTTGTGGTGAATGTCTTTCAAAGCCACCGCCATGGCAAAGGCTATACACGTTAGGCGATTACGACTTTCCCCTTTCACGGGAAGTACAACGCTTTAAAGATCACGGAGAGTCTTGGCATGTAAAAGCATTAACCGAGCAACTGGCACAGCGCATCACCACGCCAGCTCCAATCATTACCAGTGTGCCATTGCACTGGCAGCGTTACCTGCGCCGGGGTTTTAATCAAAGTGATGTTTTAGCCCGACACCTCGCCAAGCAATTGCAGACTAATTTTGATGCGAAGGTCTTTCGTCGAGTAAAGCTCGCCCAATCACAGCGTGGTAATACCAAAACAAGCCGTGAACAAAACTTAAAAGGCGCGTTTATTCTCAATAAGCGCCCTCACTCTTCCCATGTTGCCATCGTCGATGATGTAGTCACCACAGGCAGTACCGTCCGACAATTATGTCATTTACTACTTGAAGTTGGCGTAGAAAGCATCGATATTTACTGCATCTGCAGAACACCTGCTCCTCGTTCTCTCTAGATCGCTTCGCCATGCCTTAGCATCAAAAAGACTAGACCCATACGTCAACAAGAGTAGAATAGCAGCAGTAACCTACAAATTTACTCGGGTATTCGTCGTGTCAAATATTACTATTACAGAAACTGCGCAAACGCATTTCGCTAACCTTTTAGGTCAACAACCTGAAGGTACTAACATTCGTATTTTCGTTGTGAACCCAGGTACACAAAACGCTGAGTGTGGCGTGTCTTACTGCCCACCAGAAGCAGTAGAATCGACCGACACTGAACTCTCTTACAGCGGTTTTTCAGCTTACGTGGATGAGCTGAGCCTTCCATTCCTTGAAGACGCTGAAATCGATTTTGTTACCGATAAAATGGGCTCTCAGCTAACGCTAAAAGCACCTAACGCTAAAATGCGTAAAGTTGCGGACGACGCACCACTGGTTGAGCGCGTTGAGTACGTTATCCAAACTCAAGTGAACCCACAACTTGCTGGCCACGGTGGTCACGTAAACTTGGTTGAGATCACTGAAGACGGTGTTGCGATTGTTGCATTTGGTGGCGGTTGTAATGGCTGTTCTATGGTTGACGTAACACTAAAAGAAGGCATCGAGAAAGAGCTGCTAAACCAGTTCATTGGTGAACTAACCGCAGTTCGTGATGCTACAGAACATGACCGTGGTGATCACTCTTACTACTAAGAGTAAACACTGTCAGAAAATGGGAGGCTTCGGTCTCCCATTTTTGTATCGATACTGAGGTGATGCTGAGATGCTTAGCTCGACTCGTAAAATCCGCTAGAAACTCAGGCGGAGTTCTCATATATTAAGAATCTTACGCATCTCGTAAACGCCAACGACACCAAGGAGCCAGCGTCATGCCGAAACGAACCCCACCAGAGATACTCTCATGCCAGACGGTTGCAAAATCCAAACTGTTTGCTGTGGAAGCGCTCGACCTTCGTTTTTCCAATGGTGAGCATCGTACTTATGAGCGTATGAAGCCAAGTGGACGAGATGCTGTAATGGTGGTTCCTGTAACAGAACAAGGCGATTTATTACTGGTGCGTGAATACGCCGCTGGAACTGAACGTTACGAGCTAGGTTTCCCAAAAGGGCTGATTGACCCAGGAGAAACACCACACCAAGCTGCGGATCGTGAGTTAAAAGAAGAAATCGGCTTTGGCTGTAATCAGTTAACCCCGTTGAAACAAGTTATCCTCGCGCCATCTTACTTTTCGAGCAAAATGACTCTATTTTTAGGACAGGCGCTTTATCCAGAGAAGCAAGAAGGCGATGAGCCTGAACCACTGGAAATTGTGCGTTGGCCACTTGCGCAAGCCGAAGAGTTATTAACTCACATGGATTTCTGTGAAGCACGAAGCATCACAGCGCTAATGTTGGCACTGAAACACTTACCAAACACCACTCACAAGCATAACCAATAACGGTCATTAGAACCGAATAACACTGTGAGTAAGGACTATCACTTATGCCAATGACAAAAGATCTATCTCACCTACTTCCTCAAGTCATCGAGATTGCCCGCAGTGCTGGGCAAATGATCCTCGAAATATATGAAAAGAAACAATACGAGGCCTACACCAAAAGTGACGAAACTCCCGTAACAAGTGCGGATATTGCAGCTCACAAGTTCATCACTGAACGCTTGAGTGATCTGACGCCTGACATTCCCGTGTTGTCAGAAGAAGACGCAGACATAAGCTTAGAGCAACGCGCTCAGTGGGAACGTTATTGGTTAGTCGACCCTCTTGATGGTACTCAAGAATTCATCGCTCGCAGTGGTGACTTTGCCACTATTATCGCGTTGGTCGACAACAATCGACCAACCATGGGCGTCGTTTACGGTCCTGTATCTGGCGTGACTTACTACGCTTATAATGGCAAAGGCGCCTGGAAAATTCCCGACATGTCGGACAGCGTCAAAATCCATACACACAAACACGAACAGCCAGAGCAAAGCATCGCAATTGCTATTAGTCGTCGCCAAGACATCAATCGTATTACTAACCGTATGAGCAGCGCCTGGAATTACGACTTAATACCGCTCGGTTCTGCGGCATTGAAAGCATGCCTCGTCGCGGAAGGGGCGGTAGATTGCTATCTCCGACTAGGTCCAACAGGTGAGTGGGACACCGCTGCGACACAATGCATTGTTGAAGAAGCTGGCGGGCGTATTCTCAGCACGCAATTAGAACCGCTGTCATATAACGAGCGGGAAACACTAGAAAACCCGAACTTTATTGTTCTTGGTGATGCGGATTTACCTTGGAATGAGATTTTACAACGCAAAGATTAAGCGCCCTATCGGTAAAATTTAGAGCACAAAATTCTAGCAATAGAAAGGCCACGAATATCTTCGTGGCCTTTTCTTTTTGACCTTCTGTACAGCACTTGGAGTATTTGGCCTACTATGTTCCAATTGCTTGCAAAGCTGAACAAAAGAAACAAATCGATTAAAAATCATGGCTTTAAACTTTCACTCATTCCCAATCAAGATCGAATGTACAGCGAATAGAGGTTTTAGCTTACGATGATCCAAAAGCAAAAAGAGCTGCACAATAGCAGCTCTTTTAAGATATTGGATTTTGTCACGATAGGTTAGAAGCGCCCTTGGTAATTAAACTCATATTGACCTTGAGCATTCGGCTTACCCAGCCATTTCAGTTGCTCCCCCATGCTGGATGGGAACTCTGCACCAGGTTTGAACCACGCTTTGGTTGAGTACCGTTGATTAGGCATCAGTTCAGCGGAAAACGCCGCAGAGACTTGTTTGCTGCTCTGCTCACCAGTTGCCGTCAATACACTATCCTGACAGTTTATATCGGCAATCACAGGACCGAGATCTAAGCTGCCAACGGGGCTTTGAATACCACTGGCATTCCATACTAAAGTGCCTTCACCGTTCTTACACCAAGGCACAGCATAAGTCGCATGACGAATATTCAGCTCAAGCTGCCCATCAACACCAACAGGCACAGGGAGGCGCGCTTGCTCAACAACTTTTACCGCTGGAATCGAGGCAACTAAGTTTTTGGCATAAGGGCCATCACTTAAGCTATAGCCGACAAAACCGCGCCCACGAACGTCCATTTCACTACCACGACCAAAGCGCACAGCAAACTCCGCTTTACCTGTCAGTAAACTCGACCATTGGAAATCCCAATTAACTTCTCCAAGGTTCTGACGCTGCCAACGAATACTAGAAGCTTGACCTTGCCATACCGAACCGTTGGCTCCTTGAATGTCCAGGCCTCTCACTGTTGGTGCTTGTTGTAACACCCAAGAGACTGGTAATCCCATTAAAAGACTGACTGAAAAAAAGACGATAAAGATAACAACGTAAAGTACTGCTCGCTTCACCTTAACCTCGCTTAAACTGAAGGCGGTTTACATCGATCATGCCCGCTTGCTCTGTTCGGTCGATATCTAAAAATTCGACTTCAATACCCTGTTGCTCTTTCAAGTAACGTAACCAATCCACTAGTTGATTAAACGCGAGTGGTTTGATCCACACTTGAACGCTCTCATTACGAGGTTGTACTCGAATCAACTCAACTTTATAACGACGAGCTGAAGAAGAAACCAACTGATTCAACGGTTGACTAGAGTAGCTCACACCGCTGCTTTTTCGCAGTGCAGTGATGCCATCCGCTTTATCTTGTACCCAAGCTAGCAACTGCTTTTCACTTTGAATACGTGACTGAGCTAGCTCCGCACGTTGACTCATTGGCTGTAATAAACCCCAATAAATAATACCGATAACGGCAATAGCGCCACATCCCATGACCAAACGCTGCTCACGCTGCGAGATGCTGCTCCACCAAACCTGAGCTTGAGAAATTAAATTTTTCATCATCACCTCACAAACGCTTCAAAACAAAGCTGCCAACCACAACGTTATCGCTACGGTTCAACTGACCTTGCTCAACATTAAACTTCTCTGCCAATTTCACACGAGCCTGCTCAAAAGGTTGGAAGTCTGAACTACGAGCCTGAATACGTACTTCGCCACGTTGTCCGTCGTATTTAAAGCTAGTGATCTCCAAGTCGCTGACCTGACCAAGCGTCGCGGGTAATGCCGCCAACCATGACAACATTGCCTGCTGACCACTTCCACCAGATAAGCGGCGCTCTTCATCATCCATTTGTCGTTTGAGGTAACTAACGGTAGGAATGCGTCGTTTATTTGGGAACACTTGGCGGAAAATACGCTCACTCTCCTCACGATACGCTTGAGCTTGTGCTTCGTACTTATGGACCACGAGCAACTGCTGCGCAACCATGACAACGATAAGCACCCCCGCAGCAATGGTGGCTTTTTGCCAGAGCTTCCAGTATTTACCCCAAGAAGATTTCGGCTTGAAGCTCCCAGTCAGCAAATTGACTTTGCTTTCTGTCACCCCCTTCGCCAGTAAAGCCATCGTCATTTCTTCTGGTTGCGGATCCCATATTTCAGGTAACGCAGATTCCGGGACCGAGCTAAAGCAATCGAGCTTCCAACCTTCATGATTTTGTAGATAAGAAGAGAGGTAAAGGTCTAACCAAGAAGCGTCGACAACCGCGCCCTCTGTCGCAGAGTGACGAATTAGCCATTGCTCGCCAATCATTGCAGCACTGCTGTGATCTCCACGAACCGGTAACGCAAGCACATCGGGTAAAATGCGTTTAATGGCGATACCTTGGCTTGAGAAACGTTGCAGTACAGTCTGAATCCAAGCACGTTCAACTGCGCAAATCTGCGCTTTATCCGCTTGTTTACCCAACACGCTAAAGTGCAGGCCATCAACGTCCTGAGCAACTTCGTCTTCCACTAAGTACGGTAACATCGCCTCGAATTGGCGTGTTGCACCAGGTGGTATATCCACTTGCGTCAGGACCACATCATTACTCGCCAACAGCGCCACAACTTGGCGCTGACCAGCATATGAGACCAATTCATCTAAGTGTTCCCACCCGGCGATTTCACCGCTAGCAATCACTTCCTGTTGATCTGTCGACCACACCACCCAAGGAATGGTACTTTGTTGTTCGCTACTCAGCCGAACGGTCAGAAACTCGCTCACTGATCCCTCCAAAACGACGGCGAACTACGGTCACCGTTTCTCTATTTGTACTTTGCAAAAGGCTTCGGATACGTACACGTGATTCATCCACCAACACTTGTGCATCCAATTCAAAAAAGGCGCTATCTACACCCAAATAGCCTTTGGCGTTTTTCTTTACATCTTCACTTAAGCCAGCCATTTCTGACTCTGCTAAAAATTCATCAATGCTATCCCACCCATCAAATGGGCGTTTTTCAATTAGCTGAATCGCATCACTACTGCTTAAGTTTGGTGAGAACATTGCCACCAAAATCGGAGCTTGCTCAACATCAATCGTATTCACGTTTAAACGCCAGTCATCACTTGGCAATGCACAGACCAACGGCTCCAATTTTTGGAAAATTTCACCACTCACCTGATAGACAGCCCGTAACTCGGAAGCATCTGCCATCCAACCATTTGATGCCAAATAGGAAGGTTTCATCGCTTCATATGTGCTGTCTTCAACCCCAGTAGTCGAACGGACAGAGTCATCAGCATCAATGTATTCCCAAGTAGAGTCTGCAATGATTTCTGCTTGATATGGCTCGACATCCAACTCTTCTAATAGGCGCTGCAATACATTCACTAAATATGGTCTTGTAATTTGCTGACCCGTTGGTTGCACACGACTCAATACATTTAGATTAAAGCACGCTTGCTTGTCTCTAATTCGTCCCGCCGCTTGACCATAATCTAACGGATAGACTTGCTCTTTTATCGCCCACGGTTGACTCATATTAATCGTGTCGGTGTCTTTATAACTTTGCTCGATACCCACTTTTGCTAGCGCCTCGACGCCAAGGCTGTACCAATACGCTTGCTGGTAATTGATTTGATTAGCACCTCGCTGAAACTGCAAGAACAAACGTTCTGACATACTGGCAGCAACCGTCGCCATAATCGCCAGCAACATCAACACTATAATCAAAGCAACACCGCGCTGACGGTTAACCATTATTGCTGTCTCCTGAACTTTCCTCTTTCTGACTCAATGTGCCATCAGGAGTGAGATAAGTGCGGACAATTTCTCCATAGTCTTTGAGAGTGAGAACAACAGAAACCGCTTTCGGCAGCGCTTTTTCTTCAGCCCACTCTTTTTTCCATTGCTTACCATCATAGAAACGCATATCAAATGACTCGACCTGCGTTAGCAATGGAGTAACAGTGCCTTGTTGCCCAACCGGCGTATCAGGGTAGCGCCACCATACTCGCTGCAGTGTTTCTTCTTTTAAGCGATAGCCAACCTTGGTTACTTCTCCACGAGGGAACTGCTGCTGAGGGTTGTGCCAACCTAAACGGGCAAACATCAGCCCTTTAGTATCGGAGTCCAACAGGTAATCGGACCAAAAAATTAGCCGGCTAGCAGGCTCTTCACCATTAGTACGTGTTTGACGCATCGCCATTTGACGAAAATCGTTATCCATCATCACCATGGCACGCTGAATTTCGTTTAAGCGTTGGGTTCGTTCTTGTGATAGCGCATTGCTACGCTGTACTTGCGATACCACTTGGTACGCTGCGACACTTAAACTGGCAAAGATGGCAATCGATACCAACACTTCAATAAGTGTAAAACCTTTTACCCTTTGGCGCGTGTTTGCGCGGGGATGATTATTGCGCCACATAGCTTCGTACCGTTACTACAGGGCTCGCGCTTTTCTCTACCGAGACGCTTACATCAAATGCTTTCAGCAATGGCTGCGTCGTGGCGACTGGCGTGACTTTCCAGAACCAAGTGCGTCCTGCCAGCTCTTCTGTGCCGTTTTTCGCTTTGAGTTCTCCGGTATTCAACATCACATTTGCCATCTGATTATCCACAACCATGGCTGCAAACATTTTTTCTTCTAGATAACTGATTGTATTAATATGCTGGCTCACAGAGCGAATGACACTGATGGCAGCGGTGGCGAAAATGGCCAGTGCGACCAATACTTCCAGTAAGGTCATGCCTCTCGTCCGGCGATGACTCAAATTGGGGCGAGCTTGCTTAAAATTGCGCATTCTCATCCTCTTTCACTTCTTCGCCCGGAGCTAATAACAAAATTTGTCCACTTTCTTTGCCAATGACTCGCCAACCGTCATTAAAGGCATCACCATTTTGCGGAAAAAAAGATAGGGTAAATGGCGTGACTTCGGCGCTGGAAAAGATAAACACTTGCGGTGGCTCAATTTTCTTTTCGTCCTCTTCTTCTGCGAACATGTCTTCATCAAAAAGAGAACCTGGTTTGAATAAGCGCTCATCATTATCCCAAGCACCACCGCCGAGTTCGAGTTGTAGCGTAATATCTTCTTCTAGCTTGGTTTTGCTCGGAATCTGCTTTAATTTCAGAGGCTGCCAACCTTCTGAGGTTAAACTCAGTAGAGCGTAGGTCGATTTGGCATCATCCACTCGAACGCCAAAATCTTTACCGCTCAGCACCGCTTCTTCATTGAGCAGCTGTAAACGCTGAAAAAAGCTTTGAGCATACTGTTTGGAAAGATCTTTTTGGCTAGTCGGTAACGTCGAGATCACGGCCACAGCCGTAAGAGATAGCAAAACCAGCACCAATAGAATTTCTATCAATGTAAAACCGTTATGTTTTCGCATTTGTTTCATTAGTGCTGGCTTAGGCTCAATTATTGGAAGTCTTGCATGTTCCAGTTGCCAATATCTGCAGCTGGACCTTCTCCACCCTCTTGGCCATCTGCGCCTAGAGTGAAGATATCGATTGTACCGTTATCACCTGGGCTTAAGTATTGGTACTGGTTGCCCCAAGGGTCATTAGGAAGACGTTTGATGTAACCACCATCACGGTAGTTGCGTGGCTCTGGGTTAGATGGCTTGCTAACCAATGCTTCTAGACCTTGGTCCGTTGTTGGGTAAACGCTGTTGTCCAACTTGTACATATCTAAGGCATTTTCCAACGCGACAATGTCCGTAATCGCTTTTTGTTGGTCTGCCTTCTCTTTGTTACCCAATAGGTTTGGAACAACAAAACTTGCCAAAATACCCAGGATAACTACAACAACCATCACTTCTAAAAGTGTAAAACCCTGTTGTTTACTACGCTTAAACTTCATTTTTTTCTCCGAAAGTTAGATTAAAGCCATGCCGTTAGTAGACACGTCTTAATTCGAAATTATCCGCTCATCAAGTTATTCATTTCTAGCATTGGCATCAAGGTCGCCATCACAATGAACAACACTAATCCAGCCATTAATGCAATCAGCGCAGGAGTAAACACACCCAGAGCAATATTGACTGTTGATTCAAAGTTTTGATCTTGGTTATCGGCTGCCCGCGTCAACATGCTCTCTAATTCACCACTTTGCTCACCACTGGCGATCATGTGTAGCATCATTGGTGGAAACAAGCGAGTTTGGTCCAACGCCTTACGCAAACTAGCGCCCTCTCGGACGTTATCCGCTGCAAGCAAGACTTGCTGCTTCACATAACGGTTAGACATAACATCTACCGCAACGCGCATACCCTCGAGAATTGGAATCGCACTGGAAGTACAGATCGAAAGTGTTCGTGCGAATCGTGCGGTATTCAAACCTCGAGAGATCTTACCTATTAGCGGTAAGCTCAAGATTTTTCTGTCCCAAGCTAAGCGAAAGTCTGGCTTTTGCAACGCCAGTTTGAGGCCATAGAAAAGCGCCACCAGCACAACGAAAATAATCAGCCCCCAATCTTGCACAAACTCACTGGCTGCCAGTAAAAATTGCGTCGATTGAGGTAACTCTTGGCCCATCTGAATGATGGGTTCAATGATTTTAGGAACCACTGTCGCCAATAAGAACGAAACGATGACAACCGCGAATACCACCAAAACTACAGGATAAATCATGGCTTGAAGCAATTTAGATCGCATCTTTTGGCGGTTTTCGACATAGTCTGCCAAACGCTCTAATACGGTATCGAGGTGACCTGATTTTTCGCCCGCCGCAACCATAGAGCGGTACAGTTCATCAAACACGTGTGGGTAATCAGCAAAACTGTCGGCGAGCGGATAACCCTCGGTTACTTTCGAGCGAACCGCAGCCAGCATAGAACGAATTCTCGGCTTTTCAGCCTGCTCAGAGACCGCGCGCAAACATTCTTCCAGAGGCATGCCTGATTGGACTAACGTGGACAATTGACGTGTGATTAGTGCCAGCTCAGATGTTGAGATGCCGCGCTTAAAGCTGACTGAGCCTGAAGACTTAGCCGATTTAGCTTTCGTCTCCACCACTTCAATCGGGATCATCCCTTGCTCTTTGAGTCGCTGGCGCACTTGTCGGGCGTTGTCCCCTTCTATCGTGCCTTTTTTATGCTTGCCTTTTGCATCTAGCGCTTTGTACTCAAATGCCGCCATTAGGTTTCCTTCGTCACTCGCATCACTTCTTCAAGTGACGTAATACCACGACGTACTTTGCTTAGACCATCACTGCGAATACTTGGCGTATGGGCGCGAACGGCTCTCTCAATTTCTTGCTCACCAGACTCTCGGTGAATCAATTCTTGCACTTGCTCATCGACCATAATGAGCTCGTGGATACCTGTTCGACCTCGGTAACCTTTTTGGTTACACGCTTCGCAGCCTTTAGCACGGTGTAGCTCTAGTGGTTCATGCGCTTCCATACCAAACAGTTTCTTCTGTTCAGCATCGGCTTCATACGGCTCTTTACAGCTTGGACAAAGCGTTCGAACTAAGCGCTGCGCTAGCACCCCTAATAACGAAGAAGAAATAAGGAATGGCTCAATACCCATATCACGTAGACGCGTAATCGCACCCACTGCGGTGTTGGTGTGGAGAGTAGACATTACCAAGTGACCCGTTAAGGACGCTTGCACTGCAATTTGTGCGGTTTCTAAGTCACGGATCTCACCGACCATCACCACATCCGGGTCCTGACGCAGAATGGCACGCAAGCCGCGCGCAAACGTCATGTCGACCTTTGGGTTCACCTGAGTTTGACCGATGCCATCAATATCAAATTCGATCGGGTCTTCAACCGTTAGAATGTTGCGTTCGTTGCTATTGATCTCTTGCAAGCCAGCGTACAAGGTGGTGGATTTACCAGAACCTGTCGGGCCCGTCACCAAGATGATACCGTGAGGGCGGCCAATCAAGTGACGGAAGTTGTCATGCACTGAAGGGGTCATGCCCAAACTATGTAAATCAAGACGAGTCGCGTTTTTATCCAACAGACGCATTACCACGCGCTCCCCATGAGAGGACGGCATCGTCGATACACGCACGTCCACCGCACGACCACCGATACGCAACGAAATACGGCCATCTTGAGGCACACGCTTTTCTGCGATATCTAGTTTAGCCATAACCTTCACACGAGAAACCAGCAAAGGCGCTAGCTTACGACTTGGGGTCAGAACTTCACGCAATACGCCATCGACACGGAAACGAATCGAAAGGGTTTTCTCGAACGTCTCAATATGAATATCCGACGCACCTTCTTTGATCGCTTCGCCCAACATGGCGTTGATCAATTTGATGATTGGCGCATCGTCTTCCGATTCTAATAAGTCTTCATCATGCGGCAGTTCTTCAGCCAAAGAGAAGAAATCATCGCTATCAGCACCAATATCTTCCATCAACTGACGCGCTTCAGACGAGTCGCGTTGATATGCTTCAGTCAGCTTTTTATCAAAGGCTTCTTTATCGATAGGTTGCGGTACGAAGCTTTTCTTTAATACACGACGGACTTCAACCAGAGCCGCAGGGTTAAGCGGCTCGACATAGTAAAGAATAGGTGGACGCTCAGGATGCTCTGTCTCCAGCACCAGTTTAAAGCGGTTGGCAAAACTGAATGGCAGACGACGCATACTTGGCGCTGTGTCTAACATATCAACCATTAGTTGTTTTCCATTTGATCAATAAACGCTTGAATCTCTGTTGGGTGCTGACGCTCCTGGCCAAAGGCAGGCATAACCGGGATCTTCTCGTCAGCCATCAACTTCAAACCTTGATCCGCTTTGTAAAGCTGTTCTGCGCGAATAAAGTTGTATTTACGCTGCGTAATACCGTCGGCCGTCACACCATCGCGAATAATCGTCGGCTTGATGAACACCATCAAGTTACGTTTTTCTGTTTGCGTGCTAGTTGACTTGAACAGATGGCCAAGTACCGGAATGTCACCCAATAGCGGCACTTTAGACTCACTTTCAAGTGCGCGTTCATCGACCAAACCACCAAGAACCAACATCTGACCATCTTGGATCATGACAGAGGTGTTTAACTGTCGTTTAGCAAAGCGAACGTCAACCGCACCGTTTGCGCCTAATACGTTGGAAACTTCTTGTTCAATGTTTAACTGTACAGAGTCACCTTCGTTAATTTGTGGCACTACTTTGAGTTTGATACCGACTTCTTTACGGTCAACCGTTTGGAATGGGTTGTCGTTGTTTGAGCCAGCCGTAGAGCCCGTAATAACCGGAACCTCTTCACCCACAATAAATGATGCTTCGCCATTATCCATTACGGTAATACTCGGAGAAGATAGAATGTTTGAGTTGGAGTCAGAAGCAACAGCACTAATTAGCGCTGTCCAGTCACCCATGACAATACTCATTGCCGCACCATTTACTCCGCTAAGTGCTGACGCTAGCGTAGAGTAGTCACCTGATTCAGTAACATCATATGGCGTTCGTTCGCCATTAGAGTTGGTATAGTATTCAGTTCGGGTTTGATCTTTTGCTTCTTCTAGACCAACCATCACCTGACCAATCGGGGCTCCTGAGTTACCGTACTGAATTACAGCACCCGTTTCTAACGAACCCCACTGAACACCTAGGTTAATACCATCACCTTCAGACATTTCGACAATTAACGCTTCAATAAGAACCTGAGCACGACGAATATCGAGTTGAGAAATGACGTCTTGTAATGCCATCATAATATCTGGCGGCGCTGTTAAAACTAACGAGTTAGTTGCAGCGTGAGCAGCAATGACGACCTCACCACGCGATGCACCTGATGTTTTCTGACCGGCTTGCTTTTCAGCTTGCAGGTTATCGGAAACACCTTTCAATACATCCACCAAGTCTTCAGCTTTCGCATTTTTCAGGTACACAACTCGGTTGTTACCTTTTGTCGCCATTTCAACATCAAGTTGACGAATCAAACGTTTCAAGCGGGCTCTTACTTTTGGATCACCAGAAATTAAAATCGCGTTAGTACGTTCATCGGCCACAATTTTAGGTTCAAGGAACTCTGGCGTGCTTTTCTGATTCGCACTTTTATTCAGTGCTTCGACAATGCGTACCATTTCAGCAGCAGATGCATTACGCAGCTCCACCAATTCAATTTCTTTATCACCGGCTTGGTCAACACGCTTGATGATCTCTGCTAAGCGATTCACTACTGCCGCACGACCAGTAATCAAGATAATATTCGCTGGATCATAATGAACCACGTTACCGGCACCGGCATTATCAATCAGTTGACGAAGTAGAGGAGACAACTCTCGAACCGACACATTACGCACCGCGACAACTCGAGTGATAACACTATCGCCTTGCGCGCTGCCATCACCTAACACAGGGATTGCTGAGGTTTTTGAGTCTTTTGCTTTGATAACCTTAAGTACCCCATTGTCCATTTCTACGACTGCGTAACCGTATACTTCAAGGACATTAAGGAAAAAGCTGTAGTATTGCTCTTCGTTAAGAACGTCATAGCTGCGGACATCGATTTTACCGCGTACTGAAGGATCAACAATGATGGTCTTTTCGAGGTTACGACCCACTATGTTGATGAATTCTTGAATATCAGTGCCTTTAAAGCTCGCACTAAATTCGTTTGCCATTGCACCTGGTACGCAGAGTAAACTTCCTGCTAGTAGCCAAGCACTTTTGCTGAACCAATGTTTCACGTATGTCTCCCTGAACTTACGCCGGTTGCCTAAGTCTTACAATTGGATATAGATATCGTACTGTTGGCCGTCTCGCTCAACAGTTAAATTTAATTCTTGCGGATCGCTCATCACTTGCATCAGTTGTACTGAAGAAGACGGGTCACTTAAATCGATCCCGTTCAGTTGAACCGCAATATCGCCAGGTTGTAGTCCTACATCATTAAATAATGCGGCATCACGACCAGGTGATACTCGATAACCAACAATGTCTCCGTCTTTTTTGACGGGTGAAATGGTGATGTATTTAAAAACGCTTTGTGGATCTTTCGCAATTTCCTCGCGGATTTGCTCTAATTTCTCTCCAACGTCAGACGTCGCTGCTTCTGCTCGCTGAGCTTGCGCCCTAGCTACCTGCGGCGATTCAGATAGCTTCTTATATTCTATACCTTCCATCATTAAGGTCTCGTCTCGACCTTGGTTATCAATGATGACGCGATCCACCAATACCGCTTTTAGTGTCGCACGTGTCCCTTCGATTTCTTCACCCAAACCGTACGTAGCTTGCTTACCTCGGTTAGCAATAACAGCAAGGCTGGTGTTGGCATCACTACTTGCAACCGCACCGACCAGCGTAAGGTTAAGGCGCGTCTTAGGGGCGTCTTTAACAATAGGCTGTTCTACAACCGCCGCTTTTTGCTCAGTGTATTTACCGAATAGGTTGGCATTCTGAAGGGCATTAAAATCTATCGCGTCGCCTTTATTGCTCGCAGCAACGCTACTCGCCGATGGACGCCATTGCGGCACTTCCGACGATTGAGGTATGGCTAACCACACAATTTTGCCAAGTATCCATCCGGTTATCGCAATAAACAGACAGGTAAGCAACAAGCTAAGTTTGGCTTGAATGGTATAATGATTGGACTTGATCTGAGCCAGTAGCGGTCTGCTTGATAATCCTGCACTTAGCTCTAAACGTTTCACTGAATGGATTCCTTTATTCTAACGTCCGTCATTTAAGCTATAACGATAGCTATCGACTTTAAATTGCTAAATTTGCAATAAAATTATTACTCAACAAAGAGCAGTGAACTATATCACAAGTTGTCTTTCATACCTTTTTCTTATGCAGTTTTTGCCAACTCCCTTGAAAAAAATACGCCTTGACTCCATCTGTAGGTGAATAATCCATCACTCATTGCTGTATTCGGGCAGTGATTAGATAGCGTAGTGTTCTATGAGTTCCCTAAATGAAGCCGTTAGGCTAGATAAATGGCTATGGGCCGCAAGATTTTACAAAACCCGCTCCATCGCGCGTAACATGGTCGATGGCGGTAAAGTCCACTATAATGGCCAACGAAGCAAGCCGAGTAAAATCGTTGAAGTGGGCGCTGAAGTCAGACTTCGTCAAGGCAACGAAGAAAAAATCGTGATCATCGAACAAATCTCAGATCAACGCCGAGGCGCTCCCATCGCACAAACCTTATATCGCGAAACCAATGAGAGTATCGCGAAACGTGAGGAACACGCGACTCAACGTAAGCTTAATGCCCACAACCCAAGTCCGGAACGCCGCCCAGATAAAAAGCAGCGCCGAGACATCATTAAGTTCAAACACCAATAAAAGCCGGAATTACCAACGAGGAAAGCACTCCATGGCAAATAATGTTTTAAACCGCTACCTATTCGAAGATCTTTCAGTACGTGGCGAGTTGGTACAATTGGATGAAGCGTACCAACGTGTTATCTCCAGCAAGGAATATCCGGCAGCAATAGAGAAACTGCTGGGTGAGCTACTCGTTTCAACTACTCTTTTAACTGCCACTCTTAAGTTCGAAGGTTCGATCACCATCCAGCTACAAGGCGACGGTCCTGTGTCTCTTGCCGTTATCAACGGTGACCATAACCAACGTGTTCGTGGCGTAGCTCGCTGGGAAGGCGATATTGCCGATGACGCAAACATTCACGATCTAATGGGTAAGGGCTACCTTGTGATCACCATCGAACCGAAAAACGGCGAGCGTTACCAAGGCGTCGTTGGATTAGAAGGTGACACTTTAGCAGAAGTGCTAGAAGGCTACTTTGCAAACTCAGAGCAGTTAAAAACGCGCCTATGGATCCGCACTGGTGAGCATGAAGGCAAAGCACACGCAGCAGGTATGTTGATTCAAGTGATCCCTGACGGCACTGGCTCTCCAGATGATTTCGAACATCTAGAGCAGCTCACTGACACAGTAAAAGATGAAGAATTGTTTGGTTTAGAAGCGAACGAGTTATTGTATCGACTATATAACCAAGACAAAGTACGTCTGTACGAGCCGCAACCTGTCGAGTTCCATTGTGGCTGTTCTCGTGAGCGTAGCGGTGCAGCAATCATCACCGTTGAGAAAGCTGAAATTTATGACATTTTGGCAGAAGTTGGATCAGTTTCTTTACATTGTGATTACTGTGGCACAACTTATACGTTCGACGAATCTGAAGTCACTGAACTGTATGCACAAGCTTCTACGGACAAGAAAACCCTGCATTAATTTACATAGCTTATCAAGCACGTAATTTACCCTACAAAAGGCCAGCTTAATGCTGGCCTTTTTGTGATCAACCCCTCGTAATAACTAGCCTCAAGCGTAATAAAACAACTGCTTAATTTTAAACAATTAATAATGATTTTGCCCTAGCGCAAAGGATTGCGTGCACGATAGACTATTCCCACCAATATGTGACGGGTTACCTAAAACCTTATTGAAATCATGGGTAAATTTTGAGCTATCTCCCTGTTTTCTCCCCGCCCCGTTGCTAGCATGGTGAGCAGATTAAAATTAAAACATTCTTACAAAATCCCTACAAAATCCTTATAAGGAGCACCTATGACCGTTATGGAACATACTAAGGCTGCAACACTTGATCTAACCAAGCACGGACTGCATAACGTAAAAGAGGTTATTCGCAACCCAAGCTACGAAATGTTGTTTGAGGAAGAAACGCGTGAAGACCTAACCGGTTATGAGCGCGGCGTGGTTACTGAACTAGGTGCGGTTGCCGTTGACACTGGCATCTTTACTGGTCGCTCACCAAAAGATAAATACATCGTCAAAGACGCTACGACAGAAGAACATATGTGGTGGACGTCTGATCAAGTGAAAAATGATAACAAGCCAATCACTCCTGAAGTGTGGGACGAGCTAAAAGAACTGGTCACAAACCAGCTTTCTAACAAACGCTTGTTTGTTGTTGACGGTTACTGTGGTGCAAACCCAGATACACGTTTGAGCATTCGTGTTATCACAGAAGTCGCATGGCAAGCGCACTTCGTTAAAAACATGTTTATTCGCCCGACGGAAGAAGAGTTAGCGACATTTGAACCAGACTTCGTAGTAATGAATGGCGCAAAATGCACTAATCCAAAATGGGAAGAGCAAGGCCTGAACTCAGAAAACTTCACCGTATTTAACCTAACTGAGCGCATGCAACTTATCGGTGGTACTTGGTACGGCGGTGAAATGAAGAAAGGTATGTTCGCCATGATGAACTACTTCCTTCCACTAAAAGACATCGCATCAATGCACTGTAGCGCTAACATGGGCAAAGATGGCGATGTAGCGGTATTCTTCGGTCTATCTGGTACGGGTAAAACGACCCTGTCGACTGATCCTAAACGTGCGCTAATTGGTGATGATGAGCACGGCTGGGATGATGACGGTGTCTTCAACTTCGAAGGTGGTTGTTACGCAAAAACCATCAAACTTTCGAAAGAAGCGGAGCCGGACATCTACAACGCAATTCGTCGTGATGCACTGCTAGAAAACGTAACAGTACGTGGCGATGGCTCTATCGACTTTGATGATGGTTCGAAAACAGAAAACACACGTGTTTCTTACCCTATCTACCATATCGATAATATCGTTAAGCCAGTATCAAAAGGCGGTCACGCGAATAAAGTGATCTTCCTATCAGCCGACGCATTTGGCGTACTGCCTCCAGTATCTAAATTGACACCTGAGCAAACTAAGTACCACTTCCTATCAGGCTTTACCGCCAAACTAGCGGGAACAGAGCGCGGTATTACTGAGCCAACACCAACTTTCTCTGCTTGTTTCGGCGCGGCGTTCCTAACGCTCCACCCAACAAAATACGCGGAAGTACTGGTAAAACGCATGGAAGCAGCGGGCGCTGAGGCTTACCTAGTGAATACTGGTTGGAACGGCACTGGCAAACGTATCTCTATTCAAGATACACGCGGAATTATTGATGCCATTCTTGATGGTTCGATTGAAGAAGCACCAACTAAGCACATTCCAATCTTCAACCTTGAAGTACCAACGTCACTACCAGGTGTGGATCCAAGCATTCTAGACCCTCGCGACACGTACGTTGACCCACTTCAGTGGGAAAGCAAAGCGAAAGATTTAGCAGCGCGCTTTATCAATAACTTTGATAAGTACACAGACAACGCTGAAGGTAAATCTCTGGTTGCGGCTGGTCCTCAGATTGATTAAATCGAGTAACAGCGACGTCGCGTAAACTCAGTGAAAAGTTGGCATTAACTTATCACCTTTACGTAGGCCAAGTTACAAAAATTGCTTCAAGCCCCTCTTTTGAGGGGCTTTTTATTGAATACCACAGAATATTGATACAAGCTAAAGCCTATCTAGTTTTATTTAATAACACACGTAGGTTCTAGCAAAGATGAAAACAGCGCGTCGAGTTCTACTTCTGTTACTGGTTATCTTAGTTGCCATTCCGGCCGCTACGATTGCGCTGCTAACAACATCTTACGCGGACGCAACCTGGCGCTTGCTGTCAAACACCTTTTCTCTTCCCTTCCGGGCCGGAAGCGTGCGTTATGACTTTCCCTATCACCTAACTTTACAACGCGTGAACACCAGCGGAGACGATGCGTCTTACATCGAGCAAGTCGATTTATGGATGAATCCCGATGTTTATCGCGATGGTAAATGGATCGTTGATAGTTTATTGATTGATAGTATGAGCTTGCAGTATGGCGCACCAAAGCTCCCGCCTTTAGACAACGTTTTATTCCATCAAATCGCGCTCAAAAATATTGATTACGCCGACGAGCAGTTCTCTGCCAATGGCATTGACCTTCAAATTCAATCACCACAATGGAATGGTCAATTAATACCATATGGCGAAGTTCAACTTGCAGCTGACCAACTCTATTGGAATGGCGAAGCCTTTAATCAAGTCTTAGTCGATATAGACTACAAATCGCAAGACAGTACGCTTTATGGCACCTCTTTTAACTGGCGTAACAGTCAAATATCTGGGCAAGGGGAGCAGTATCCTCAAGGTTGGTCTTTAGTAAATGTGACCATCAACAAGCTGAAACTGAGTAATACGCAGCGCCAATCACTGCTTGCAAAACCTTGGCACGATCTACCATTTAGCATTAATCATATTAATAGCTTAGATTTGCTTAACGCCGATATTGAATGGGGTGACTGGCACTGGCAGAACTTGGATCTTTCTGTGGAAAACGCCACACTGCCACTGTCTCTCTGGAAGACAAAAGCTCAAGTGTCATTGCAGGCGGATAGCGTTCGATTCCAACAGCAAACCGCAATAGAGCCACGTTTGAGTGCCGCTATCGAGCCAGGAACAATCCAGCTCAACGAGCTCAGCTTAGATTGGCAGCAAGGTCGAGTGCAAGTTTCTGGATTGTTCACGCCAACACAATGGAAGCTCAAAGAAGCCTCTATTCAAGGCCTCAAGTGGGCAACACAGCCAGAAGACAACCTAAATTGGTGGCACGCCGCCACCAGCGAGTTAGAGCATGTTGCAATCGAACGACTCGAAATTGAGCGCAGCCAAATTATCCATCTATCTCACGAACCTTATTGGCAACTTTCCGGTTTAAATATCGAAGGGCAACAGCTTGATATTAAACAGTCGGCTCAACGTTGGGGCCTTTGGCAAGGCGAATTGGAAGTCAGCGTTGTCAACGCCAGCTATGACCAAGTACTCACGTCTCACGCAGCACTTGCCATGCAAAGCAAAGATGGCTTTTGGCAGTTGACTCGCCTTTTTGCGCCACTCGAGCAAGGCTACGTAGAAGGCATCGGACAAATAGATTTGAGTACCCCGAGCCAACCTTGGGCGCTCAACGTCAATGCTGATGGTATTCCCTTATCGCTCTTCCACGATTATTTTTTACCCGACACACTGGCTATTGATGGTTTTTCCGATCTCAGCCTCGATCTACAAGGGTTATCAGGTGATCGCAACATGCTGGCCTACAGCTTATCGGGTGAAGTGGAAGCCAATCTCCGAGATACCCGCTTGAAGTCCCAAGCGGATCATTCGCTCAAAGCCATTACCTTAAGTCCACTGAGTTTAAGCGCGCAACGAGGGGAAGTAGCCATAAAGCCGGTCACAATCTCAGGAAAAGCCATAAGTGGTAAGGTTTGGGGAACATTTGATATGGCCAATAACCCGCTAAGTGGCATTACTTATCAATTGGAAGAGTCGTGCGGAAACATTGAAGGCGATCTACTAAGTGGTGAAACCCACCGTAATGAGTGCGTGAGCGCAACAAAACTGGCCGAGCCTACTGATATTGAGACTCCACAGAAAAATGAACCTTCCATCGAGCAACCAATCGTGATTGATAACATCAACTTGGAGATTCAAGAGGAAGAGCTTTACGAAGAAGTTATCGAAGAAGATGAAGTACCCAACACGCATTCCGCAGCAGAAGAACAAACCCTCTCACCGACAGAGCAAGAAGGTGAAACAGATAAGCGCCCAGCAGATCAGTCGGCGCTTACCCCATCAGCAACTGAGTAACTGCGAGTAGTTCGGTATCAGCATATAGGTACCGACAAAATCAACAGCTGGCGTGTCACCACTATAAATCACTACGTGAATAACGATGCGTGCTTTGCGTCCCGACTCCAATCGGTCTAGGTCACCACTGATCCCATCCAACGAAGTACTTGCCACGGGGTTTTGTTCGACTGGTTGACGATAACGAATCGAGCTGTCGGCCAACACAATATCACCGTGCAACCCACGCTCTTTAAGCAGCAGCCACGTCATCCCCCACCCTGTCAGGGTTGCTAAGGTAAAAGCTGACCCGGCGAACATGGTGTTATGGGGATTAAGGTTGGGATTAAGCTGCGCACAGCATTCAAACTGGTAACCCGTGTACTGGTTAATTTTGATCCCCATTTTGTCGCTAATTGGGATTTGTTGCTCCCAGCGCTGTTGAAGCTCAGTACACCATTCAGGGCGACGTAACACATTGGCCATCGGATCCAGTTGCTTCACCATTTGCTGATGGCGCACAGGGCCACGCTCATCGGTTAGCTCGCCTCGACGCTCAAAGCCATTTTTTTCATAAAAGGCGATAGCATCTTCACGGGCATTACACACCAAGCGTTTCGCTCCTTCTTGGCGCGCTAACGACTCTAGTGCAACCAAAACCAGCGAACCCATCCCTTTGCTACGGCGATTATTTTTAACCGCCATATAGCGGATCTGGCCATCATTGTCCGGCGTAATGTATAAACGGCCAATCGCCATAGGACGACCTCGACCATCAACAATCATGCGGTGATGGCTCATTTCGTCGTATTCATCGCGCTCAGAGCCGATCGGCATACGCCATGGCTCACGAAGCAGTTGCCAGCGAAACTGATAATACTTGTTTATCTGATTATCGGTTTTGGGAGTAATGAGTTTGAACATATCAATCCTTTGAAAGCACAACACTAATCAGTGTCGGAAAAATTACTCCAAGCCAATTCCATGAGCTTGGAGTTAAAGCTTAGACTATGGCGCCTGTGTTACCAGATTAGACCTGCAACCAAAACGTCACTGGACCGTCATTCACCAAAGACACTTTCATATCGGCAGCGAAGCGGCCACGCTGTGTGGGTAAGACTTCTTCACACAAGTCAGAAAAGTAATCATACAAGCGCTCTGCATCAACAGGATGCGCACCGCGAGAAAAGCCAGCTCGCGTGCCTTTTTTTGTATCCGCAGGCAGCGTAAATTGAGAAACCACCAGCACTTTACCTTCCACCTGTTTAACGTTTAGGTTCATCTTGCCTTCGTCATCTTCGAACACACGGTAGGTTGTAACACGCTCCATTAAACGCTTTGCTTTAGCTTCATCGTCGTCCTTCTCTACGCCCAATAAGACCAGCAGACCACGATCAATTTCTCCTACGACTTCACCATCCACACGGACGGCTGCTTCACTGACTCGTTGAATTAGCGCTATCACTACTCTCGCTTCCTTCATCTGTTAACTGAGATTCAGCGGTCGAGTGTATCATGTCTAAATCTTCACTCCAGTGCTCTCGCTCACCAAGCGCAGCCGTAACTTCCGCCCCCAATAACACGATCATCCAGCATAAATACACCCAAACAAATAAGATAGGAATCGCCGCTAACGCGCCGTAGATGAGCTGATAAGACGGAAACTGAGTGATGTAGAGTGCAAAGCCTTTTTTACTCAACTCGAACAGTATCGCGGCGACTGCTGCCCCCATGGCACCATGAGCGAGGTGTACTTTTTTATTCGGCACTAGAATATACAAGCCAAGAAAAGCAAAAAAGGACAGCAACAACGGTAGCCAACGCAGAAATAGATTAAACGCACCAGATAATGTCTCATTCTCTAAAATTTGCAGCGAAGTCACGTACGACGTCGCCGCAATACTCGCACCGACCATGATCGGCCCTAACGTGAGTACCATCCAATACATAGAGAATGAAAAGACTAAACGGCGCTTGTCTTTAACTCGCCAAATGTAGTTTAAGTTCTTATCAATGTTGGAAATCAGCATGACCGCTGCGATGAATAAAAACCCACCGCCAACCGCGCTCATTTTGCCCGTATTCGCCACAAATTCCTGTAATGCCGTATGTACAGCTTCTCCAGAAGCTGGCACAAAATTCTCAATAATGTAGCCTTGCAGCACCTCACCAACGTTCGCAAAAACGGGAAATTTCGACAATATTGATAACAATACCGTCAGCATTGGCACGATGGATAACAAGGTAATGTAGGCAAGATAGCCCGCGTTCACATTCACACGGTCATGCGTTAATCGCTTAAGAAGATACTTAAAAAACGCGACGCAACTTGGCAGTAGATTGATTAATCTCGCCTTGTAACTCTCTGATAACTGGTTCATAGTTCATCCCATAATTAGCGCCGAGGACATAAGAATGCCTTATTTATTAGCAATTGTACTATCAATTTTCACTTTAACAGGGTGTCAATCTGCTTATTACTCAGCAATGGAGCAGGTTGGGTATCATAAACGAGATATTATGGTCGACCGCGTCGAAGATGCCAAAGAATCTCAACAAGATGCACAAGAAGAATTCACCAGTGCACTTGAAGCCTTGTCTGCGATCACCAACTTTGATGGTGGTGAGCTAGAAAATGTCTACAACAACATCAATGACAAATACGAAGATAGCGAAAAAGCGGCTCAAGACGTACGTGACCGTATTGCTGCGATTGAAGACGTATCCGGCGCACTGTTTGATGAGTGGCAAGATGAGCTAGAGCTGTACTCGAGTGCGAAACTGCGTCGTTCAAGCGAGCAAAAACTACGTGAAACCAAAGCCTCGTACAAAACCATGCTTAGCGCTATGAAGCGTGCAGAGAAAAAGATGACACCGGTACTGGACACGCTGCGTGACAACACGTTGTACTTAAAACACAACCTTAACGCCAGTGCGATTGGTTCTTTGCAAGGTGAGTTCTCTAGCTTAGAGAAGGACATTCAGTTTGCGATCAAACAAATGAACGAAGCGATTGCAGAGTCCGATAAATTCCTACAAAAGCTCAATCAAAAGTAAATGATTCAGACCTCCTCCTAGCGAGGAGGTTTTAGTCGGCGACCTTACCGAGTAAACCGATGACTCTTCGAACAAAGCCTACCCTCTCTGGCACAGTTCCCCATGGCACTTCTACCACTTCATAACCCAACTCAGTATAGACACTCACTAACGACTGATGAGTCTCCAATGCTTCTTCAAAGCTGTGCGGACGCACTTCATCTTGTACGTAAATGGATGCTTCTGGTCGACAAGTAAACACCTGACTATGGTACCCAGCGCTTTCGGTTAAGAAAGCTTGGTCAACCTTACAGCCGCCCACTTGTAGGTATGCAATGATGTCGGGGATGGCGCGATCAACAAACGCAACATCATGACAACGCGCATCACTCTTTTGTTTGTCCATCAACCCAAGGCATAACTTGGCAAACTCAGGTAAATTCGTCCACGGCAAAATACCATTTTCTAACTGGCTTTGCTGCTCAATCAAGTCGCGAGACCCTTCAGGAAACGTGGCGTAACCACACGCGTCTAGCGCATTCAGCAGTGTTGTTTTTCCCGCACCAGGCCCACCGGTGATAATAATCGGGTTCATATTCAACTCCAGAAAACAAAAAGCCCCGAGCATAACTCGAGGCTTCTTCTTAATTGAATCGCTTAACGAAAATTATTTCGCGCCACGAGAAGCACGCTTACGGTCGCTTTCCGTTAGGAACTTCTTACGGATACGGATGCTTTCAGGCGTTACTTCTACTAGCTCGTCGTCATCGATGAATTCTAGTGCTTGCTCAAGAGTCATCTTGATTGGCGGAGTAAGAACCTGTGCGTCATCGGTACCTGATGCACGAACGTTGGTTAGCTGCTTACCTTTCAGTGCGTTTACCGTTAGGTCGTTGTCACGGCTGTGAATACCGATAACCATACCTTCGTAAACTTCAACACCGTGACCGATAAATAGACGACCACGCTCTTGAAGGTTGAACAGTGCGTTAGTTAGCGCTTTACCCATCGCGTTCGCGATTAGTACACCGTTTACACGTTGACCGATGTTACCGCCTTTGTGAGGGCCGTAGTGATCAAACGTATGGTAAAGAAGACCTGAACCTGAAGTCAGTGTCATGAATTCCGTTTGGAAACCGATCAGACCACGTGATGGCATAACGAAGTCCATACGCACACGACCTTTACCGTCTGGAGACATGTCTTTCAGCTCACCTTTACGTAGGCCAATGTTCTCCATGATGCCGCCTTGGTGCTCTTCCATTACGTCGATAGTTACCGTTTCGAACGGTTCCATCAACTGACCATCTTCTTCTTTGATGATTACTTCTGGACGAGATACCGCAAGCTCGAAGCCTTCACGACGCATGTTTTCGATCAGGATAGAAAGGTGAAGTTCACCACGACCTGATACGCGGAATTTATCTGGATCGTCTGTTTGCTCAACGCGTAGTGCAACGTTGTGTACCAGTTCCTTCTCAAGACGCTCAAGGATGTTACGTGACGTTACGAACTTACCTTCTTTACCCGCGAATGGAGACGTGTTTACTTGGAACGTCATTGTTACTGTTGGTTCATCAACAGACAATGGTGGTAATGCTTCTACTGCGTTTTGTGCACAGATAGTGTCAGAAATTTTCAGCTCGCCAAGACCAGTGATTGCGATGATATCACCCGCGTTAGCTTGTTCAACTTCGTGACGCTCTAGGCCAAGGTAGCCCATTACTGTACCCACTTTACCGTTGCGAGTTTTACCATCAGCACCAATAATGGTTACCTGCTGGTTTGGTTTAACGCTACCACGAGTTACGCGAGCCACGCCGATAACACCAACGTAAGAGCTGTAGTCTAGCTGAGAAACTTGCATCTGTAGTGGACCATCAAGGTCAACATTTGGCGCGTCAACAACATCAACGATAGTTTGGAATAGTGGTTCCATGTTCTCGCCAGTTTCGCCTTCTTCTAGAGAAGCCCAACCGTTAAGTGCTGATGCGTAAACTACTTTAAAGTCTAGCTGGTCATCAGTTGCACCTAGGTTGTCGAACAGGTCGAACACTTGGTCCATAACCCAATCAGGACGTGCGCCAGGGCGGTCAATCTTGTTGATTACAACGATTGGTTTTAGACCGTGAGCAAACGCTTTTTGTGTTACGAAACGCGTTTGAGGCATTGGACCATCAACTGCGTCAACGATAAGTAGTACAGAGTCTACCATCGACATGATACGCTCAACTTCACCACCGAAGTCCGCGTGTCCCGGAGTATCTACGATGTTGATACGGTAATCGTTCCAGTCGATTGCTGTGTTTTTAGCAAGAATGGTAATACCGCGCTCTTTCTCGATGTCGTTCGAGTCCATGACTCGCTCTTCAGCTTCACCGCGAGACTCAAGCGTGCCTGATTGTTGTAGCAGCTTGTCAACCAACGTGGTTTTACCGTGGTCAACGTGCGCGATGATCGCGATATTTCTTAATTTATCAATCTGTGGAGTAGCCATGGATATTGATTCACTTAGATAGATGAAATGCCCCCACGCTGAGAACGGGTGCTCTCTGGCGACATTTGCTGATTAAAAAAACGGCCATAATGTACCAGATTTTAGCAAAAAGCCTAGAAATATGTGATCTACTCCCGAGCATTTCTGCGATTTTTACGCTTAATGCCCATTTTCTTCCTCAGAACGAATTGATTAAACGCAACTTTATTCTAATCGATGCATAATTCAAATTGACTCTTGCTCAAAAACTGGGCTGAATACGCAATGTACCTGTCACATTATGGTGCAACAATGATTTTTAGCACCATAATAGTGCAATCAAAGATCATTTTGGTGCAAGCAACTGCACCAAACTAGCATTCAAAAACACAATTGCTTGAAATTAATGGAATATTTTTTTTGGCACGGTTTTGGCTTTAGTTAAAACAGCATCGATTAATGAAAAGTCAAATTGATTAATCAATGCCAGGTTTCATGAATAATTCATAAATCGAGCTTTTACCGCTTATTAACACTGGAGGTTATCCAAGATGTCAGTAGAAAACGTTCTATCGCTGATCCAAGAAAACGAAGTTAAGTTTGTTGACCTACGCTTCACTGATACAAAAGGTAAAGAGCAGCACATTTCGATCCCTGCTCACCAAATCGACGCAGACTTCTTCGAAGAAGGTAAAATGTTCGATGGTTCATCAGTTGCTGGCTGGAAAGGTATCAACGAATCAGACATGGTAATGATGCCTGACGCATCTTCTGCTGTGCTTGACCCATTCACGGAAGACGCAACACTAAATATCCGTTGTGACATCTTAGAGCCTGCAACAATGCAAGGCTACGACCGTGACCCACGCTCTATCGCAAAACGCGCTGAAGACTTCATGCGTTCTACTGGTGTTGCAGATACTGTACTTATCGGTCCTGAGCCAGAATTCTTCCTATTTGATGACGTGAAGTTCTCGACAGACATGTCAGGCTCTTTCTTCAAAATCGACGACGTAGAAGCGGCATGGAACACAGGTTCTGACTACGAAGAAGGTAACAAAGGTCACCGTCCAGGCGTTAAAGGTGGTTACTTCCCAGTAGCTCCAGTAGATTCATCTCAAGACATCCGTTCTGCTATGTGTCTAGTAATGGAAGAAATGGGTCTTGTTGTTGAAGCGCACCACCACGAAGTGGCAACGGCGGGTCAAAACGAAATCGCAACTCGTTTCAACACGCTAACAACCAAAGCTGACGAAATCCAAATCTACAAGTACGTTGTACACAACGTTGCTCACGCGTTTGGTAAAACAGCGACGTTTATGCCTAAACCACTTGTTGGCGACAACGGCAGCGGTATGCACGTTCACCAGTCTCTAGCAAAAGATGGCGTAAACCTATTTGCTGGTGACAAGTACGGCGGTCTATCTGAAATGGCGCTTTACTACATCGGTGGTATCATCAAACACGCTCGTGCAATCAACGCATTCGCTAACCCATCAACCAACTCGTACAAACGTCTTGTACCAGGCTTCGAAGCACCAGTAATGCTAGCTTACTCAGCGCGTAACCGCTCTGCTTCAATCCGTATCCCAGTGGTACCAAGCCCGAAAGCACGTCGTATCGAAGTTCGTTTCGGTGACCCAGCGGCGAACCCATACCTATGTTTCGCAGCAATGCTTATGGCTGGTCTTGACGGTATCAAGAATAAGATCCACCCAGGCGAAGCGATGGATAAAGACCTTTACGATCTTCCAGCTGAAGAAGCAGCAGAAATCCCAACTGTTGCATACTCACTAAAAGACGCGCTAGCAGAGCTAGATGCTGATCGTGAGTTCTTAACAGCGGGCGGCGTATTCTCTGACGACTTCATCGATTCATACATCGACCTTAAGTCTCAGGACGTAGAGCGTGTGAACATGACAACTCACCCTGTTGAGTTCGAACTTTACTACTCTGTGTAAGGTCGACACTGTGTAAAATGTAAACACAGCAATAAAATATTAGGCTCGCCTCGCAGGCGGGCCTTTTTTGTATTCGCCAGTCAAGCTTCGACGTTTAACATGAGAGGATAATAAAAATACACTTAGAATTTTTCCTTACAGGTCAAAGAGCTAAGCCATTGAAACGTGAAATCATCGAACAAGAGAAGGTGAGCAATGAAAGTTCAGCTTATTCCATCACTGTGTGCACTCAGCGGATTGTTAATCGCCTCTATCGCCTTCGCGCAGGTCGCGTATACGTGGGTAGATGAAAATGGCGTGGTTCACTTTAGTGATACGCCAAACAAAGGAGCAAAAGCGATCGCACTGCCAAACCTTGAAGCCAGCGCACCAGCTCCTGAGGTAGAAAGTACTGAATCGCTCGCACCTCAGACTACGCCATCTACTGCATCACAAAACAAGCCAGAGAAAACAACCGATCAGCCTCTCCCATTACAACTCTCGATGCTGACTCCCAAGCACAACGAGACCATCCGCAGCAATCGAGGCATCATCAATATTCAATTAGAAACCAATCGCAAGCTTGGTATCGGTGAGCAATTGCAATTGTTACTCGATGGAAAACCTTATGGTGCACCACAAAACCATATAGTGTGGCAGTTAAACAATATTGACCGAGGCACTCACACACTTGCTGTGCACGCGAAAAGAAGCGGCAAGCTTATTGCATCTACTAGCCCTATAACGGTGCATTTACATAGAGCAAGTGTTAAGCCGACCGTAAAAGGGGCAAAATAGAATATCTGGTGAAAAAAATCACATCACAGCGATGCTTTTCACTTTTTCTTCTAAGATTTATTCGCCATACTTAACGTTCAATTGCACCATTATTGTGCATCGCACAATCTTAAAGCAAAACAAGGACGTAATGTGGATACCAGTCTTCCTAGTGCCATTCTCAACAATATGGTGACAGCAACGCTGATTCTTGATGATGGATTGGCCATCCGTTATGCCAATCCGGCTGCCGAATTGCTGTTTTCTCAAAGCGCCAAACGAATTATTGAACAATCACTTTCTCAATTGATTCAGCATGCGTCGCTGGATCTCGCGCTGCTCACTCAACCGTTGCAAAGTGGCCAAAGCATCACCGACAGTGACGTCACTTTCGTTGTTGATGGCCGCCCTTTAATGCTAGAGGTGACGGTTAGCCCTATCACTTGGCAAAAGCAGTTAATGCTTCTGGTCGAGATGCGCAAAATTGATCAGCAGCGCCGACTCTCTCAAGAACTGAACCAACACGCCCAACAACAAGCAGCGAAGCTGTTAGTCCGAGGGCTTGCACATGAGATTAAAAATCCGCTTGGCGGCTTACGCGGTGCGGCGCAATTGCTAGAAAAAATGCTGCCAGAGCCCTCTCTCACCGAATATACACACATCATCATTGAGCAAGCAGACCGTTTAAGGGCGCTCGTGGATCGATTACTAGGACCGCAAAAGCCAGGTAAGAAGACACAAGAGAATCTGCACCAAATTCTTGAAAAGGTTCGCCAACTGGTTGAATTAGAGTCACAACGCTCAATCATCATTGAACGAGATTATGACCCAAGCTTGCCAGAGATTTTGATGGATACAGACCAAATCGAGCAGGCAATGCTTAATATCGTCAGCAACGCCGCACAAATTCTTAGCCATCAAGAACACGGGAAAATAACCATTCGCACCAGAACGGTGCATCAAGCCAATATTCACGGCAAACGCTGTAAACTCGCTGCTCGTGTCGAAATCACAGACAACGGCCCAGGTATTCCACCGGAACTACAAGACACGCTGTTCTATCCCATGGTCAGTGGCCGCGAGGGAGGAACTGGATTAGGGCTATCTATTTCGCAAAATTTGATCGACCAGCACAATGGAAAAATAGACGTAGAAAGCTGGCCTGGTCACACAACATTTACTATTTATCTGCCGATCTGAGTGCGCTAATGGACTTCAAGTCGCGTCAGTTTTTCGGTTTGCTGCAAGGATTACTACATGAGTAAAGGATATGTTTGGGTCGTTGATGACGACAGTTCAATTCGCTGGGTAATGGAGAAAACGCTCTCCTCTGCCAACATCAAATGTGAAACCTATGCCGATGGAGAAAGCGTGTTAATGGCGCTCGAACGCGAAGTGCCGGATGTTCTAGTATCAGACATTCGCATGCCAGGTATTGATGGGTTGGAGCTACTAAAGCAAGTACAGCGCGATTACCCAGACCTTCCCGTGATTATCATGACCGCGCATTCAGATTTAGATGCGGCAGTGAATGCGTACCAAAAAGGTGCTTTTGAATATTTACCAAAACCTTTTGATATTGATGAAACTTTAACTCTGGTTGAACGAGCCATTGCACACAGCCACGAAAACAAACGCGAGCAGCTCTCTCCAGAAGACATTCCAGCAGAAACGCCTGAAATTATCGGTGAAGCACCAGCGATGCAAGAGGTGTTTCGCGCCATTGGTCGTCTTTCTCGCTCCTCTATTTCAGTCTTGATTAACGGTGAATCGGGCACGGGTAAAGAACTCGTTGCTCATGCACTGCACCGTCACAGTCCACGTGCTAACAAACCTTTCATTGCGCTCAATATGGCGGCGATTCCCAAAGACTTGATTGAATCAGAACTGTTTGGCCACGAAAAAGGCGCGTTTACGGGGGCAAACAATGTTCGTCAAGGACGATTCGAACAAGCCAATGGCGGCACTCTATTTTTAGACGAAATCGGCGACATGCCATTGGACATTCAAACTCGTTTACTACGCGTTCTAGCTGACGGGCAGTTTTATCGAGTGGGCGGTCACTCTCCGATCAGTGTCGATGTACGAATTGTCGCGGCAACACACCAGAACTTAGAAAAGCTGGTGCACGAAGGTGACTTTCGTGAGGACCTATTTCATCGCTTAAACGTGATTCGCGTTCAGATCCCGGCACTGCGTGAGCGTAAGCAAGACATTGAAAAGCTTACACAGCATTTTCTCATCCGTGCGGCTGATGAGCTTGGTGTGGAAACAAAAACTCTCCACCCGTCGACTGTAGAGATTCTTAACCGCCTTGATTGGCCTGGCAACGTGCGTCAATTAGAGAATATTTGCCGTTGGTTAACCGTTATGGCCAGTGGTAGCGAGGTGTTACCAAATGACTTGCCAAGCGAACTACTAGAAGAGAAAAAATCCATTTCAGACTCTGCACATGGTAGTTGGCAAGAACAATTGGCGGATTGGGCACGGCATTCACTCGCAGCAGGAGATAAAGAACTACTTTCTTACGCTTTACCAGAATTTGAACGCATTTTATTAGAAGCAGCCTTAGAGCACACTAAAGGTCATAAGCAAGATGCCGCTAAAGTATTAGGCTGGGGGCGAAATACACTCACCAGAAAATTAAAAGAATTGTACTGACAATCACTTACGTGGTGCGTTAACAACGAGCGTCGTTTGTCACTCGATATTAATAAAAACATCAGTACAATTGTGGCGCACCACCATCTATGTGATTAGGCGATGTCTACTGCTACGACTCAAATTACACTGCGTACTGCTGTTCTGATTCCATTTGTCATGATCTTCTTACTGGCGATCGGTGTCATTGTCTACGTCCAAAAACAAAGTTACGAAGAAGTGGTCACGGATATCAGTGACAAGCAACTTTCCGTGTTAACCGAAAGTGTCCACGACCACCTCAATAGCTATCTACGTAAGCCTTTTACTGCGGTTATGGCTCTCGCGCACAACGTCAGCTATCACAACCTTTATCGCCCTCACGATACCTCAGACATTCAAAACTACCTGCTAAGTGCATTCAAAAATCTTTACCAATCGATACCGCAGTTGGATGTAATCGCATTTGGTTCAGAAAACGGCGACTTTGCAGGCTTTCGCCGCGAACTTTCCGACGATTACACCTTAATGGTGCAAGATCGCCACACCGATGGTGATCTGGTTATTTATGGAACCAACCATGTGAGTAACAACATTCGAACGGTTATCTCCCAATACGATCCTCGCACTCGCCCATGGTATAAGCCCGTTGCAGAGAGCCAAAACGCCACTTGGTCTGAAATTTATACCAACGCTGATGAACGCCAGGATATTACGCTATCAGCCATGACGCCGGTGTACAAACACGACCAATTTGCTGGTGTTTTGGTGACAGACATTCGTATCAATACATTCAACGAATTCCTGCGCGAGTTAAAATACAACACTAAAGCGTCGGTCTACATCATGGACCCAGATCATCGTTTAATCGCTCACTCAGGCCCGGGAAGCGTCATCTCATGGGGCACAAAATTTTCGGATAAAGGGCAGCGTTTGCTTGCCGCTGAAAACGCAGACCCGATCATCAAAATCAGTGCGAGCCGCGTCCGGTCTTTCGATCTCAACAACACCAAGCAACCTTATACTTTTTCATTTGAACATGATGGACAACGTATTTTCAGTCGGCTAACCCCGTATCGAGACCAAGATGGCTTAACATGGTTTATTGGCACCTCCATTTCGGAGTCCGAGCTTCTCGGCCTGTTACCAAAAAGCCAGCAAGAGAGTTGGCTCGTTGGCATTATTGTAAGCCTATTTGGGATCGCCATCAGTTGGATCATTTTCAACCGAGTTACCAGACCAATTAACGCGACGGCCGCCGCCGCTCAGCACCTGGCAAATGGGGATTGGGATAGCGGCATGCCAAAGCCTGGTTATGTGTATGAGACAACCGTACTGGTTCATGCTTTTAATGAAATGGCGAACAATCTAAGAGCTTCATTCAAAGCATTGCGTGAACAGTTAGTTTATGACTCTCTAACACGCTTATATAGCCGTCAGGGTTTGGTCGAAATCTGTGAAAATCAGTCTCATCTTTGTCACGGCAGTTTATTTTTACTTGGTATCAACAAATTTAGAGATATCAACGACAGTGTGGGTCATCACAACGGCGACCAGTTGTTGGTCAGCATCGCTGAAAGGCTAAAACAGCAGTTTCGTGACAACGCATTATTGGCTCGGATTGGTGGTGATGAGTTCGCGGTGTTTCTCTCAAATGTCGACACGGAAACCAAAATTAAACAAACCGAGCGTCGATTACAGCAACTCTTTTCCACCCCATTTATGGTGGAAGGCGAGAATGTAGTGATGAAGATTTCACTTGGTATTGTACAAACCCAGCCAAACGAAACCATGCCTTTATGGTTACGCAACGCCAGCATCGCATTAAGTTACGCTAAACAAGACTCACTGACTGGTGTTTGTCACTACAGCCCAGAACTAGCGAGCGCTTCAAAGTTTCGTACGCAAATGCTGACCAAGATCCAAACTGGCATTGAAAACCGAGAGTTTATTCCTCATTACCAACCGATTGTGGATCTCGTCAGTGGCACAGTGTGTGGCGCCGAAGCACTTGCGCGTTGGCATAGCGACTCAGGTATGGTGTCACCATTAGATTTTATCCCAATCGCGGAAGAAAGCGGCATGATCAAAGCCATCGGCCAACAGATTCTGTTACAAGCTTGTCGCGACACTTACCAAGCGATCGAAAGCAAACAGTGGCCGTCGGACTTCCAACTGCATGTGAATATCTCCGTTAATCAACTATCTTGCCCAAGTTTTGTTGATACGGTGATAAGCGTATTGGATATCACGAAATTACCAGCAAGTAACCTCACACTAGAGATCACAGAATCACGTATCATTGATAGCGCACCGACCACACTAGAAAATATGACTAAACTGCGTGAAATGGGTATTGGTATCGCGATAGATGACTTTGGCACCGGCTACTCATCACTGGGTTACCTCCACTCTCTGCCGTTTACCTGCTTGAAGATTGATCGCACCTTCATCAATCAACTCACACAAGAAAACTTAAACAGTTCAGTCGTCGCTGCCGTCATCAATATCACAGCAGGTCTCAAAACTAATGTCGTCGCGGAAGGTGTCGAGGATAGCAATCAAGCACAATTACTGCGCTCTTTAGGCTGTAATCAGGTGCAAGGCTTCTACTACAGCCGCCCTATGCCACTAGAAGAATGGCCAACACATTTGGTGAACATGAAGTAGAAAAGAGCGAGAATCGTTGATTTCCTAGTCATCCTCTACTGACAATCTACCCAACTGTTATTTATACTTAACTGCAAATCTTACCCATGTATTGTCACAGATGATGTTTGGGCCCTGTTCCAGTTCATAACTATCGGATCGACAAAATGATAACGAAGAACCTTCCTCTTACTGATTTGCACCGTCACCTCGACGGTAACATTCGTACTAAAACGATTCTTGAGCTAGGCCAAAAGTTTGGCATTGCCCTACCAGCGTACGATATTGAGTCTCTCACTCCTCACGTTCAAATTGTCGAAGCGGAACCCTCTCTTGTTGCTTTCCTTTCTAAGCTCGACTGGGGTGTTGCTGTACTGGGCGATCTAGATGCGTGTCGTCGTGTCGCGTACGAAAACGTAGAAGACGCGCTAAACGCACAAATCGATTACGCAGAGCTGCGTTTCTCTCCTTACTACATGGCGATGAAACACAAACTACCAGTAGCGGGGGTTGTTGAAGCCGTCGTGGACGGTGTGCAAGCGGGTATGCGCGATTTTGGCGTGAAAGCCAACCTGATCGGTATCATGAGTCGTACATTTGGTACTGACGCATGTCAACAAGAACTGGACGGCATTCTGAGCCAGAAAGATCACATCGTTGCCGTTGACCTTGCGGGTGACGAGCTAGGCCAACCGGGTGATCGCTTTGTGTCTCACTTCAAGCAAGTACGCGATGCTGGCCTTGGGGTAACGGTCCATGCTGGTGAAGCAGCAGGTGCAGAGAGCATGTGGCAAGCAATCAATGAGCTGGGCGCAACTCGTATCGGTCACGGCGTAAAAGCGATTCACGATCCAAAACTGATGGATTACCTAGCAGAAAACCGCATTGGTATTGAATCTTGCCTGACGTCAAACTACCAAACAAGTACGGTAGAAACGCTAGAAAACCACCCTCTCAAGCAGTTCCTAGAGCATGGCGTTCTTGCGTGTTTGAACACTGACGATCCAGCGGTTGAAGGCATCGAACTGCCATACGAATACGAAGTAGCGGCACCAGCCGCTGGCCTGAGCCAAGACCAGATTCGCCAAGCGCAAATCAATGGCCTTGAGATTGCGTTCCTTTCAGAAGCAGAAAAATCGGAACTGAGAGAAAAAGTAAAAGATCGCGCTTAAATCCAGCGAAAACATAAAAAAATGCCAGCATCTGCTGGCATTTTTTATATCTTGAATCTGTATCTCTGATTAAATAACACGAGAGAACTGTTGCTGACGTGCCTTTGCTCGTAGGTATTTATCGAAGCTCATACAAATATTACGGATCAACAAACGACCTCGCAGCGTCACACGAATTTCATTATCATCCACTTCCACCAGCTCATCGTTAATAAAGGTCTGAAGTAGCTGCAAATCTTCTTTAAAGTACTGTTCAAACCTCACTTTAAACTCAGACTCAATGGCTTTCTTGTCTAACTTGAAGTTACAAATCAGCTGCTTAATCACTTCGCGACGGAGCAAATCATCAGAGTCCAGCGAGACCCCTTTCCATAGAGCGTGACGAAGTTCGTTGACTTGAGCGTAGTATTTCTTCAGCTCTTTCTGGTTTTGCGCGTACGCATCGCCGATCATCGAGATTGCAGAAACACCAAAGCCAACCAAGTCACATTCACCTTGTGTGGTGTAGCCTTGGAAATTGCGATGCAAAATACCTTCGCGCTGGGCAACAGCAAGTTCATCGTCCGGCAAAGCAAAGTGGTCCATACCGATAAATTGGTAGCCAGCACCAGTCAGTGTCGCGATGGTGTCTTGCAGAATCGCCATCTTCTCCTCTGCTTTTGGCAGGTCTTCGTCTTTAATCTTACGCTGCGCTGCAAATAGCTGTGGCATGTGCGCGTAGTTAAACACGGATAGACGGCCCGGCTGCATCTCTAGCACTTGTTCTAGAGTCTTGGCAAAAGATTCTTTGGTCTGCTTCGGTAAACCGTAAATCAAATCTAGGTTCGTCGAACGAAAGCCTAACTCTTTTGCGCGCGCAACCATCGCAACGATGAACTCTTCATCTTGCTCACGATTCACCAGTTTTTGCACTTCTTTGTTGAAGTCCTGCACACCGATGCTCAAGCGATTGAAGCCTTCACTACGCAGATGATCCAGCATGGTCAGCTCGATTTCACGCGGGTCAACCTCGATACTGATTTCAGCATCGCTACTAAAAGTAAACTCTTGGCGTAGCAGGCTCATTACACGCGTGATTTGCTTTTCAGAGAGAAACGTCGGTGTACCACCACCAAAATGCAATTGCGTCACGGTGCGACCCACAAGTAATGCAGCACGTTGACGAATTTCGTGTTCAAGCACGTCGAGGTATTCATCCGCTTTGTGCGAGTGGCGCGTAATGACTTTATTACATCCACAGTAGTAACAAAGCTTGTGACAGAACGGAATGTGTACGTACAGCGATAATGGGCGTTCTGGGTATTGAGTGCATGCCATATCATAATCAGAAATGGTGAACGCTTCATGAAACTCCAGCGCCGTTGGGTACGACGTATAACGAGGCCCGGAATAGTTGTACTTATCCAATACCGCTTGATCCCAGACGATTTGCTGTTTCGATTCAGTGTGTTGATTCGACATGGTGGTACTTTCCGTTAAATGCTAGGGCAACGAAAGCCGTCACCCGATATTCAGAGCCGCTATTTTGCCATACGACGATGACAAGCGTGGCAACGCCGACTGGCTTTTTAAGTATAAAACTAAAGAAGTGCTAGCGTGATCACGATACCCCCATTAGCCATAAGGAGACTATTGGAGGTCGCGCTTAAATCATCTGAATATTGATTTGATTATTCAGTGGCTGGACGTTTTTCTGCAACACTTTGAGCTCCTCAATAATCGCATCAGTGAGGCGGCTTTCCGCTTTATGACGCGTCAAGTTCTGTTGCATACGCTCTTTCTTGGCAAGTTGTTGGCGTTCTTCGCCACGCGCCATATCTTTCACGATGTGGTAAAGCTCAGAAATCGCAGGGTACGTTTTATCGAAATCAACGCGGTCTTCACCTTGTACATAATCCATGATGTTATACACACGGATACTGATTTCAGATAAATCGCACTGGCCTTGAATGCCCGCCTGACACAAGGTATGCACATTCTCAAAAATGTTGGCGTTACGTTTGTCTATCGCCAATTTTTGATGCTTCAGCTGCAATTCCTTTTGCTTTTTCAATTGAAGCAGAAGGTAACCTGCATAAGAAGCGAGTGCGATGATAATCACAACACCAGCAATAGCTAATAAGGTTACATTCATAGCTTAATTATCCTTTATAGTCGTCGAAATTAATGTCGTCGAAATCTGCCAGCAAGTCATCATCGTTGCGCGTGCTTTTCTTAGCAGGTGCAGTGAAATCTTCCTCTTCTTCAGGTTCCAACAAGCCTAGTTGGTCCATTAGCTTCTCAATGCGATCGAGTTTCTCATCGACGAATTTCTGTAGACCTGTGCCCAGGTTTTCACCCGCTTCAATACGGTCTAGCAACACGTTCAATTGCGCGTCATTTTCTAGCATCTCTAGTTCTTGCTCTGCCGACAAACGACGCTCTTGCTTCGTCATTTTCTTCGCAGGTTCAACAATCAGAGGTATTTTCTTTTTGCTGCCTAAGCGCGGGTCGCGATTTTGTGCAGCAGCTTGCTTTTTCTGCTCGTTAACTTCTGAGTTACGGTTACCCGTTTTCAGACCTTTACGCTTTTTAGCACGCTTGCGTAAGCGGCCTTCCACATCAGATTCTGTACGGTTACGAGTTACAACAAACTCAGGTGCACCAGCGGCACCCGGTTTTCTAGATTTTTTACTACGGCTCATTACTGGGGTTTCCTCAGTAAAATTACATCATTACCAATAAATTCGAGTTCGAGCTTATCCCGCTCTGCTAGGAACTGGAACGTGTCACGACTAAAGAACACTACGTGAGTGAGATCGTTCTTATAATGCCATGATTTGAAAGCCTCCACGTCGATGACCATTTTCGTCATCAGGCCTATCCAGCCCCCTGGCTTAACTAAATTCAACCATTGCTTCCACACCAAATCTGGGTGGTAGAGGTGCTCTATCACCTCTGTTGCTGTCATGAAGTCGTACGTTTTTTCTAAAACCGACGTATCAGGGTGGTAGTAGAGATCGTACAACGCCATGTTGTGCCCCGCCTCTTCCAGCATCAAGGAGAGCGTTGGGCCAGGACCACAACCAAAGTCAATACCATTTGATTGTGGAGAAATTCGCTCTGTGATCGGGTCAGCAATACGCGACAAAAAGCGTCGGTAACCCAAATCATCGGGGTTGTTCTCATGCAAATCATAGTGAGCTTTTTCGCTTTCCGCATCCAAACGTTGGTCTGGATTTACGAATACCAAGCTGCACTGCTCACATTGAAGATATTCACGACGCTTATCTTCAAAATAATGGTGAGTGCGCTGATTTTGGCATAAAGGACAGGTATGCATGCTGACTTCCTCAAACAGGGATGCGAAACATACCAGAAAGTGAACTCGGATTGGAGTGTTGTTGAGTATTTTTTCAGCAATTTTTGTTAAAAAACTTTGTTTACAACCTATAAAGCTAAATAAGTGCAGTAATATCAATTCAAGTTACGACTGAGCAAGTCAACGGATATAAAAAAAGCGACAGTCAGACTGTCGCTTTCTAAGTGCCATCAATTGGCGAAACTGTGTTGCACACATTTGGTGCACCAATGATCCCTTTGTTTTTAGAGCTTTCCCTGCCAAAAAGAGTTGTTTTTCATCTTCCTGATGAATTTTGGCTATCCGTTTACTTCCTGTCTACTGAGCAACTTCCTGTGCCTGATCCGTTTCACTGTCTTAACCGTCAGACGAGATGACCATCCTTATCTGATAGGCTCCCTACCTATCTAAATCCCTTTCTAAATCACCAAGCATCCGAGCTACATCCTTGGAGACCTAAACCGTGGTCTTAAATCCTTACATTCACCCCCTGTGAACGACTTCTACTTTACGCCATCCCGTTATACTCACAAGTAATGGGTTGAAAAAAAATCCGCCTATTTTTCTAAAAAATCAAAATTATCATTTAATCAAAAACTTAAAAACACTAACAAGAAAAAGTCAACATCAAGTATGGCAGATGTCTCACAAACTGCCGAGCCAACTATCGCTTTTGCATCCAAACTCGACTGTGATATCTGTCACGAACAAAAATGCCCTAGTGGATTCACTAGGGCATTTTTGTACAAGTTGCTCGAACGATGTAGGGACATCTACCCAACCAGCTCAAGATGCAGGATCTTGAGCGATTTAGGTATATTAGTGCAGACCGCCAACGTATTTAGACAGCACTTCGATATCTTCGTCTGTCATTTTCTTCGCGATGTCGCGCATCATGGCATTCATATCATTACCACGGTCGCCATCACGGAATTTTTCTAGCTGAGCTTTGATGTAGTCAGCATGCTGACCAGAAATTTTCGGGAAACCTGAAAGCTCAGTACCATTGCCACGAGGACCATGACATGCAATACATGCGGTTAGGCCACGCTCGGCATCACCAGCGGTATAAAGCGTTTTGCCTTTTGCTACTACATCTTCAGGTGTTGAGTTTTCTGAAACTGGTAGCGAAGCGTAGTAAGCAGATAGGTCTGCGATATCTTCATCGCTCAGTGGCATTGCCATACCACTCATTACAGGATCGTAACGACCTTGTTTACCACCACTTGTCATGCCTAGCTTAAGTTCTTTTAACTGCTTCTCAAGATACTTAGCGTGTTGGCCTGCGAGTTTCGGGTACGTTGTTATTGCACTGTTGCCATCTGCTCCGTGACAGGCGACACAGGTTTGTGATTTTGCTTTACCAGCCTCAATATTACCTTGGGCCCATACTGAGCAACTGGCTAAAAGACTCAAAATTAGCGCTAATTTCTTCATGACATTCCATTATAATTATCAAGCTTCCAGTACCACGGAATGTGAACATACCGCGTACACTCATGGTACAATAGGCGACCTTATGCCGAGCACGGTTATTTTACACATTTTCACAAAAAAGTAATCAATCGACTACACAAAGTCGAGATGGAGTTAACAGTGAGCGTAAAAATTCATTACCAAAATACGCATTTCATCACCAGCGCACCCGATATTCGTCACCTGCCGGAAGACGAAGGTGTCGAAATTGCGTTTGCAGGACGCTCAAACGCTGGTAAATCGAGTGCACTTAACCGTCTAACTAATCAAAAAAGCTTAGCCAAGACATCAAAGACACCTGGTCGTACGCAATTAATCAACCTTTTCAAAGTAGAAGAAGGTTGTCACATTGTCGATCTACCTGGATACGGTTTTGCTCAAGTACCGGTAGAGATGAAAAACAAATGGCAGAAATCTTTGGGTGAATACCTACAGAAACGCGAGTGCCTAAAAGGCTTAGTGGTTCTAATGGACATTCGTCATCCAATGAAAGATCTCGACCAACAAATGATTTTCTGGGCCATCGATAGCCACATTCCTGTGCAAGTTTTGCTAACCAAAGCAGATAAACTAAAAAGTGGTGCACGCAAACAAACTCTACTGAAAGTTCGTAAGCAAGTAGAAACTTTCGGTGGTGACGTTTCTGTTGATGTGTTCTCTTCACTGAAAGGATTAGGTGTCGATCAGCTACGTGCAAAACTGGATACCTGGTTTGCACCAGCACTAGCACACCTGATAGAAGAAGACGAACAAGAGATACCAGCGAGCGATGAAGAATAATTAACAATATTTGTTAAATTTCTTCGACACGGCCCTGCCATTTGGTGGGGCTTTTGTTTATCTGAACTAAATAACAGGCAATAAAAATCCCCGCCTTCCTGGCAGGGATAACGGGAGAGAAAAATTGGTAATTATTGTTATGTGACGAAGCATTGCTGAACTGAGATTCGATTTCAATAGGTTAAAAAGCGCTCTTGTTTCCTGTTTATCACCAAACATTCACTCCCAAAACACCCAATAGCATTACAATTCAGACAGTTAAGCCAAGCAAAGCTTCAAAAAGATGTAACTTAGTTTCTTTCAAGAAAAAATAATAGTGTGACTGGCGTAAATTTACAGGATGAATAACGCAATAAATTTGAAGGAAAAATCGAGATTTTGCAGTGACTTAGAAAGGTCAAAAAAGAAGGTTTTTAAAGGCTTACTTTAAGCTACTGATCTAAAAGAATAATTTTCTTTCGCCCAATAAAAAACGCCCCAGTCAAAAACTGACTGGGGCGGCTGAATCAGCCTAATCCAATAACGTGAAACAAAAGGTCTGAAAGATAGAACATCTTACCTCTGTACCCTACGAGTATTAATGTACAACAATTGGTCAGAATTGCAAAGAATTTTTGTAGTTTTTTTTCATGAAATTTTTATTAAGCAACATCAAAGTTAACTTTGCGCTAGCTTTTTTAATCTCAAAAAAAAGCCAGCGTTTGTGCGCTGGCTCATAATTAATTGGTTATTTTGGTCTAAAAGTGACTAATGAGCTTGATCCCAGTTATCACCGTGACCTGCTTCTGCAACCAACGGTACTTTTAGCTCTGCTGCAGATTCCATCAATTTCTGTACTTTACTTTCAATTTCGGACAATGATGACTCTTCAACTTCAAAGACCAATTCATCGTGTACTTGCATTAATAACTTCACACGACCATTGCCTTCTTCCTGAATCCACTGATCAACCAACAGCATCGCTTTCTTAATGATGTCCGCTGCCGTACCTTGCATTGGTGCGTTGATTGCCGCACGTTCAGCAGCTTTACGACGCATCCCGTTGCGCGATTTGATTTCTGGCAAATGCAAACGTCGACCAAAAATCGTTTCAACATACCCTTTATCTGCTGCTGTGCTGCGTGTGTCTTCCATGTACTGCATCACGCCTGGGTAACGTTCAAAGTATGTATCCATGTACGCTTGAGCCTCACCACGAGGAATGCCTAATTGCTTCGCCAAACCAAACGCACTCATGCCGTAAATAAGACCGAAATTAACCGCTTTCGCACGACGACGTTGCTCACTTGAAACGTCTTCAATAGAAACACCCATGATTTCTGCTGCGGTTGCCGCGTGGATATCTTTGCCATCACGGAATGCATCCAATAACGCTTGGTCACCAGAAAGGTGCGCCATGATGCGAAGTTCGATTTGCGAGTAGTCGACCGCTAAGATTTTATGCCCTGATGGCGCGACAAACGCTTGACGAATACGACGGCCAGCTTCGTTACGAATTGGAATGTTCTGTAAGTTCGGATCAGTAGAAGATAGACGACCCGTTGCGGTCACTGCTTGGTGGTAAGAAGTATGCACGCGACCCGTTGATGGGTTGATCATCTTCGGCAGTTTGTCGGTGTAAGTTGATTTTAGCTTCGCCAGACCACGGTATTCCAAAATCAGTTTTGGTAGTGGGTAGTCTAGTGCGAGTTCTTGCAGAACTTCTTCATTCGTCGATGGTGTGCCTGATGGCGTTTTCTTCACAACCGGTAAACCCATTTTTTCAAATAGGATGGCTTGTAATTGCTTTGGCGAGTTCATGTTAAACTCTTGCTCTGCAATTTCGTACGCTTTCTTTTCAAGCTCATCAAGGCGAGCGGTAATCTCGACCGACTGCGCACTCAGCTTCATTTCATCGATAAAGACCCCAGTGCGTTCAATGCGCGAAAGAACTGGCACCAACGGCATTTCAATCTCTTCGTAAACTGTCTTCAGGCTTTCATCCTGCTCGATATTAGCAAACAAGCGATTGTGCAGACGAAGGGTCACATCCGCATCTTCTGCCGCGTATGGCGATGCTTGTTCCAGTTCGATTTGGTTAAACGTAAGCTGATTTTTGCCTTTACCTGCAATTTGCTCAAAAGAAATGCAGCTGTGCTGTAGGAAGCGAAGCGCCAAGCTGTCCATATCGTGTTTACCGCCGACACTGTTGTAGATATACGATTCCAACATCGTGTCGTGCTTGATACCTTTTAGCTCAATGTCGTAACGAGCGAGTACAGACGCATCATACTTTAAGTTTTGACCGACTTTTGCTTTCGCTGCATCTTCAAGAATTGGCTTCAGCTGTTCTAGTACCCAATCACGATCAAGCTGTTCAGGCGCATCTAAATAGTCATGTGCAACTGGCACATAAGCCGCAATACCTTCATCGACAGCGAATGACAAACCAACTAGATTCGCTAGCATGTAATCTAGGTTATCGGTCTCCGTATCAAATGCAAACAGCTCAGCCGTTTGAAGTTTATCTAGCCAAGCATTGAAGGTTTCTTTATCCAGAATTGTTTCATATTGGCTGCGATCGATTGTTACCGCAGAAGTTTCCATCTCGGCTTGAGAAGAAGAAGCTTGTGAAGATCCTGCAAGCTCTACAGCCTCCACAGATCCAGAACCGCCTTCAAGTAGTTCATTCAACCAAGATTTAAACGTCAGTTGGCCATACAGCTTCACTAATTCGTCTTTATTTGGTTCCGCTTTCAGCAATGATTCTGGCGTTTCCTCAAGCTCAACATCCAATTTGATGGTCGCGAGCTCATACGAAAGCATGGCATTTTCTTTGTTGTCGATGAGCTTTTTCGCCATGGTTTTAGAACCACGGAAACCAAGCCCTGCAATATCATCGAGGTTTTCATACAACTTCGTCAGACCACCAATACCTTGCAGTAGTGCGGTCGCGGTTTTATCACCGACACCCGGTACACCAGGAATGTTATCTACTTTATCGCCCATCAGTGCTAAGTAGTCGATGATCAACTCAGGTGGAATGCCAAACTTTTCAACCACACCTTCACGATCCATTACGACGTTCGTCATGGTGTTGATCAAGGTAATGTTATCATCCACTAGCTGCGCCATGTCTTTATCACCAGTACTGATCAATACAGGCATGCCCTTTTGTGATGCTTGGTATGCTAACGTACCGATGACGTCATCCGCCTCGACGCCAGGAACACAGATCAGCGGCAAACCCATTGCACGAATAACATTGTGTAATGGTTCAATTTGACAACGCAGGTCATCCGGCATTGGCGGACGATTCGCTTTGTATTCTGCATACATATCATCACGAAAGGTTTTTCCCTTTGCATCGAAAACCACCGCGATGCGCTCAGACGCAAACTGACGCATCATGCTGCGTAACATGTTCACGACGCCGTAAACGGCATTAGTTGGAATTTCACCATTGCTCATGGTGCCCGGGTAGGCGTGAAAAGCGCGATATAGGTAAGAAGAGCCGTCGATAAGGATCAACGGATTTTCAGGAATACTTGCCATAATTGTCTGTATCCAATTCAGTACTTGAGAGATCTGCCTAGGATGCCATGACTGCTGATCCGAATCTATCTTGTTCGCTCGATCTAGGTCGCGTAAATTTTTCCGACTTTATTCACGAAAACACCACCTCCTGTGGATAACTCTGTTTATAGAAATTATCCACTGGTTATCCAATAACAAAAAACACAAGAAAACACCAACTCAAATCATTGATTTATAATAATAAATTCGCATAACGGCGAGAAGATCAACGATCCTAAAATGATCATCGCATGTGGAAAAGATATTAATAGTGACGTCAAATAGAAATCGTAGAAAAGAAAAAAGCGACCCGAATGGGGTCGCCTAGCAGAAGTGGTAAAGCAAATTCTGTAAATAGAGCAGCTTAACCAAGAAGCTATAAATTACACTGGAAGCAATGTGAGCAATGTCGTGTCAAAAAGAATTCGTGCAAGTTCTCGGAAAAATGTTTCATCACTTCTCAACTTTCAGTTAATTAACTTCTGTTAATAAGTCACTCAACGTCCTTGTGAACTTTCCTCATTACCTAAGACAGGTTTAATAATAATGATTCTCATTTCGTAGTCAACAGTTAAATGAGAAAAAATCTCATTTATTTTCACATTGCTTTAATGAAATGCACTCGAGATTCTCGAAGATTTACTTTTTCTTCAAACTTTTCAATGATATAGCCATTTCTCAATAACAAGCGAAGCATAGCCGGAAACTGGTTTCGAGATTTCACTTTTAATGTGTTGTAGCCTTGTTCTGCCACCCAATCCTCTTGAGCTTCCAAAAGCAGCTGTGCCACACCTTCATTTCGAGCTTCAGGGACAACACCACCTAACCAGCTATAGAAAACACCATCCTCTAATTCGTAACCTATTTTGAAGCCGACAATCGTGCCATTTTTTTCTGCAACGAGGATTAAACTGTTTTTCTCTTCTAAACGTTGAGTCATGGAGTCTACCGTTTCTCCTTTCGAAAACTCGGTAACACGCGCCACAACTTGAAGTGCTTCTTCCAATGTGCCTTCACGAATCAGCATTGTCATTGTTCTCTTCTCCAAAATAAAAATACCCAAGCACCTTGGATTGTTACTGTTGTAATCCGCCTGAGGTTACTTGGGTATATACAGACGAACAACTCTTGTTGGTCTGGTATTTCTCACTGAGCGATAATTACTCTTCTGTCGCTTCCGGAGTACGATTTAGGTGTTGAGCAGTTTGTGCATTCTCTTCTGCCAACCACTCAGCAACGTCTTTCGCAAAGTACGTTAAGATGCCATCTGCACCTGCACGTTTGAAGCACAATAGTGATTCCATCACAATTTCACGCTCTTTGAGCCAGCCATTCATGATCGCCGCTTTATGCATCGCGTACTCGCCAGAGACTTGATAAGCAAATGTCGGTACTTGAAGTTCAGTTTTTACTCGGCGAACTACATCTAAGTATGGCATACCAGGTTTAACCATCACCATGTCCGCACCTTCGTTGATGTCTAGCGCCACTTCGTGAATCGCTTCATCAATGTTTGCTGGGTCCATTTGGTAGTTTTTCTTGTTGCCGCCTTTTAGATTTGAAGAAGAGCCAACCGCATCACGGAATGGTCCGTAGTAGTTCGATGCGTACTTAGCCGAGTAAGCCATGATTTGAGTATGAATGTAGCCCGCGTTTTCTAATGCTTCGCGGATCTTACCAATTCGGCCATCCATCATGTCTGAAGGCGCGACTACGTCAGCACCCGCTTCTGCATGAGACAAAGCCTGCTTAACCAATACTTCTGTGGTTTCATCATTCATTACGTAGCCATCTTCATCGATGATGCCGTCTTGGCCATGTGTCGTGAATGGGTCGAGTGCCACGTCTGTGATTACACCAATTTGAGGAATGTGTTCTTTAAGCGCTCGTACTGCTCGCTGAACCAAACCTTCTGGGTTGTAGGCTTCAGTAGCACATAAGCTTTTAGCGTCTTGGTTTACGACAGGGAAAAGCGCGATTGCTGGAACGCCTAGATTTGCAAGGTATTGTGCTTCTTCTAGCATTAAATCAATCGACAAACGCTCTACACCCGGCATGGACTCCACGCTCTCACGACGATCTTTACCCATAAGAATGAACATTGGGTAAATCAGATCATTAACAGAAAGTTGGTTCTCAGCCATCAAACGACGACTAAAATCGTGCTTACGTAAACGACGCATACGGCGTGCAGGGAATGGACCTTGAATTGATACAGACACCATTTTCTCCTTGTCTGGACGGTTATGATGATCAAATCATCTGGTGAACAAAATCATATCACTCTTGATGCATGTTGCGAGTGACAATCTGGAAAAAGGTAATGAAAAAAACTGAAAATGACCCAGCACTCACACTCAAGTATACTTCGAATACGAAACCAACTATGAAGCACAGAGAGTAACGATGATCGATACCCACGCGCACATCTATGCCAGCGAATTTGATAACGACCGCAATGAAGTAGTACAACGCGCCTTAACGCAAGGCATTAATAAAATCCTGTTGCCAAACATCGATCTGGACTCTATTGAGCCCATGCTACAAACCGAAGCGGCATATCCTGACGTGTGCCACTCAATGATGGGACTCCACCCTTGTTATGTGGACAGCAATGTTGAACAAACGTTGGAGATCATCCGCGGTTGGTTTGAGAAACACAAGTTTATTGCGGTGGGCGAAATCGGTATCGACCTGTATTGGGATAAAACCTATCGTGCTGAGCAAGAAATGGCGTTCGTAGCTCAACTTAACTGGGCAAAAGAGATGGACTTACCAGTCGTTATCCACACTCGTGATTCGATTGAAGAAACACTCACTTTGCTAAGACAAGAGCAAGATGGTCGTCTGCGTGGTGTATTCCACTGTTTTGGAGGCAGCTTAGAAGAAGCGCAAGCAATCAATGAGCTAGGCTTCCACTTAGGCTTGGGTGGCGTATCGACCTTTAAGAATGGCGGGATGGATAAAGTCATTCCACATTTGGATATGCAGTGGGTCATTTTAGAAACCGACTGTCCATATTTAGCGCCTGTGCCACACCGTGGTAAACGTAATGAACCAGCCTACACTTCTCTCGTTGCACAACGTGTTGCCGACTTGCGTGATGTCGACATCGCAACCATCGATGCCATAACGACTGAGAATGCCAAAAAGCTGTTTAATATTTAATTCACGAGAATTGAAAAGGCGACGAAATCAACGTCGCTTTTTTATCACCTAAACTATTGAATGAACGATTCAACCCGTTGAAATAGTAGAACAATCCATACAAAATTATTGATAAACATAATAATTAACTAGCAACTCTACTTACTTCTCATATCGTCACTTTACTTCGTCCGCTTTGCAAAACTGTCGACAACTCGACACATTATTTTTCTATACTGATTTACGCCAATTAATTAGCACAAATGTAAAACAGCATGAATATGAAAGTTGAAGTGTGTACACATGGTGCTTACTTACAACGCGTACCGCGCAGTTTTTTTCAAAAGCTGCTGGGCATCAAGGAAGTATACGTATGCACAAAATGTGGTTACGTCATGAAAGTTAAGTAATTAGCCCAAGAAAAAACCAACCGCAAAAAAAAGCGGCTCAATTGAGCCGCTTTTCACATCTAGATTAGCCTTATTCTTCGGTTTCCGCTTCTACTTCTTCGCTTCGACGAGTATAAAAACGCGCGAAGAACAAACCGACTTCAAACAGTAAACACATCGGAATAGCGAGTAAGGTTTGCGAGATCATGTCTGGTGGCGTTAACACCATACCTACGACAAACGCAGCCACTATAATATAAGGACGTTTCTGTCTTAAATCTTCTGGTGTAGTGGCCCCAGTCCAACACAACAAAATAATCGCAACAGGCACCTCGAATGCGATACCAAACGCCATAAATAGCGCCAGCACAAAGTCGAGATAACTCGAGATATCAGTTGCAAACTCTACTCCACCAAGAGAGATGGCGGTAAAGAAGCCAAACACCAATGGAAATACCACGAAGTAGGCAAATGCCACTCCACAGTAGAACAATAGCGAACTCGAGAACAGCAGTGGCATGATCAATCGACGTTCATGCTTGTACAAACCTGGCGCTACAAATGCCCACACTTGATACAAGATAAACGGCACCGCAATAAATACCGAAGCGATTAACGTCAACTTCAGTGGCGTGAAAAAGGGTGAAGCCACATCCGTAGCAATCATGGTTGCGCCTTCAGGTAGACGCTCTACTAAAGGTGCGGAAACAAACTCGTAAATGTGGTTAGAGAAATAAATTAGTCCGACAAACACCACCAACACTGCCAAAATTGAGCGCAGTAGTCGGTTGCGAAGCTCCAACAAATGACTAATTAAAGGTTGTGTCTGCTCGACGGTAGACATGGCAAACCTCTTATTAAAAACCAGATCAAAAAGGAGCTACCAATCACTAGTAGCTCCTCCTAATGAGACTATTCGGCTTTCTTATCTGCCGCTGTAACCTTGCTCTCTTCCGCTTTCTCTACCTTTTCTGCTGCTGGCTCTGTTTTTACAGGCTCAGCCTCTGAATCGGTGTTCTTTGCGTAAGGACGATTTACAGATTGCGCTGCCTTCTTCAATTCTTCGACTGAAGATTTCAACTCAGGGGACAAATCATCCATCCCCATTTGTTCTGCTTTGCGCAAGTTTTCTTGCAGCTCTTGGACTTTCAGCTCGTGTGACAATTCGTCTTTGACGCTATTTGCCATACTCTTAGCGGCACCGATAAAGCGAGACACGCTGCGAATAGCATGAGGCAAACGCTCCGGCCCAAGAACGACCAGACCAACAACAGATATTAATACCAGTTCCCAAAAACCGATATCAAACACGTTTTACGCCTGCTCTTTGTCTTTTTTCGTTTCAGGAGCAGCTTCTTTTTTCTGCTGCTCTTCTAGACTTTTTGGTTCGAAGTCTGCGTCTTTGTCATTTTTCGCAGGTTCATCTTCGCTCATCGCTTTTTTGAAGCCCTTAACGGCACCACCCAGATCGCCACCGATACCGCGTAGTTTCTTAGTTCCGAATAGCAATACAACAATTACAGCAATGATTAGAAGTTGCCAAACACTGATACCACCCATTCTCTTTACCTCGGGTCTTTAAATAAACAAAAATATTTCAAGAGTTTAACGTCTATTGACGATAAGCTCGCCAACTAAGCAGCCAAAATGTGACACCTGCGATACCGCTGGCCAACGAAAGCTGCTCAAAAGCATTGTTCACCAATATTGCCGAGCATACGACTAAAGTGGCGCCAACGCCAAATAAAAACTTTCCTGTCGCCTGCTGGCGCTTGCTCTGACGATACCCTTGGTAAAGCTGATCCATGCGTTGGTTCATCGCTTTACCTTGTTTCAGGCTATCGTAAAGCAGCTCTGGCAGTTCCGGTAACTTCTCCGCCCAAAATGGTGCACGATCTTTAATTGCATTCACCAAAGCTTGCGGCCCAACTTGATTCATCATCCATTCTTCAAGGAATGGTTTTGCGGTCTCCCACAAATCAAGTTGAGGATATAGCTGCCTACCAAGCCCTTCCACGTACAACAGCGTTTTTTGCAACAGTACAAGTTGTGGCTGAACCTCCATATTGAATCGACGTGCCGTGTTGAACAAATTCAACAACACATGACCAAAGGAGATTTCGCACAATGGCTTAGCAAAAATAGGCTCACACACAATGCGAATCGCGAACTCAAACTCATCGACATTGGTATCCGCAGGCACCCACCCTGAATCCACATGTAACTCCGCCACTCGGCGGTAGTCACGATTGAAAAACGCCAGGAAGTTTTCCGCCAGATAACGCTTGTCTTCGCTATTAAGTGTACCAACGATTCCGCAATCTAGCCCTATCCACATTGGGTTCTCTGGATGTTCGGGTTTGACGAACACATTACCCGGATGCATATCGGCATGAAAAAAGCTGTCTCGGAACACCTGAGTGAAGAACACACTCACACCGCGTTCCGCGAGCAATTTCATATTGGTACCATTTGCTTTCAAGCCTTCAATATCAGAGACTTGAATGCCATATATTCGCTCAGAAACCATGACAGTTTCATTACTGAAGTCGGGAAAAACTTCAGGAACATATAATTCTTCGCTGCCTTCAAAGTTGCGGCGCAACTGAATGGCATTCGCCGCCTCACGTCGCAAGTCGAGTTCATCAAGCAGGGTTTTCTCGTATTCACGCACGACTTCAACTGGTTTTAAACGACGTGCTTCAGGCATCGCTCCGGCGACTATACGCGCCATTCGGTGCATCAGTTTTAGATCTGAATCAATGACTGGGCGAATATCTGGGCGGATCACCTTTAATACCACTTCTTGGTTAGTGTCTTTTATGCGCGCAGTATGTACCTGAGCAATCGACGCAGACGCCAGTGGTTTGATATCAAACTCGGTAAACCATTTTTCTAACGGACCACCTAATGCTTGCTCCATCTGCTTTTTTGCCAACTCGCCATCAAAAGGCGCGACTTGGTCTTGAAGTAAAGCTAGGGGATCAGCGATATGCGGAGGAAATAAGTCACGGCGCGTCGACATCATCTGACCGAACTTAATCCAAACCGGCCCCAGCTCTTGCAGTGCTAAACGCAGACGTTCACCGAGTGGTTTTTCTGGGTGCTTGTTCTTAATCCAAAACAAGCTTTTGCGCAGTAAAAGCGGCGCTTTGGTCAGTTGGTGATCGGGAAGCAGCTCATCTAAGCCGTATTCCAGTTGTACTTTGGCGATGTGGTATAAGCGCTTTAGTTCTGCTGGCGTCATGGTTTCTCCAATGCGGGCTTATCTGCATCCAGCTTATTCAGCAAAGCCGTTAAACGAGCTTCAATGCGAGAAGCCTGGCTGCGAACCTCATCAACTTGGTCACAGAAATAGGCCACTTCTAACGGAGCGGGAGCCAGTTTCCATTCTTCAGTCACTACTTGCGCCAGATGACGCTGGTGTTTTTCTGCTTGAGACGCAAGAAAGTTGCCGATGTTTTTTGAACCTTGCACAAAGGTATGTGCGGCGACATCGCCAGTCACGCGAGACAACCACTCTTCAACATCTGGTTTGCAATCCACCATCAACTGAGAGAATTTCTGCGCCAATTGAATATCGCCTTCGAGTTCAAGTTTATCTTGTTTAATAAGACGAGTGATGTTGGCCTGATCGCGCAGCTCTGGTAACACACTCAAGTTGAGCGATAGATAGCAGTTAGGCTGCCCTTCGTAATGACCAAGCACATCAATTTGCTGACTAAAAACGAATGTCAGTGTTTTATTGATCTCTTTCAGGTGAACTTGAATAACTTGACCTTTTAGACGCGCTAAACGACGGCCCAATGCAGGGTCGTCTTTGATCAGTGTATTCAGTGACGTTTCAATCACAGCGGTGATAAGTGGTTCAAATGGCATGCCGTTAACCCTTAGAATTTATAACCGCGATGCAAAGCCACAATACCACCAGTTAAGTTGTAGTATTTGGTGTTTTCAAAACCTGCGTCTTGCATCATGCCTTCCAGCGTTTCTTGGTCTGGATGCATACGGATTGACTCCGCTAGGTAGCGGTAACTCTCTGAGTCATTCGCAACTAGCTCACCGATTCTCGGCAACAAGTGGAATGAATATGCATCGTATACTTTAGATAACGGCTCTAGCACTGGTTTTGAAAATTCCAACACCAATAGGCGGCCGCCTGGCTTCAGTACGCGGAACATTGAACGAAGCGCTTTGTCTTTGTCAGTCACATTACGCAAACAAAAACTGATGGTGATGACATCAAAATAATCATCTGGGAACGGCAGTTCTTCTGCGTTGGCTTGAACGTAATGCACGTTACCCACAATACCGTTATCACGCAGTTTATCGCGACCAACGTTAAGCATTGAGTTATTGATATCGGCAAGGATGACATGGCCTTCATCGCCAACAATGCGCGAGAATTTCGCCGTCAAATCCCCCGTACCACCACCTAGGTCAAGAATACGTTGGCCAGGGCGAGCGCCACTACAATCGATAGTGAAGCGCTTCCAAAGGCGGTGAATACCACCTGACATCAGGTCATTCATGATGTCGTATTTTGTTGCCACGGAGTGGAATACTTCGGCAACCTTAGTCACTTTTTCGTCTTTTGCCACTGTAGAGAAACCAAAGTGAGTGGTTTCATTCTCTAACGCTGTATTGGATTGCAAACTTGTGTCCGTCATTCTAATTCCTCTTAGGCAGCGCTTTCCTCTACGGGGCGTTTGTTGACAAATAAAATCGCCCACTGCACTGCGGGCGATTAGTTTACTTTATCCTCAGCCGGATGTCTTTCTACTAACGGGTCATTTTCTGAAAATGCATCACTCTGCGCTAACTGCGCGAGGTCGGAAGAAATCGGTCGTTTAATTTCAACTCCCAAGTGTTTAAAGCTTTCGGCTTGGCGAATCACATTTCCGCGCCCTGTGGCAAGCTTGTTCATCGCACCTTGATAGCTTTGATTCGCCTTATCCAGCGCACCGCCGAGCCCCTCCATGTCGTCTACAAACAATCGTAATTTGTCGTAGAGTTTTGTCGCACGCTGCGCAATCATTTTGGCGTTTTCATTTTGGCGTTCATTGCGCCATAGATTATCAATGGTGCGCAGTGCCACCAGCAACGTTGTTGGGCTCACCAAAATGATGTTTTGCTCCATCGCGTATTTAATCAAGCTCGGATCGGCTTGAATCGCGACTTGGAACGCCGGCTCAACCGGAATAAACATAAGTACATAGTCCAAACTCTGAATACCTTTGAGTTTGTGGTAGTCCTTCATGCTTAACCCTTTGATATGTGCACGTAGAGCAGCTAAGTGCGCATTCAAAGCCTGATCGCGCTCAGCATCAGTTTCGGCGTTGAAGTAGCGCTCATAGGCAACCAGCGCCATTTTAGAATCCACAACCACTTGTTTGTTTTGTGGGAGATGCACAATGACATCAGGTTGGTAACGCTTGCCTGCTTCATTTTGTAAGTTCACCTGAGTCTGATATTCGTGCCCTTCACGCAAGCCAGATTCGGCAAGTACCCTAGCGAGCACCACTTCGCCCCAGTTACCTTGCTGTTTGTTGTCCCCTTTCAACGCTTGGGTCAAATTAACCGCTTCGCGCGTCATTTGCTCGTTCAAACGTTGCAGGTTTTTCAGCTCATGCACTAAGGTATGGCGCTCTTTAGCTTCTTGGCTAAAGCTGTCATTAACGTGCTTTTTGAACCCTTCTAACTGTTCTCTAAGCGGTGACAACAAGCCTTCTAAACTCTGACGGTTTTGCAAATCGACCTTCGCGGTTTTTTCTTCAAACAGTTGATTTGCCAAGTGCTCAAATTGTTGTTTCAAGCGTGCTTCCGCTTGTTCTAAAATTTGCAGTTTTTCGGCATTAGCTTGGTTAATTTGCTCATGGCGAGCTTGCTGTTCACGCAGCTGCGTTTCTAGACGTGATTTGTGTTCACGCATTTGACCAAGCTCATCAAAATATTGCTGGCGCTCTTGCTTTACGGCCTCGAAGTAACGCAGTTTTTCCATAGCTGCCATCAGCTTTCCGTGCGTTTGACGCACTTCAAACGCGGCTTTATCGCGCTCATCATCTAACTCATCCAACTCTTGCTGAGCATCGGCAAGGCTTTGCTTGACCTGTTCAAGTTGCTGTTGATGAAGCTGTTTTTCTGAAAAAAGTTGTTGCTCGAGAAGCTGAGTTTGGGTGATAAAACGCTGTTTCACCCACCAACCGGCAGCGACACCACTAAGCGTGGCAGCACAAAGAGAAGAGAGAATGAGAGATTGGTACTCAAGAATCCATTGCATAATAGCGAGTTAGCCTGTGTTTTGTATCTATAACAATGGTATTTAGACACTGGATAAATGTCCAGTTTGTTGGATGAAAAATCCTCGCATACACTAGGCCTTCCTATAATATTCTTTCTTCCGCTCAAATTATCCAAACCGAGCGGCACATCATCACGCAGAGGCATCATGAACGAGCGTCGCGCCCTAGGATTTGGGCTCTCAGCAGTATTACTTTGGTCTACCGTTGCAACCGCATTTAAACTCACGTTGGCAGAATTTACGCCGATTCAAATGCTATGCATAGCCAGTATCGTCTCTGCGATTGCGCTAACAGTAATCTGTGGTGTGCAAGGCAAATTGGGCCAGTTAAGCGCTACATTTTTCTCAAACCCTTGGTATTACCTACTGCTTGGGTTGATTAACCCTTTGGCGTATTACGTTATTCTGTTCAAAGCATATGACTTGCTGCCCGCATCTCAGGCTCAAGCGATCAACTACAGCTGGGCCATCACCTTAACGCTAATGGCCGCTGTTTTCTTAGGACAAAAGATCCGTGGTAAGGACTGGCTGGCTTGCGGTTTTAGTTATGTCGGTGTGATAGTGATTGCCACGCAAGGCAATCTTTTAGGCATGGAATTTGAGAGCCCGTTGGGTGTTGGCCTTGCGCTGCTATCAACACTGCTGTGGGCCGGTTACTGGATTTTAAATACCAAAAATAAGGCCGACCCTGTGGTTGGCGTTCTGCTCGGCTTTTTGGTCGCTATTCCATTCGCCATTGGTTTAAGTCTTTATGAAGGTGCTGACTGGCAGATGATCTCAGCTAAAGGCTGGGCAGCGGTGACGTATGTCGGACTGTTTGAAATGGGGATCACTTTCGTTTTGTGGCTGAGCGCACTCAAATCAACGCAAAACACCGCGCGTATCAGTAATCTGATCTTTGCTTCTCCATTTATCTCACTCATGTTGTTAGCTACCATCATCGGCGAAGAAATTCATCCTTCAACCTTGATTGGCCTGGTATTGATCATCAGTGGCTTAGTCATTCAGCAAGTCTCATGGGGCAAGAAAACCAAAGCGGTAAACGCTTCTTAATCACCTATCAAAAGCCCTAAAAAAACGATGCAATAAGTTGGATAAAAAAGAGATATAGATAACATTTTAATGATAGAAAGCACTTTACGCTGCTAGGATTTAGCTACGCGTTGGATACGATACTCACAAAGCCCAATAGCTTACGCTAGATTCTAATATAATTACCTTTGGGCGATTTAGGACTCGTTATTAATTATGTTTCGCTTCGCTATTCCTTCGCCTTTGATGGCAGACTGGCAACACGCTCTGCGACAATGCTGTGATGTAACTCAAGCTCAGGGACAGCTTTATACTCTGAGCGATACTCAGCGGTGGCTATCGACTGAGGTGTCCACCTCAACCCAAAATCATCGTGCTATCGTCGATGTGATAACGCAAGTTGTCGATCACTTTACGCCGACAGATTTTACAGTTAGCCATACCCCCTTTGAAGAGCAAACCTTGAGCATAGGACCGATTTGGCTACCTAATGGCGAATTGCTTGCCGTACTGACATTGACTCACCCTAATGATCAATCGACGGTTGTTTCGGCATGGCTAAGCGCAATGGCGGGGCGGATCAGCTTTGATATCAACTTGCACTGTCAGCAAGAACAAACGCGACATCAAAGCGCGGAAATAAAGCCAACACCAACACTACAAGAGTTTATCGACTGCCTTGAAGACCACGTATGGATAAAAGGCATGGATGGTCTTTATTCGATGACCAACCGAAGCGTAGAAAATGCGTGGCAAAAAACCAACAGTGAAATCATTGGAAAAGACGATTTTGCTCTGTTTAGCCATGAACGTGCGGAAAAATTCATTGATGCCGATAAATTGGTGGTAGCCACGGGCACGCAAAATATTGTTGAAGAATGCCGTCAAATTGATGAAAACAATAACCCCACTTGGCTAGAAACCATTAAGTCTCCTGTCCGTGATCATGCGGGAAACTTAATCGGCATTCTGGGGATGACACGTAACATCACCCGCCGAAAAATGGTAGAAACGCAGCTCTCCTTAGCGTCCCAAATTTTCAACAATTCGCAAGAAGGCATGGTCATTACAGACCGCAATGCCAACATCATTGATGTAAACACGGCTTTTACCCAAATTACAGGTTACCGCTCTGAAGAGGTGATAGGAAAAAACCCACGAATTCTGCGCTCAGGCCATCATGATCAAGGTTTCTATCAACAGTTGTGGCATCAACTCGAAAACAAAGGCCAATGGAAAGGCGAATTCATCAACAGAAAGAAAGATGGCAGCATTTATCCGCAATTAGCGACCATTAGCGCCGTAATGGACGATAAAAACCACCTTATTAACTACATTTGTGTGTTTGAAGATATCTCTGTGCGTAAGGCACACGAAGAAAAGCTGCAGCGCATGGCTTTTTACGATCCATTAACCAATCTACCTAATCGCACCCATTTACTCAGCTTACTCGAACAACACATCGAAACCGGACACAAAAACCAGCAGACGTTTGCCACCCTATTCTTAGATATCGACCATTTCAAACACATCAACGATAGCATGGGCCACTTCTGTGGTGACCAATTGCTGTCTAAGTTAGCGATTCGTCTGCAAGATGTGCTTCACCTCAATGCGCATGTGGCTCGTATTGGCGGCGATGAATTTGTGATTATTTTGCCAGACATCCATAGTGATGTTGCCTTACTGGAAACCGTCGGCGATATTCTAAGCGTATTCCAGCAACCATTCGACTTAGCAAATCACGACTCACTTCGTGTCTCGACCAGTATTGGTATTGCCTTGTACCCAAGAGACGGTCAAGACAGTGAAACCTTACTGAAAAACGCAGACACTGCGATGTACTTAGCGAAGAAAAATGGACGCAACGGCTACGCGTTTTACTCACCGGATTTGACCGATAAATCCGTATCCCATGTACGCATTCAATCCGCTTTGCATCAAGCAATAGAAAAACAACAACTCCGGTTAGAGTTCCAACCGCAATACAACTTGGAACAAAATACGATTGTCGGCGTGGAAGCTTTATTACGCTGGCAGCATCCAGAGTTTGGCCTTGTACCACCAGCAGACTTTATTCCAATTGCAGAAAAAACAGGGCTGATTCAAAGCATTGGTGAGTGGGTGTTACAACAAGCTTGTTTGCAAGGTAATGCTTGGCTGGACCAAGGCATCGAGTTTGGCAAAATCGCCGTCAATGTTTCTGCGTTGCAGCTTCAGCAGTCAAATTTCATTCAGCGATTAAGTACTATCCTCGATAACACCGGATACCCTGCCCAACGGTTAGATTTGGAGATCACAGAGAGCTTTTTACTGATCGACCCTCAACAAGCCATTGCATCGTTAAATCAATTACGAGAACTGGGTATTGAGATTTCTCTGGATGACTTTGGAACTGGCTATTCGTCTTTGTCTTACTTGAAAGGTTTGCCAATCAACAAACTGAAAATTGACCGCTCATTTGTCAGTGATGTCCCAAGTAATAGCGACAGCAACGCGATTGTGAATGCCATTATTGCCATGGGAAAAACGCTGTCGTTGAAAGTCGTCGCGGAAGGGATAGAAACTCGGGAACAAGCCGATTATTTATTCGAAAAAGGCTGTATTTATGGTCAGGGATATTTGTTTAGTCAGCCAGTGAGCGCTGAAAAACTGTTTCGTTGAACCAGCTTGATCCTCAAGTCACTCTCGCGGTGCCACGTCCGCGGAGGTGATTTGTTTTGCTTGATTTTGGGTTGATTGGCATAGCTCTAGACGATCAACCAAAATATTGATACAAACCAGCAACGGCACACCGATCAATAGTCCCATTCCGCCCCAAAGCCAGCCCCAAAAAACAAGCCAAACAAAAATCACTAACGGGTTTAAGTTAAACCTTTTCCCCAATAGTGTTGGTGTAACAAACTGACTTTCAATCAAATTGAGCAGTAAATAGATAGACACCACCGTCAGCATAAAACTGACCGACTCCAACTGAAGATAAGCAACAAAGCCAAAGCTCACCATGGATATGACAGGGCCGAGGTACGGCGCAAAATTCATCACGCCTGCAAATGCGCCCCATAGAAATGGATCTTCAAGGCCTAGAACAAAAAACACGGCCCCAACACTCAACCCCAGCCCCGCATTCACTAAAGTGATGGTGCCAATGTATCGAGATAGGTCTTTCTGTAGCGCTTTGACCAACTCAATCGCTTGGCGCTGTTTGGCGAACCCATGTAGGTAAGACACTGACTTTCGAAATAAGCTTCGTCCATGATTGAGCATAAAGTAAACCATAAACAGCACGATCATCGCTTGTGTCAAAATCGTCGGCGTAGTGGTCGCGAGCGTTTTTACCAAAGAAAATACGGTGTTGTTCCCGACCTCATCCATGCTCATATCGTTGGCGATATTCAATGGAGTATTAAGGTGATCAGCCGAAGCTTTAGTCACTTCACTCACTTCTTGCGACACATTTTTCACGATACTGGGCAGCTCAGACCACCATTGCTTGGCGGGCTCCGACATGGCGGCAAGACCAATAATTGAGGCGCCAACGAGGAATGACAGCGTCAACACGACGGTAATAGCACGTGGTAAACCTTTGTCTTCAAGATAATTAATGAAAGGGCTGCACAGCAGAGAAATAAAGGTGCTAAGCACAATAGGTAACAATATTGGCTTGGCAAAATACAGCCCTGGGACGAGTAACAGGACGAGAAGCGTTGCACCAATCGCAGTGTTGGCAGGAATGTTCAATTTCGCTGTCATAATAAGCTCAGAATCGGTAAGAAAATTTTGCGGTGAAATCCGCTATTAGAGTGGTTCGCCCTCTGTCGTCGCAGCGTTGCTTATTTGTGTTGCTGCATTTCCATTTTGCTCCGCATCTGACTCATCCAGAGAAGCTGCCGCGACCGGCTTTGTGAGCGAATCGGTAATATCAGACACGCTGCTAACCAATAGCCCCATTGACGAAATAGAAGAAGTCAGTCGAGACAATCGACCTGCTTTTGCAGCGGTAACGGCAACGACAGCACTAATGCCTAATGTCGTCCAAGGGTTTTCTCTCACAAACTTCTTGGTGGTAAACGTGAACATTTCCATCGACAAACAGCATTGCTCTAGAGACGCTTTACCTTCCATCCGCTTGATCCGCATGGCTCGATTGAGCTTTTGTAGCGAGCGCATCCCACCCCTCCTGTAATTGTTCTGTCGTATTTTTGAATCCAAGAAATCCAACTAAACGCTTCTGCCACCAGGCTAAAGCAAATAATGCCAAGCCTAATGATGTGATAAATACACCCACGGCAACATACACGTTGGCAGTTAACTGATAAGCCACCACCCCAGAGGCAAGGCACAAACTGAATACGAACAATACCAACAATAGGGTAAAAACAACGGTACACAGCAAAATCTGACGCACTGCGGACACGTTAACTTTCATCTCCAAGAGGAACAAATCCAACGTTGAACCTGACCATGCTTTTAGCGATGTCGTCAGTTGGTCCAATTGCGCAAGAATGCTGCTCAAACCATTAATGGTTTGTTGGATATCCTGTTCTTCTGCCCCATCAGGGGCTCGGCCGCTGTCTGAAGCCGCCGAGCCTGATTGCTGATTGGTAACTTGCCCTGAGTTATTCATGTGAAGCCTCGCCTTTCTGTTGTGTGGCTTAATCCTTGGTGACCACTATTATTTGATCAGCTTCGAAACCGCCCAACCAGCAAGGAAGGCGCAGCCTATGCTCAGCAATGGGCGCTCCTTGATTACATTTTCTGCCGACTTAGTCGCCTGCTGAACTTGCTGCGCACCGACATCCAGCTTCTCTTTGGCTTGGTCTTTCATCGCGCCAACGGCTTCCGTCGTGGCTTGTTCCGCTAAGTGATATGCTTCTTCTAACTGCTCTTGAGGTTTTACTGTGCTTTCTTTTGTAGTAGCCATAACTAGCCTCCATTAATGAGTTGAATAGTGAATCAAGTGAAACAATGTTTGACCTCACTTACTCCCTACAAAGCCATATCCATGCCAGAATTTTAAATTATTGTTTTTTATTGATTTTATTTTTATTTCGATAAAAAGCCGTATCTGTACGTGTAATTCTTTCCAGGCTTTCCCCGCCATTCTTGTAATTTTTTCTTAGCGCCTTACCGACTGTTAGCAAGTTATTGCAAAACAAGATATTAAGTCACTGATTAATAAGACTTAAAGTTCATTGGCATACAACCTGCAATTGAAGATGAACATCGTGTTTGTATTCCATACGCTCAAACACCCCTATCACCAGTAAATAAGGAGTGGCATATGAAAAATGAAAACATCGCCTCAATCATTGAGCTTATCGAAAGCGGAAATGAAATTTACAACAAGGCCATCGAGAACATCGACAACACTTCTTTGAATAATGTGTTGGTAGAACTGCTCAGAGTACGTGAGCGTGCAGTCATTGAGCTCACTCCCTACTCTCTAGCAAGTAACAATGAAGAATCTGCCGACGACACTCCGGTTTCCTACACCATCAAGGCGCGTGAGGTCTACAGCGACGTGATGAAGGAAGTGTCCTCTGACAAAGAGTCTATGTATTTAGAACAGCTTGAAGGTGTCGAAAGCAAGGTACTCAAAGAGATTGAGAATTTGATTACTTCCCACCCAGAGCAGGCGGATAACTCGGTTCTGCTGAAAGTTCGTAGCGATATAAAAAGCTGCAAAGAAAAACTCAGCAGCATCAGCCTTATTAGCTAAAACTTGGTGGTCGCCTTTGCAATAAAGCTCGGTATTGATCAAAGAAATGGCCAACTTGCTTTGGCCATTTCTGACAAGCCCACAGGCGCATTAACATAACCATCACGAGAAATGTCCCACGACAATAGTCATAAATAAAGAGGTCACTATGACATTGGATAACAATCGAGTAAGGGAGCTACTCGTAAAAATGACACACCATCGCCAAACGTGTTTGCCTCTCGTTAACCCGCAATCACATATGACACTCGCAAGAGCGGCATATCGATTCGTGAAAATAGAAAAAGTGATGATCAAAAAGATGGCGAAGCTGTTCTTCGATCAAGATGGTGAACAATTCATTGCAGAAAATGCCACCGAATACGGCGTTGCCGAGTTAGGCAATTACAAAGAAATGCATTTTATGAATAAATTACTGTTAGATGATTTAAAAGCCCTGCTTAGAGCCATTGACGACACCAACTTAACCGCACTTGTTTCTTATTGGTTAGCTGCTTTACAAGTTGAAAACGATGAAATTGAAAAGCACTTACCTCAGGGTGAGTAATTATACTCGCCCTTCTTTCTTTCACTTTGTTTAACCCTCATCCCCAATCAACCTAGTAAAAGGTGCAGATAGAAAAAAGCCGCTGCATCTACTACGCAGCGACCTTGATAGCCTTTTTACGACGCACACCAAATCATCAAACAACACAGAAAAAGCGCCATGTAGAATACGAAGCAAATGGCGCGTTATCCGCGGATTATCTGTGTTAAAGCGAAGCTGATTTACGTCTCTGGCTTGGAACAAATACGTTCAATGACTTTGGACGCAGCTTGATTGCCAGTTGCTCATCAGAATACAGTTCACCATCAATCACATACTCAATCGGTTTATTCGCAGAAATAGTGACGCTCTGAGCCGTCGCGTATTGAAAATGTGTCGATTCTTCCTGTGCGCCTACGCTCGTTAATGTCAGATCCGACAATGCGATAAGACGTCCGCCTAAAGACTCGGTGTTATCTAAATATGTGATATGCAGCTTGCCATCATCAGGCTGCGGCGCATCACCACCTTGGGCAAGCAACGTACTAAATGGAGCGATATTCGCAACGACAAAACTATGGACTTCAAGCGTTTGTGTATTATTGTCGTGGTTTCCATCTCCAGTTGGAGCATCTAACGAAACGGTTAAAGCTTGCGTTTCTTCCGCCACTACAGCATTAAAAAAGCCGGTGAGGTAAGCGAGTTGTCCAAAAACATTTTTCTCTTCTCGCTGAGCGTGCTCGATCATTTTCTGTTCTAGCCCAATGCCTAAGACCAATAAAATAAGCCGCTGATTACATTCCGCAGTATCAATACGTTGGCAGTGTCCGCCAAGCAACGCTTCACACGCTTTTTCGACCGGTGAGAATTTTGCGCCAACGCCATAGAGCACATGACATAACGCATTGGCAGTTCCGAGCGGAACAATACCGAGTTTGAGGTCGGTATCCACCAATTGGCTCGCCACCTCTGTTACTGTGCCATCGCCACCAGCTACGATGATTTGCTTAGCTCCACTTTCTTTTGCCTGTTGTGTTAGCTGCTCGGCGCTGAGGTTTGTGGTGGTTTGATGAATACTCAAGCGATATTTTTTGGTTAGTTCACGAATCAAGTGCTGTTCGTTTTCCTCCCATTTGCCGCCACCTGCAACAGGGTTAACCACCATCCAAGTGGATTGATCCAGCCCCAGTACGCCTTTTTCACTGATCGCTCGTAACGTCCTAATCTGTAATTTATTCAATCTCGCGGTACTGCGTACGTCATTGATTTTTTTCATCACGGATTCAACCGTCAGTGACGGGTCTTTGCTCAGTAAATACGCCGCCACAACAAACACTGAACGACCACGCCCTAACGCACAATGCACAACCACTGCCCGCGAGCACGAGATTTGAGTATCAATCCAGTTAATCGCATGGCGAAGGCGCTCTAGCGTCGGGGCTTTGTGGTCGAGTACCGGAATCGAAAGGTAATGAAACTGCTTGTCGGTCATCGCACTTTCAAGGCCTGCAAATTCTGCGGTGACATCGACAATACAAGAGATTTCATTGGATTCGAGAAAATCTAAGTCACTCTGAAACAAACGGCGAGATAGGTATAAATTGTCGCTGACTTTTTGGATTGGAGGCACTGTATCACGCCGTCTTTCCCAGGCGTTATACGCTCTAGCCCCCAATAGAAATGGGATGAATGCCCAGCGAATCCACCTGACAATCTTGCCATCTTGGTTTTTTCTAAAAATAGAGGGAATGTCGAATACGTAGGCTACGCTGACCAACGCTAAAGAAAGAGATATCCACAAGAACAGCAAACTAACGATAATTTGAGGCGTATATATAGCGGCCAATAAACTGATCAGAGCGCCAAGAATATAATATTTGATGATAAACATTCGCTCTCCTTGCCTTCAGCGAGTGCACTTTTTAGTGGAAGTTAGAATACGCGGGGGATTGAGCTTGGATACATGAACTTGAGTAAACGCCTTGATTGAGTGCCTTCCCGTGCCGAAATGGCACGAAAAGGTCCAACACTCTACCTAGCTTGCCATCTCTTCAACATAACCATCCGCTAGTTTCATTTTCTGCTTATCGGTCATTACCTTGCCGGCTAACTGGAAGAAACGCTGTTCTTCTTCCTCAAGATGGTGCAACACTTTGTGACGCAAGGTTTTCATTAGGTTGAGCCACGCTGGCGAGCTCATATCGGTTGCATCAAGCTGTGCAATCACTTTATCAATTTCATGATGCTCTGCGATGCCATGGCGAGTGAGATCAATGGTCTTATCGCTATCTATTAAAGGCGCGTAGAAAAATCGCTCTTCTGCCGCTGCGTGCTGTTCGAGTTCCTCTTTAAGGTTGTGGTAAAACTCTTCACGAGCGGGGGAATCTCCAGACGTTTCCATCAGAGCATCGAGTAAAAGGCGCTGCTTTTCATGACTCTCTTTCAGTACATCAAATATGTTTTTCATCTTTGACTCCTTATCTGATTGTAAACAATTGGGACAAAAGGAAGGGCGGTGATTGACCGCCCCTCTCTTACATAGCTATGCGTAAAAAACCTAACCTGATTCGGCTAACAGTCTTGGTCTTCAGCGTTTAGATTTTCTTTAATGTTTTCACATTCATCTTCAATCGCATTTTGGGTTTCTTCGGCGGCTTCATCTATCTTTTTGCCGGCCTGTTCCATTGGCCCTTCTTCACTACAAGCTGCCAACGCAAACACCAAACCGAATACTGCGGCGATACGGTAAATAAATGACGTAAGTTGCATGGAATCTCCTATCTATTTACGTTTTTTCTTCCTAGCAGAACAATCACTATTGATACAATTAATGACAATAGGAATAGGTAAAATATCACTTGCGCGATAGAGGCAGCAGCTCCTGCAATACCGGTAAAGCCTAATAGTGCAGAAATTAGTGCCAGTGCCAGAAAAATAAACATCCAACGAACCATAGTGTTACCTCCTAATAAAAGTGGGTTAAATCACTCGGCTCGCTATTATTGAACCACTTCTAGCTTATCAATCACCTTATTTACGTCATTGGTGTTATTTGCAATTGAAATTGCAAGATCATGCTCCGCATCTGAATTAACTTTACCTGCCAACGTTACCGTTTTACGTTCTGTCGTTACATCAATATCCGTACCACTCACATTGGTATCCATTAGTAGGCGCGTTTTAACTATAGTCGTGATTTTAGAATCGGTCAGTGTAGCTAAAGCTTCTGAATCAGTTTCTTTCTTGCCTTCATTCACTACTGACAATTCGTTGTTTACTTTTTTCACACCATCAAGACCAGTAACAAGCTCTTCGGCAAGTGATTTTTCAAGATCATTGTTTACCGAACCAGAAAGGGTAACGACCTGATTCTCAACATCGGTATTGATATCAAAAGAGTTGAGATTGCTGTTTAGCAGTAGTGTGGTTTCAGCTTTACCATCTAGCCAAGCGTCCATGGATTCTTTTTCCCATTTATCACTCGCTAAGACTGCTGTAGATGAAGTAGCAAGAACTGACGTAAGTACAATTTTAGCTGCGATGTTATTCATGGTAATTCTCCTTTATTGACGTTGCACTTCCCTAGGAGCAAACCATGTGCCAACTTTATAACTCATTGTTTTTAAGTGACTAATAAAGGAAAGAGGTAAAAATGAGATGAGCAATAAAGTATAAGCATGAATTATTTACACGTAATAAATGTAATTTTTAATCGGTGATAAAGCCTCCGTCACTTGTGCCTAAATAACCTGATAAAACAGAAAGGCTATTTCTCCAGAATCAATTAATAGCAAAATTATTATTTTAAATAAAAAATCAGAACAAAAGGAAATATCTACTGATGGCTCTCACCGATATATATCAAAAAGGGGCTAACAACATAAAAATATCGAACAAATCCTTAAATCTATGCTGACAATATTTTGTCTTGTGAAGTGAGAATAATCCACGTACATTGTTTCTGTCATAGTAAAGAGGACATTTCTATGTCGATGCCAAGCCTGTTTCTAAGAATACAAGATCCATCACTTAAAAATGCCATCGCTTCTTGCCAGGAACTGAACAAATTTCGTCTGCATGACATCGATGCCGCAGACCAATGGATTGAAGATTTCCTACAACTCAAACCGGAAGTTGCGATTGTTGAAGTCGCCCACTTTACTAGTGCAGATTATCAACGTCTTTCTAATATCGAAGACATCTACGATATGGACTTGATCATCATTAGCTCAGGCGCTCCAAACGAGAACTTGGATAAGCTGATGAACTTGGGTGCTATTTTTCACTACAGAAAGCCCGTTGATATTGCCATTCTGACGGACACCCTGAGCGAAGTCAGCCAGTACTATCAACACAAACAAGATCAAGGGCGTAAAGTGTCCACCAGCGATCTTGACCAATTTGGTCTTTTGGTCGGCTCTTCCTCTCCGATGCATCAGCTCTATCGTATGATCAGGCGCGTTGCTAAAACCGAAGCCAACGTCCTTATTGTCGGTGAAAGTGGATCAGGCAAAGAACTGGTGGCGCAGACCATCCACTTAGCGAGTGAGCGTAAACAACAGCCCTTTATAGCGATTAATTGTGGTGCCATTAGCCCTGAATTGGTTGATAGTGAACTGTTTGGCCATGAGAAAGGCGCTTTTACCGGAGCAAATAAAACTCACCAAGGTGTATTTAAGCAGGCAGAGGGCGGCACCCTATTTTTAGATGAAATCACCGAGATGCCTATCGAGCATCAAGTGAAGCTATTGCGGGTGCTAGAAACCGGAGAGTATCGCCCAGTTGGCAGTAATACAGTTCATATCGCTAATACTCGCATCATTGCTGCTACAAACCGTGATCCTAAAATCGCCATTGAGGAGCAGTTCCTGCGTGAAGATCTGTTTTTCCGGTTATCGCATTTCCCATTAACGATACCGCCACTGCGAGAACGAGGCGGTGATATCGTCGGTCTGGCCAAGCACTTTATCGCGCACCGCAACGCCAATGAGGCAAAAACCAAAACGATTCTTGACTCTGCGATCCAAAAAGTCGCTGCACACGACTGGCCAGGTAATGTCCGTGAGCTCAAACACACGATCGAGCGTGCATTTATTTTGGCTGATGACACCATCCGAGATGAACACCTGATCTTCGACACACCACCATTGGAAACAGGCACCAGCATCGAAGACCTTGTTCCGGCGGGCGTTTCGCTAGAAGAGCTAGAAAAAGCCGCCATTCTCAATACCCTTGAAGAGAATCAAGGCAATAAAACGGAATCAGCGCAGGAGTTAGGCATTAGCGTGAAAACGCTCTATAACAAACTCGAAAAGTATCAAGACGAGTAACTCGCTATGGGAATACAAAAAGAGCACTGACTTTTATTCAGTGCTCTTTTTGTATCTTATCTTTTATGCAGTTAGGCTGCGTTTGGTGTTTGATTAAACCCACTGCCCCGCAACAAAGCCGCTCGACCAGCACCACTGAAAATTGTAGCCCCCTAGCCAACCAGTCACATCCATCACTTCACCAATAAAATAAAGCCCTTTAATGTCTTTGCATTCCATGGTTTTCGAGGATAAGTGATCAGTATCGACACCGCCGAGTGTCACTTCCGCGGTTCGGTAGCCTTCAGTGCCATTCGGGGCGATATCCCAATGCTCTAGACGCTCCACAATCGCCGCAAGCTCCTTTTGATTGAACTGTTTTAGCGGTTTATCGACTAGCTCTTTACGTTCAATTAAGACTTCAACCAGACGCTTAGGCAGCACTTTGGCAAGCGTATTCTTGAGTGACTGATTTGGATGCTTCTCACGACTGCGTTCTAATAACTCAGCAACATCATCGTTTGGCACAAGATTGATCAACACCTTTTGTCCGGCCCGCCAGAATGAAGAAATCTGTAACACTGCTGGACCAGATAACCCACGATGTGTGAACAACAGGGCTTCTTTGAACATGGTGCCATCTTCAGCCGTAATTTCCGCAGGTACCGCGATACCAGATAACTCAGCAAAGTCTTCTTTGTCTTCTTTATGCAGAGTAAATGGTACAAGCCCTGCCGTGGTTGGGATAACTCGAAGACCAAATTGTTCCGCGACTTTATAACCAAATGGTGTCGCTCCCAGTTTTGGCATCGACAAGCCACCTGTTGCGATAACTAAAGACTCACATTCGACAATCTCAGTACCAGCATGCAAACGAAAGCCTTCATCAATTTTTTCAATCGAATGAACATCGCATTGGTAACGCTGCTCGATGTTCGGCATGTCACACTCAGCTAACAACATCTTCACGATATCTTTGGCCGTAAATGCATCGACACAAAACAACTGGCCGTGATCACGCTCTTCGAACTCAATGCCATGTTTACACACCATCGAGATGAAATCCCAGTTAGTGTATTGGGAGAGCGCCGACTTAACAAAGTGCGGGTTTTGACACAAATAGTGATTAGCTGAAACGTCGTAGTTAGTGAAGTTACAACGACCACCGCCCGAGATAAGGATTTTACGTCCTGGCTTTTTAGCATGATCGAGCACCAAAACACGGCGGCCTCGCTTGCCTGCTTCTGCAGCACACATTAAACCTGCTGCGCCTGCGCCAATTACAACAACATCAAATTTCTTACTCATCGGTAGCTCTTAGACTGATTGGTATCGAATCAAAATAAAAAAGGATGTGCACATTGCACATCCTTGCTTTCTAGGCGCGACATTCTACCGACAAATACCGAAAGGGAAAAGCGCTTAAACTCTAAGCGCTCTGTATGTCCGCAAAATCTCAGACAGAACAACTTCTGGATTATTGACTCTTAGAGAATGAAGGCCGCAAGTAGCGTCACGCCGAGCAACGCGGTCGATAGAACAAACAATTCACGCACTCTTTCACACTTACCAGTAAAAATTTCATCGTGGTGATGATGATATTCTTTACTTTTAATGTAGTGATACAACCTCACCTGCTTGGTGACATTTCCATGAGTGGTAAAAAAACCATTACCATCAACTTGCTGATATAACAGCGGATGCGCTTCACGCATGATATAAATTAGAGAACGAAGAGCGGTGAGATACCGGACCATATTAACTCCAGTTACCACCATTAGCGCAAATAAGATTGTGTCTCCACTGATCATCTTTTCCTCCCTACATCTTCAACAATGCTCAAGAGAAAAAGACGATCAACACTTCGTCTTTACCCGCTACTTACAACGTCCCAAAACGCGTTTACGCAGCTGGAGCATCCATGATTGAAGATGAACCTTCTTTCGCCATTTGTGCTAGATCTTTGTCAATGAAGAACAACGCTTTACCGTCTTCACCTACCAGTTCGATCTTATCTAAAATCCCTTTAAACAACTTCTCTTCTTCGTGCTGTTCTGACACGTACCACTGTAGGAAGTTAAACGTTGAGTAGTCTTGGCTAGTAAATGCAACGTGCGCCAGTTTGTTGATTTTTTCCGTGATCATTTGCTCATGTTCAAATGTCTCGCGGAAAACGTCACCTAGGCTCGCAAAGTCATGCTTTGGCGCATCAATAGCGCCTAAGATTGGCATTGAGCCAGTTTCACTCACGTAAGTGAATAGGCGTTGCATGTGCTCCATTTCTTCTACGGCGTGAGCGCGTAAAAATTCAGCCGCACCTTCAAAACCTTTGTCTTCACACCAAGCACTCATTTGTAAGTATAGATTGGATGAGAAAAATTCTAGGTTAATTTGCTCATTCAATTGTTCGACCATAGTTTGAGACAGCATGTTAACTCCTATTATTGTGCATGCAATATACCCAAGTAACCTCGAAATAAATGACGCTGCGAGAATAGCTTGGTCTGGCAGACACGGCGAAGTTTCACTTCAACTCTAGTCAGTAACACTACGCTTATTTCAGCATATCAAAGTCACTTGGGTATAACGCCACTATAACATGATTACTGAGACAAGACTTTGTACCTACGGCACCGATATGAGATCACTTCAGCAAATTTTTTTTGGGGTTGGTGCTAATCTAAAACTATGACCTTACAAGGAGATAGCAATATGAGTTACAAACACATACTTGTGGCAGTCGACCTTTCAGACGACAGTAAAGTGTTGATTAAGAAAGCCGTATCACTGGCTAAACCTCTGGATGCGAAAGTCTCTTTTATTCACATCGACGTGAACTACGCAGAACTCTACACCGGGCTTATCGATATCAATATGGCAGAAGCGCAACATCAAGCAATGGAAGCATCGCGCACACAATTGGCAAACTTCGCTGAATATGCGCAATACCCAATTGCCCATACTTTAGTCGGTAGTGGCGATTTGAGTAATGAGCTGTGCGATACCATTCAAGATTACAGTATTGATTTGGTGGTTTGTGGTCATCACCAAGATTTCTGGAGCAAGATTCTATCTTCGACTCGACAGCTGATTAACTGCTCACCAGTCGATATGCTGGTCGTACCGCTAAAAGACTGATTGGCGCAGCGATAAAACTTGGTTAGACTGCGGGCACATTTGTTGTTGATAAAGATTCTCATCCATGGCTTATCTATCCGCAGTTACCCTACTTTGGGCATTCTCATTTAGCCTGATCGGCGTTTACCTCGCCGGTCAGGTTGATTCTTGGTTCTCGGTGTTCATGCGCGTGGCACTGGCGAGCCTGGTTTTCATTCCCTTTTTGAAATTCCGTGGCGTTAGCAAACCCCTGATCGCGAAACTGATGACCGTCGGTGGCTTCCAGCTCGGCTTGATGTATTGCTTCTACTACCAATCTTTTTTGCTCCTTTCCGTGCCAGAAGTATTGCTGTTCACCGTATTCACACCCATTTACGTCACGCTAATCTATGACTTCTTGAAAGGTCGCTTTTCACCTTGGTACTTAGTTACCGCTGCAATAGCCGTATTTGGTGCCGCCTGGATTAAATTTGCAGGCATTAATGAAGATTTCCTACTGGGCTTTTTGGTCGTACAAGGAGCAAACCTCTGCTTTGCCATCGGTCAGGTGGGCTACAAATATATCATGGAGAGTGAACCCGTCGATTTGCCACAACACACCGTGTTTGGCTACTTCTACTTAGGTGCACTTTGTGTAGCAACCGTGGCTTTCGCGCTCATGGGTAACCTCGACAAACTACCTACCACTGCAACACAATGGGGCATTCTGACATACCTTGGGTTGATTGCTTCTGGTTTTGGTTACTTTGCTTGGAACAAAGGCGCGACTATGGTGAACGCAGGTGCACTGGCAGTAATGAACAATGCATTGGTTCCGGCGGGCTTGATTGTAAACATTGTGATTTGGAACCGCGATGTTGATGTCATGCGACTCGCCATTGGCGGTGCGATCATCATGCTATCCCTATGGATTAACGAAACCTGGGTGAAAAAGCGCGTAGAGATGAGTTACGCCAATAAGTAACGCAGCTAATCCTATAAACATTTCGACAATAAAAAACGCTCTCCGACTGGAGAGCGTTTTTTGTTTGATTAATGCACTTTGGCTTGTGAGATTGCGTTCATCAAAGCATTAGGTGGCGTTGGCAGCAGCACTTCTAGTTTCGCATTGCGCGCTTCAAGCTTGCGCTGACGCTTAAGTAACTTTTGTTGTTTTTTCGCCACTTTTAGCAACTTCTTTTGCTGCTTATAGTACTTTTTCAGTGCTTTTTTCGCTTTCTTGAGCGATTTTTTATCCGCTAAATCAAACCATACTGGTGCGTCGGCTCTTACTGGCTCCGGAGATTTTTCGGCTTGTTTTTTCTCTTTCACACGCTCAACAACACGCTTCACAATCGCGGCTTTTTCGTTGCTTTGTTTCGTGGTCACTGGAATCGCTTGTGATGGCAGAGCTTCAACCAATAAGCCACATGCTTGTTGCTCACTCAATGGCTTGTCTTGGCATTTTTGTGGAGGAATTGCGGCTGGCTTACAAAGGGTATCTTTGGCCGATGAAGAGCGTGCGCAAGAACGACAAACGAATTTTGGTGCGACAACTAAACGATGGATATCACCAAGTTCTGCCGCGATCTGTTTGCGACTCATTTTACATAAACGTTTAGCCATTCTACTACTCCAGCTTCCCAGTTATCGACCGCATCACAACAAGTGAAATAATAATAATTCTTAGTTAGATATACAGTCAGGGAAGGGAATTAGCAAGAGAAAACTATCAATAGAGACGAGGAAAGAGAGGCTGAGTCACAGCACGATACACCATACTGTGACAAGAAAAGTTGAGCCGTCAGGAAGTTATGCCATCGATGCTTTAACGTAGACATCGAAGCGATTTTTTTTCGTTTCAATCGCCATGGTCGGTTTTTTCTCGTTCAGCCAGTTAGCATAGTCTGGGCGTTTAACTACTACACGCTTTGTGGCTAACGCCATGGCTGGTTCTAGTAGGCCATCGGCGTCCAAATCGGCGCCAACCAACGATTGGAAAACGCGCATTTCTTTTTTTACGAGCGCCGACTTCTTTTTATTTTCTGGGTGCGGATACATCGGGTCAAGATACACCACATCTGGCTGGACAAAGTCTTTATCTTGCGCCAATTGTTCCAGCGCATCATGGCTAGAAGCATGGATAAGCGACATGCGCTCAGATACCCAGGTGCCGATTTCTGGGTCTTGTTTCGCTCGATCCAAGCCATCATCTAACAAAGCCGCTACTACTGGATGACGCTCGACCATCTGCACTTTACAACCTAGCGAGGCGAGCACAAACGCATCACGACCAAGGCCTGCCGTGCCATCTAACACGGTTGGCGTTGCCCCTTTGTTCAACCCCGCCGCTTTCGCAATTGCCTGGCCTTTACCACCACCGAACTTGCGACGATGACCGACCGCACCACCAATCAAATCCACAAAGATTGCACCCAGCTTTGGCTCATCCACTTTACGTAGCTCCAAACGCTCGGTGGTTAGCACCAAAGCAAAATCGCTATCGTCAGTGTGAGAAAGCTGCCAACGCGCAGCGAGTTCATCAAGATGAGATTGTTGAGACGGGTTTTCACAGATCAATTGCAGTTGCAAAAGGAGGCTCCAATAAAAATCGAGGTAACTGGCGCTGAGTGTATACCTAAGTTACCTATTAATGCTAGGTTGAGCTTGCTACGCAGAGGTTATACAACCGTCAGTTGCTCCACTAGCTCAGAAAGCGGCTTAGGATGGCCAATACCGTAGCCTTGGCCGTAGTCCACACCGAGGTCTATCAAATGCTGCATAACCTGGTCATTTTCGACAAACTCCGCCACCGTCACTTTACCGAGCTGTTTCGCCAAGTCATTGATTGAACGAACCATCACGCGGTCCATTTCATTTACGTTGATATCTTGCACGAAAAGACCATCAATTTTCACAATATCGACAGGAAGTTTCTTTAAGTAACCAAATGAAGATAATCCAGATCCGAAATCATCCAATGCAATCATGCAACCCAAAGCCTTTAGCTTGGTAAACAGCTCAATGGCTTGATCCAGATTACTCATCGCTGCTGTCTCAGTGATTTCTAAGCAGATTTTTTCACACGGCAGAGTCGAACTTTCCAATCGATCCAATAAGAAGTCAATAAACTCTTGATTCCCCATAGATTGACCTGAAAGGTTTATCGAACAGCGACCAAGCTGTTCAACCACCTCAGGACGCTGTTCAAACCACTCTAGCGTTTGAGTAATAACCTGCTTATCAATCCAATGGGCAATGTTGTAACGCTCGGAAGCAGGGATAAACAGCGCAGGAGAAACATAATCACCGTACCCATTGCGAATACGCACCAAAATCTCAAAATACATTTGAGTCTCGTGCTTTTGTAAGCTTTTTATCGGTTGAGCAAACAGTTCTAAACGTTGATTCGACAATGCCTCATGCACCAAATTGACGCTCTGCATTTCCATCTGACGACGCTGCAACTCTTCGTTATCTAAGCTGAATAGATTATAGCGGTTACGGCCTTGCTCTTTAGCGGCGTGACAAGCAGAGTCTGCTTGAGCGTGCACCATTTGTGGCGTATCAGCGGTATGATCGATGATACGGACACCAATTGAGCAACTGATGAACAGGCGTGTGTCTTCCCAAATAAAGAGGTGTTCGCTTAGTGTCGAGATGATCAGTTTGGCAATATTGATGGCGCCATATTCGTCACAGTCTTTGAGTAACACCGCAAACTCATCGCCTCCCATTCGAGCCAAGATGGAATTGTACGGCAGAACGCCTTCCAGCATACTGGCGCAGAATTGAATCGCCGCATCACCTGCATCATGCCCAACCGTATCATTGAGGACTTTTAGCTGATCTAAGTCGAGGTACAGCATGGCGTGGACTCGACGATGGCTGTCCACTTCGCACAGTGCGGTCTTAAGCTCTAGTTCAAAATGGTTTCTGTTGTAAGTCCCCGTCAGTAAGTCATAGCGAGCTTGGTATTCCAATTTCTCGGAGAGCAGTTTGGTTTCGGTAATATCTTCGCCCACAATCAGCAGTTGCTCAGATTCACTCAGCGGACGAATATTCTCGCGCACCCAAACACGATGACCATTTGCATGACGATACTCGACTTCACGTCGCCAAACACCATGCACTTGCTGGTTGGGTTGCAATAACACTTGGCGAGGGAACAGCACTTTGTCATCAAAATAGAACTCCCTCAGGCGATGTCCGAGCATGTCCATCGGTTTGTAGCCAAGAAGTAGTTGAGCAAATCGATTCACTTCTTGAATTCGGTTATTACTATCAAGCGTCACCATCATCACGGGCTGCTGCTCGTAATAGTTGCGTAGGGTTGACTCACGTTGGTAGAGCTTGTCCTCCATCAATTTACGACTGGTAATATCGCGCGCTTCAAACAAATATTGCTTATGATTCCCTACTTGCTGAGAAAAAGGCTTGAGCGAAACTTCTAACACCAATGCGCCGTGTTCTTTACTCCAAATTTCAGCTTCAAACGTCGACACTTGATGGTGAGGCGCGTGGAAATACTCCTCAAGCAACGCTTGTGCTTTTTCACTCCAGTTGGGGTGAAACCAAAGTGGTCGGTCTAAACGCAGTCCTTGGTGATAAAGTAAGGATTGAAGGTGATCGTTGCCCGATTTAAGCACACCGTTGGCATCCAAAATGCCCATATACTGCATGCTCTGATCGAAAATCGATTCTAGAATAGCCTGGCTTTCTCGCGCAGCGCTCTCACTTCGACGCATCCGCTGTAAATAATAACCCATCAGCAAAATGACCACCGACATCACCACAAACAGGCTACCAAACAGGCGAATTTCCTTGGCAAAACGTTCAGAAAGCTTCATTGGCTTATTAAAAAATACCGCAGAAACCTCTTGTTCAGCCCCCAATCCCCAACGCGCTACCGCTTGGTAATCGAGCTTTATTTCAGAATCACTTTTTTTCACCGCAGGCAGAGGCTGATCAGGGTTATCCAAAACGAACTCAAGCATCTCTGCGCTCTCAATACCATGCCGATAACCACTTTGAATAACCCCTCCAACTGCGCCATGGCCCAAACCAATGTCATGCACCATAAACAGCGGCGCGTTTGAGACTTTGTTGACACCAACCCAGTCACGCTCGCTGCCAACCATACCTTGTTTATCTCGGTAATAGGTCCAGAACAAGACGACTTTATCGGAACTCAGTTTTGCGACTTGTTGTTTTAGATCGATGATGCTGTCTGGGACAAGTTGTACGATTTTGTCTCGATATTGCGGGAACTTGAGGACAAAATTGTCGATTTGATAACGCAACACCTCACCGGTCACCGAGTGGTCACTGACGATGAGAACTTGTGTGTAGTTCGGATGTAAGCGCTCAATAAGAGCGAGATTCGCTTCCAAATCGACATCTTCCATGACTCCGGTTGCATTCAGAGAACGATGTAAAGAAGGATGGTAGTTATTAATGCCGTTAAATATAACTGGGGTGTCTTTGATGATTGGGGCTAAACGCTGCATGAGTTCAAGCGCATTGTTATCGCTCACTAAAATGGCATCGAATCGCTCTTTGCGTAATTTCGTAAGATACAAGGATTTTAGTTGTGCAAAAAACTGCTCACTCTGGTTACGTTTCGAGTCTAGATAGAGCACACGCATGTCCAGCGCTCGATCGCCCAGCTGTTGCTCGATGCCTCGCTGTATGGAGTCCGTCCAGAAAAAACCCTGATGATAGGAGTGCACGACCAACACCTTCGGATCTGAGGCCGTAGCAAACGCGCTCCAACATAGCGCGGCAATAACCAGAAAACGCTGCACATTATCTCCATAGCTCGGAGTTAACCCGCAGTTACTCCTGCCAAACCTTGTGAATCCTATCCGCTATGAGTATAAAAGGGAGGTAAAACTCTATCCCTAACGGAAATCATAGTATGAATGCGAGCCTGCCGAAACTCGACGACCTTGACCGCGCAATATTAAAAACACTGATGGCTGACGCCAGAACGCCCTACGCAGAAATGGCAAAGCAGTTCGATGTCAGCCCTGCCACTATCCATGTGCGTATCGAGAAGATGAAGTCGGCTGACATCATCGAAGGAACGGAGGTGATCATCAATACTAAAAAGCTTGGCTACGATGTGTGCTGCTTTATTGGTATTAACCTCAATGCAGCTCGTGATTACCACTCCGCGTTAGAAAAACTCAACGCGCTCGACGAAGTCGTTGAAGCTTACTACACCACGGGCGCGTATAACATATTCGTCAAATTGATGTGCAAATCGATTGAAGAGCTGCAATTTGTACTGATCGACAAGCTGCAAGCCATTGATGAGGTTCAGTCCACGGAGACATTGATATCGTTGCAGAACCCGATAAACCGCAACGTAAATCCGTAAAATTTTTTATAAAAAATGTACAAAAAAGACCAACCGTTCGGTTGGCCTTGATGTTTTTTGCTCAATTTACGCCGCAATACCCGAATGGCGCAACAGTGCATCGATTTGTGGCTCGCGGCCACGGAAGCGCTTAAACAGCTCCATTGGCTCTTCACTGCCCCCCATTTCTAGGATGTTGTTCAGGAAGCTTAGACCCGTCTCTTTGTTGAAGATGCCTTCTTCTTCAAAGCGAGAATACGCGTCTGACGACAGCACTTCAGCCCATAGGTAGCTGTAGTAACCCGCACTGTAGCCACCAGCAAAAATATGGCCGAAGCTGTGTGAGAAACGCGCCCACTCAACCGCAGGAACTACCGCGACTTTCTCTTTCACTTTCGCCAGAGTTTCCAGTACACGCGCACCCACTTCTGGGTCATATTCAGTGTGAAGCGTGAAATCGAACAAGCCGAATTCTAGCTGACGCAAAATACCCATCGCAGATTGGAAGTTTTTCGCTGCGAGCATTTTGTCTAGCATCGCTTTCGGTAGCGGCTCACCTGTCTCATAGTGACCAGAAATGAACGCCAGAGCGTCCTCTTCCCAACACCAGTTTTCTAGGAACTGACTTGGTAGCTCAACCGCATCCCAAGGCACGCCATTAATACCTGAAACAGCACCTGTATCAACTTGCGTCAACATGTGGTGGATTCCATGACCAAATTCATGGAATAGCGTCACGACTTCATCGTGCGTGAACAGTGCTGGTTTGTCGCCCACTGGACGGTTGAAGTTACACGTTAGATACGCAACCGGCGTTTGCAGCTCGCCAGATAGCGTAACGCGACGACCACGACAATCATCCATCCACGCGCCGCCACGTTTGTGTTCACGAGCGTAGAGATCTAGGTAGAAACTGCCACGGAGTGTGCCTTCAGCATCAAAGATATCGAAAAAGCGCACGGACTCATGCCAAGTGTCTACGCCTTCGCGCTCTTTTACTATCATACCAAACACGCGGTTTAGCACTTCAAACAGACCGCTCACGACTTTTGACTCTGGGAAGTATGGGCGCAGTTCTTCATCCGAAATTTGGAACAGGTGCTGCTTTTGTTTCTCGCTGTAGTAAGCGATATCCCAAACGTTCAGCTCTTCAACACCAAACTCACTTTTCGCAAACTGACGTAACTCTTCGACTTCACGTTCACCTTGCGGTTTCGCTCGTGTCGCTAGGTCATTCAGGAAGCCCAGCACTTGATCCTGCGTTTCAGCCATCTTTGTTGCTAACGACTTTTCACTATAAGTATTGAAACCTAGCATACGTGAAATTTCATGGCGCAGTTTTAGCTGCTCAGTAATGATTTCTGAGTTATCCCATTTGCCTGCGTTTGGACCTCGATCAGAAGCGCGCGTCACGTACGCTTCGTACACTTCTTTACGCAACTCTTGGTTATCGCAGTACGTCATGACAGGTAGGTAAGATGGGATATCTAGCGTAATGAGGTAACCATCTAACTCTTTTGCTTCTGCGGCAGCTTTCGCTGCTGCCAGCGCCGATTCTGGCATACCTGCTAGGTCTTTCTCGTCTGTGATGTGCTTGGTCCAACCCATGGTGGCATCCAGCACATTGTTAGAGAATTTAGAGCTCAGCTCAGACATACGTTTGCTGATCTCGCCGTAACGGTGCTGCTCATCGGATGGCAAACCAATGCCTGATAACTCGAAATCACGCAGTGCATCAGTGATGGTTTTCTGCTGGGCACGAGTTAACGTTGCAAATTCTTCGCTCGCTTTGATGGTTTTGTACGCTTCGTACAACCCTTTATGCTGACCAACCCAAGTGCCGTACTCTGACAAAATTGGTAGGCAACTTTCGTAAGCTTCACGTAGCTCTTCGCTGTTCACTACCGAGTTCATGTGACCCACTGGCGACCAGATGCGGCTTAAGCGATCATCCGCTTCTTCAATTGGCGCAATCACACTGTCCCAAGTTGGGTGAGCGTTGTCTTGTAGAACTTCATCGATTTTTGCTCGGCAGTCAGCAATCGCTTGCTCAACGGCAGGCTTGATGTGTTCTGGTTTAATTTGAGAAAACGGAGGTAGGTCCGTAAACGTCAGAAGAGGATTAGACATGAATAATTCCTTTTGTGTTTTGACTCTGTGATTGCCTGTCTATTTTGTGTAGATAGGCCAACTCAATGTACAGACGAGCCAGCAACATGGATTGGGGGAGCTCCGTTCCCTTTCTCTATGCCGCGATGACCATCTTATAGTCAACCAGCGCTACTCTGTCCTTGAGTCTTGTTATACCTAAATGAGATTTCACACCCTTTTGAGTGCGAGAAACTCACCTAGTTCAATTCGATTACCAATAGTAAGTGTGGGTGACTTAAAGAAATTTCAATAGCGTCCCCTTATCAGAGGAACAGATTTGATTGGAAGTTCTACATCTTTAAGTTACTTGAGTATAATACCGCCATAGAGTGAAAATCACAGACCACACTCAACCAAAGAGTGTTTCGAGAGTTTAATTTGTTAAGTTACCGCCACAGCTTCCACGCTGGCAACCATGCCGACGTGGTCAAACACATCGTTCAAAGCCTCATTCTTGATGCGCTGAAACAAAAAGATAAGCCATTCGTTTATCACGATACCCACTCGGGTGTGGGCCGTTACGATCTGACTCACGAATGGTCTGAAAAAACGGGCGAATACAAACAAGGCATCGCACGTATTTGGGATAACCCAAGCATTCCCGAAGACATCAAAAGCTACATCGATGCCATTAAAGTGCTCAACAATGGCGAGAAGCTGCGTTACTACCCAGGCTCACCACGTGTGGCGCGCGCGCAAATCCGCCCACAAGATCGCATGGTGCTGACCGAGTTGCACCCGGCCGATCACCCATTGTTAGAGCAAGAATTCCATCGTGATCGCCAAGTGAGCATCTTCAAAGAAGACGGATTCCAACGCCTCAAAGCAAGCTTACCGCCACAAGAACGTCGTGGTTTGGTGCTGATTGACCCACCATACGAACTCGCGAAAGAGTACCGCGATGTGGTGCGAGCGATTCATCAGAGCCATAAACGTTGGGCAACCGGTATCTACGCGATTTGGTACCCAGTGGTAAACCGTCACGACATCGAAGATATGATCGAAGGTTTGGAAGCACTCGGTATTCGTAAAATTCTGCAAATCGAGTTAGGTGTTGCACCAGATACCAACGAGCGCGGCATGACGGCATCCGGCATGATTGTGATTAACCCGCCATGGAAACTGGAAAGCCAGATGAAAGAGATTCTGCCATTCCTGCAAGACGCGATCGCACCAGCAACTGGCCACTGGAAAGTGGACTGGATTGTGCCAGAGTAAGCACTTCAGTACTGCTATCTTCAAGCGCAACGATATTCTCGTTGCGCTTTTTTATGCTCTCACCTTCTCCCTACAATCGTGCTTATTCTTCTTTTTGTGCCTCTCATCGCTATTTGTCATAAGTATTGTCGCTTTTTCCCATTTAGGAATTAGTCGAATTCGATTTATGATAGTGGGATAACGGTGGCATTGAGTTCGGGCAAGGTCATCCCAATCTATCTATGTACCAGATAAAATTTATAAGCTCTTGGAGAAAGTAATGGCGACTCATTTTGACTATATCTGTATCGGTGGCGGCAGTGGCGGCATCGCATCTGCAAACCGTGCGGCGATGTACGGCGCGAAAGTTGCGCTAATCGAAGCTCAAGACCTTGGCGGTACCTGTGTCAACGTAGGTTGTGTACCGAAAAAAGTGATGTGGCATGGCGCGCAAATCGCAGAAGCAATGAACCTGTACGCAGAAGATTACGGTTTTGATGTCGACGTGAAAGGTTTCGACTGGAGCAAACTGGTTGAGAGCCGTCAGGCATACATCGGTCGTATTCACCAATCTTACGATCGCGTTCTTGGCAACAACAAAGTAAACGTGATTAAAGGCTTTGCTAAGTTTGTTGACGAAAAAACTGTCGAAGTAAACGGTGAACACTACACAGCAGATCACATCCTGATCGCGGTTGGTGGTCGTCCTACTATTCCAAACATTCCAGGCGCTGAATACGGCATCGATTCAAACGGCTTCTTCGACCTAGCAGAGCAACCAAAACGCGTTGCGGTTGTGGGTGCTGGCTACATCGCAGTTGAAATTGCTGGCGTACTGCACGCGCTAGGTACAGAAACGCACCTGTTCGTACGTAAAGAGTCACCACTGCGTAGCTTCGATCCAATGATCATCGATACGTTGGTTGAAGTGATGGACGCAGAAGGTCCAAAACTGCACACCCACTCTGTACCAAAAGAAGTGGTAAAAGAAGCCGATGGCAGCCTAACTCTGCACCTAGAAAACGGTGAAAGCCAAAACGTTGACCAACTGATTTGGGCAATCGGTCGTCACCCAGCAACTGACGCAATCAACCTAGCGTCAACTGGTGTTGCAACGAACGAAAAAGGCTACATTAAGGTAGACGAATACCAAGAAACCAACGTGAAAGGCATCTACTGTGTGGGTGACATCATGGAAGGCGGTATCGAGCTAACACCAGTAGCAGTGAAAGCGGGTCGTCAACTTTCTGAGCGTTTGTTCAACAACAAACCAAACGCGAAGATGGACTACGATTTGGTACCAACTGTGGTATTTAGCCACCCACCAATCGGCACTATCGGTCTTACAACGCAAGAAGCGGAAGAGAAGTACGGCAAAGACAACATCAAAGTCTACACATCTGGCTTCACGGCGATGTACACCGCTGTTACTAAGCACCGTCAACCATGTAAGATGAAGCTTGTATGTGCGGGTGAAGAAGAAACGGTTGTTGGTCTACACGGCATCGGTTTCACGGTAGATGAAATGATCCAAGGCTTCGGCGTAGCAATGAAGATGGGCGCAACTAAAGCAGACTTCGACTCTGTTGTGGCTATCCACCCAACGGGCTCAGAAGAGTTCGTAACGATGCGTTAATTGCGCGCTAATCGCATTGCTGATTTCAGCGAATCATTTGAAAAGGTCATCTTAGGATGACCTTTTTTGTTATCCCATGCTTAACTCGCATTCTCTAATAATGTGCGAATAAACTCGGCTTTAATAGCACTCTCCTGCTTACCATCATGAATCAGACACAAGTCTGCACGCAGTGACTCTTTCAGCTTGATAAAACGAATCCCACGCCAATGATGCTGAGAAAACGTCGACGGCACCAACGTCACGGTATTGCTGTTTGCCACATACGCCATCAAGGTGCTTGGCTCCACCACTTGTTTGCCAATATGGGGTGAAAAGCCTTCTTGCAGACAGGCATTGATGATGAAGTTTGCCGAGGCTGAATTCGCCAAACTCATAAACGCAAACTCACACGTCTTTAAATCTTGGAGCCGCAGCAAAGATTTGCTGGCTAACTCATGTTGCTCCGACACCGCCACCACAAACACATCTTTGCCCAAAGATACCGACTGATACGGATAAATGTTGAGTGCATCAGCAAAACGCACAATGCCCACATCGATTTTCTTCTCGCTAAGGTGCTTCTTTTGCGTCTCTGGGTTAAGGTCAAAAATGTCGGCGTGATAAGTGCCATGCTCAGCATGGAAGCGCTGTAACAGACGATCAAATCCGCCCCAAAATGCGCTACTTACCACACCAACTCGCAGGATATTTCTCTGGTTCAACCCCACTTGCTGCACTTGATTGAGCGAGACATCCAAGGTCTGAAAAATCAGTTGGCATTTGGACTCCAACAATCGTCCGGCCTCCGTTAGCATGACGTTTCTTGAATCACGCTCAAACAGTTTGACGTTAAGTACCTCTTCCAACTCTTTGATGCGATTGCTCAACGGCGAATTGGTGATATTGAGGTTCTCGGCCGCCTTAGTGAAATGCTTGGTTTGTGCGACCTCGTAAAAGTAACGCAGCATCTTCAGCGTCACGCGCTCAAATGGTTCTGACTTCATGCATTGAGTCCTAGCGAATTTCATCATCCTCTTTTTAAGGATGATAGTAGCGAATAAAGCAAAGATAACCAGCGCAGAAAGTCACACAATGGAATCAACACACAACCAGAAGGTGACTAACATGAATCACGATCCAGTAATCGGCGCGCTACAAACCATTCGCGAACGCAAACCAAACTTCCAACCTAAAGCGGCGTTTATTTTAGGCTCTGGCTTAGGCGTATTGGCAGACGAGCTACAAGACAAAGTGGTCATTCCATACGAAGAGCTCGAAGGCTTTCCGGTTAGCACCGTGCAAGGCCACTCTGGTGAGTTGGTGCTTGGTACCATGGGCGGCGTAGACGTAGTGTGCATGAAAGGTCGCGGTCACTACTACGAACACGGCTCAATGAAGGTCATGACCACGCCCGTGCGCACCTTTAAAAAGCTGGGCTGTGAGTTTCTGCTCGTCACCAACGCGGCAGGCTCCCTTCGCCCTGAGCGTATTGATGTCGGTTCTCTGGTGGTATTTCATGACCACATCAACACCATGCCTGAATCGCCAATGATCGGTCCGAATGATGAAGAGTACGGCCCGAGATTCTTCAGCCTCGCCAATGCGTACGACACAGACCTGCGCGCAGAAGCGTTTGAAGTCGGCAAAGCCAATGGCATTCACCTCAATGAAGGTGTGTTTGTCTCTTACACAGGCCCCAACTTTGAGACCGCAGCCGAAATCCGCATGATGCAAATCATCGGTGGTGATGTGGTGGGCATGTCGGTCGTGCCAGAAGTGATTTCTGCGGCGCATTGCGGCTTACCCGTATTGGCAGTATGTGCGATCACCAACATGGCAGAAGGCTTGGGAGATGTAGAATTGTCTCACGCCCAAACATTGAAGTGCGCGAAGCTAGCCGAAGCCGATTTCATTCGCTTTATTAAGCGCTTTATGAAGCATCACTTCTAAAGCCGTTTCATCCCAAAAAGCAAAAGGGTCATCAAGTAACTTGATGACCCTTTTTCGTATCACTTTTTCTAACGTTCGGGGGTATTTCGGAGCCGTTTGTGCGTTTTACTTAACTGCGCGAACCAATTCAGCAATGCCTTCCCAATCGCCGTTGTCCATCATTGCGGTTGGCACCATCCAAGTACCGCCACAAGCTACAACCGATTTCAGCGCTAGGTAATCTTCCACGTTGGATGGGCTCACGCCACCTGTTGGCATGAATTCCACTGGGTAAACCGCCGTGAGTGCTTTCAGCATGTTTACGCCGCCTGATGGCTCAGCAGGGAAGAACTTCAACGTACGCAGACCCATTTCCATCGCTTGCTCAACCAAGCTTGGGTTGTTTACACCCGGTACGATAGTCACACCACGTTGCTGACAGTATTTCACTGTGGTTGGGTTGAAGCCTGGGCTAACGATAAAGTCCACGCCCGCTTCGATCGCGATATCCACTTGTTCTGTGGTCAGAACGGTGCCCGCGCCAATCAACAGTTCTGGGTACGCTTCACGCATGATGCGAATCGATTCCGCCGCCGCTTCGGTGCGGAATGTCACTTCCGCACATGGTAAACCGTTTTCTACCAACACTTTTGCCAGTGGCAGAGCGTGTGCTACGTCGTTGATTGCGATAACTGGGACGATTTTGATATCTCTTAATCGTTGTTCAAGTGTTGTCATGGGGAACCTCTAAAGAATAAAGCTTAATGTTGCGACGATAATAAACGCGATACCGCCAAGTAACGTTTCCATTACCGTCCAAGTTTTTAATGTGGTTTTCTCATCCATCTCAAGCAGACGAGATACCAACCAGAAACCAGAGTCATTGAAGTGAGACAGTACCGTTGCACCACCCGCAATCGCGATTACGATAAAGCAAAGGTCTAGTTCACTCAAACCTGTTGATGCAGCCACAACTGGCGCGATAAGAGCTGCCGTAGTGGTTAGCGCTACCGTTGCCGAGCCTTGAGCAACACGCAGACAGGTTGAAATAACAAACGCCGCCACAATCACAGGCATACCTGTATCTGTAAGAACGTCAGCCAGTGCATCACCGATGCCGCTTGAGCGCAGTACGCCGCCAAACATGCCACCTGCACCCGTTACTAGGATAACACCACAGATAGGAGCCAATGACTCACCACACAATTTTTCTAGTTTTGCCATGCCGTAGTCTTTGGCAAACACAGCCAGACAGACAATCAAAGTGATCAGCAACGCAACTGGGGTTTTACCTAGCATGCGTAGGAACTCAACCAGTGCCGTTTTGCCATCAATCAAACCTGCAACCGCCAGTGTGTTCAATACCGTATCCAAACAGATTAGCAGGACTGGCAGCACAAGGATGGTCATAACCGTGCCAAATTTTGGTGCGTTGCGCTCATCCACCATCGCTTCGCCATTAAAGAAGGCTTTAGATAGTGGGATATCGAATTTTTTGCCCGCGTACAAACCAAATAGGTAAGCGCCAAGGTACCAAGTTGGAATAGCAACCAAAATACCCACCACCAATAGCAGACCGATGTTTGCGCCAAGGAATTCTGCCGCTGCAACCGGACCTGGGTGTGGTGGAACAAACGCGTGCATAACCGCAAAAGCACCGGCTGCTGGCAACGCGTATTTAATTGGTGAGCCACCAAAACGAGCCGCCACACTTAGGATGATTGGCATCATCACTACAAGGCCAGCATCGAAGAAGATTGGGAAGCCAAACAGTAATGAAGCGACGCCCAAAGCAAATGGTGCGCGCTCTTTACCAAAGCGACCAATCAAAGTGTCTGCCAGCACTTTCGCACCGCCAGTCACTTCAAGAATTTTACCGATCATCGCACCAAGACCAACCAGCAATGCCACGGAAGCCAGTGTGCCGCCGAAGCCGCCCATCATGGTCGATACGACTTTCTCAGAAGGAACGCCAGTGGCGATTGCTGTGCCTAAACTCACCATAGTAAGGGAAGCAAAAGCATGGACTTTCAGTTTAATGATCAGAACGAGTAACGCTGCAATGGCAAGGCCTGCAATCGTCAGTAGGAACGTAGGATCTGGGGCTTGAGTTAATTGCTCCATAGGTTCACCTTTAAGAATTATTGTTTGTGTTATGGTTCACATTTATTTCAGTTACCGGTAACATGTTACCGATAACATGAATAAGATAAACCCATATTTTAAAGTGAATTCAAAAATTGAGATCACGCGCAAATTTGGTTATGAGGATAAGTTATGGCTGGTAGTAGTGTCATCGTTATGGGCGTTTGTGCTAGTGGTAAAAGCACAATTGGTGAGCATCTAGCGAAAAAGCTAGGGCGTAAATTCATTGATGGTGATGATCTTCATCCACGAGCGAACATTCAGAAAATGGCTTCGGGCCAGCCTCTGAACGATGATGATCGCAAGCCATGGCTAGAACGCATTCGTGATGCGGCGTACAGCCTAGAAAGCAAAAACGAACACGGCATTATTGTCTGTTCAGCACTGAAAAAGATTTACCGCGATCAGATCCGCGAAGGCAACGACAACGTGACCTTCCTGTTCCTTGATGGCGATATGGAGTTGATCCTTAATCGCATGCGTATGCGCAAAGGCCACTTCATGAAAGAAAACATGGTGAAGAGCCAATTCGAGACGCTAGAGCGCCCAGACAACGAGCCTCAAACTCTGATCATCAGTATCGACGGAGACATCAGCGACGTGGTGGAACGCTCTGCCGCTGAGCTAATCAAAATGCAAGCGATCGAGGTGGCGTAATGACTCACTCTGTTGTTCTTGAGGTCACACAACGTTTGACCGAGCGCAGCCGTGAAGCGCGCGCTGCGTTTCTTGCTCGCACCGAAGTGCAAACCGAAGCTGGCAAAGGCCGTGTTGGTTTATCTTGTGGTAACTTAGCCCATGCAGTCGCCGCTTCTTGCTCTTCTGAAAAGAAAAATATTCTCGATTTTACTCATGCCAATGTCGCGCTGATCAGCGCCTACAACGACATGTTGAGCGCCCACCAGCCGTACCAAGACTACCCAACGCAAATCAAACAAGTGCTGGCGGACTACGGCCATACAGCGCAAGTCGCAGGTTGTGTGCCAGCGATGTGCGATGGGGTGACTCAAGGTCAAGCAGGCATGGATATGTCGCTGTTTTCGCGTGACTTAATTGCTCAATCAACGGCGTTGTCTTTGAGTCACAATGTCTTTGATGCCACATTACTGCTTGGCATCTGTGACAAAATCGCACCGGGGCAACTGATGGGCGCGCTGTCTTACGCTCACCTACCAACGGCGTTTGTGCCAGCGGGTCTGATGGCAACAGGCATCAGCAACGAAGAGAAAGTCGACGTGCGCCAAAAATACGCAGCGGGAGAAGTCGGCAAAGACGCTCTGCTGGATATGGAGTGTCGCGCTTACCACTCTGCGGGTACGTGTACGTTTTACGGCACCGCCAATACCAACCAGTTGGTGTTCGAAGCCATGGGCTTGATGCTGCCAGGTTCAGCATTCATTCATCCCCATACCCAACTGCGTAAAGCGTTAACCGATCACGCGGCTCTGAAAATCGCCTCAATGACGGCGGGTTCTGCACACTTCCGTCCGTTGGCAGAAGTGGTCACAGAAAAGAGCTTGGTCAACGGCATCATCGCTCTACTCGCATCTGGCGGCAGTACCAATCACACCATTCATATGATCGCCGTGGCGCGTGCTGCTGGCATCTTGCTCACGTGGCAAGACATCAGCGATCTGTCGGATGTGGTTCCTTTATTAGCGCGCGTTTACCCGAACGGCCCAGCCGATATGAACGCGTTCCAAGACGCGGGGGGCGTGCCAGCGTTATTGCACCGCTTGAACGAATCCGAGCTTTTGCATCGCGATGTGAAACCCGTGTTTGGTGAATTTGAAGACCAGATAACGCTACCGAGTCTTGTCGATGGACAACTGACTTGGACACCGTGCCAAGGCAGCCAAGACGGTGACGTGATCGCCAAACCGGATGCCACTTTCCAAAATACTGGCGGCACTCGCGTATTGACTGGCAACTTAGGCAAAGCCGTGGTGAAAGTGTCTGCGGTGAAAGAAGAGCAACGCGTGATTGTGGCACCAGCGATCGTATTCCAATGCCAACACGAAGTGGAAGCCGCATACAAACGTGGCGAGCTGAACAAAGACTGCATCGTTGTGGTCACACACAACGGCCCAGCGGCAAATGGCATGCCTGAACTGCACAAGCTGATGCCAATTTTAGGGAACGTGCAAAAAGCGGGCTTTAAAGTCGCGCTAGTGACGGACGGTCGTTTATCTGGTGCATCCGGTAAAATTCCGTCTGCGATTCACGTTTCTCCAGAAGCCATTCGTGGTGGCGCGATTGGTTTAGTGCGCAACGGTGATTTGATTCGCCTTGATTGCCAAACGGGCGAACTGAACAACTTAAGCGACACCACTGGTCGCGAGTTGATTCATTTCGATACCGAATCGACCCAACAAACTTGGGGACGAGGCTTGTTTAGCGTGATCCGCCAAAACGTATCGAGTGCAGAAGAAGGCGCAAGCTTTATTGTTTAAGGCGAGAAGAAAGACCTCGTCATTCCGACGAGCCTAGGCGAGATCAGGAATCTACTATCAACGTGTTGTGAAGCTAGAGAAAACTCCTCTGCCACTGCACTTTTTGTTGGTAGATTCTGAATCACGCTCGTCCCTCGCTGTTCAGAATGACGAGCTTTGGGATTAGCCTCAGTTCTTTCTAAAAAACGAATGAATCCGTCATTCCGACGAGCCTAGGCGAGATCAGGAATCCACTATCAACGTGCTGTGAAGCCAGAAAAAACACTTCTGCCACAGCACTGTTTGTTGGTAGATTCTGAATCACGCTCATCCCTCGCTTTTCAAAATGGCAAGCTTTGGGATTGGCCTCAGTTCTTTCTAAAAAACGAATGAATCCGTCATTCCGACGAGCCTAAGCAAGATTAGGAATCTACTATCAACGTGCTGTGAAGCAAGAGAAAATCCCCCTCTGTTACAGCACTTTTTGTTGGTAGATTCTGAATCACACTCGTCCCTCACTATTCAGAATGACGAGCTTTGAGATTGGCCACCGCTATTTCTAAAAACGAATGAATCCGTCATTCCGACGAGCCTAGGCGAGATCAGGAATCTAATATCGACATGCTATGACGTCAGAGAAAACTCCTCTGCCACAGCACTTTTTTGTTAGTAGATTCTGAATCACGCTCGTCCCTCGCAGTTCAGAATGACGAGCTTTGGGATTAGCCTCAGTTCTTTCCAAAAAACGAATGAATCCGTCATTCCGACGAGCCTAGGCGAGATCAGGAATCTACTATCAACGTGCTGTGAAGCCAGAGAAACCCCCTCTACCACAGCACTTTTTGTTGGTAGATTCTGAATCACGAGCTTTAGGATTGGTCACTGCTCTTTCTAAAAAAATGAATCCGTCATTCCGACGAGCCTAGGCGAGATCAGGAATCTACTATCAACGTGTTGTGAAGCTAGAGAAAACTCCTCTGCCACAGCACTTTTTGTTGGTAGATTCTGAATCACACTCGTCCCTCGCTATTCAGAATGACGAGCTTTGAGATTGGCCACCGCTCTTTCTAAAAACGAATGAATCCGTCATTCCGACGAGCCTAGGCGAGATCAGGAATCTAATATCAAGGTGCTGTGAAGCCAGAGAAAACCCCCTCTGCTACAGCACTTTTTGTTGGTAGATTCTGAATCACGCTCGTCTCTTGCTGTTCAAAATGACGAACTTTAGGATTGGCCTCTGTTCTTTTTAAAAATGAATGAGTCCGTCATTCCGACGAGCCTAGGCGAGATCAGGAATCTAATATCAAGGTGCTGTGAAGCCAGAGAAAACCCCTCTTCCACAGCACTTTTTGTTGGTAGATTCTGAATCACGCTCGTCTCTTGCTGCTCAGAATGACGATATCTAGCATTCAGTAAATTACATCAAGCGGTCTTCATCACCACGACGGCAGCAATCACCACAAAGATACCAAACCAGCCGATTGGCTTGAGTTTCTGCTTAAACAGCAAGGCTCCACCCACTGCGGTACCCAAGATACCGATCGCACCCCAAGAGGCATAAGCAATGGCTAAGTCGATCTCTTTCACCGCTTGTGCCAACAGCGTGAATGCTGTCAGTACCAACACAATCGCCGCAATGCCCCAGCCTTTATATTTAAAACCTTTTGAGCGTGTCAGCGCCATATTGGCCATGATATCGACCAAGGCAGCCATCACGACAAATCCAAATGACATCGTAAAAAATTGACTCATGATTCGCACCTTGTACTAGTAGAAAATGAACGTTCTTTTGCCGGTTTATCGGCATTTTTCTTGGCGTTAGGTTGACCATGTGATTCCCCTAAGGTCACACACACAATGCCAACAACGGCTAACATCAAACCAAACAACTCTTGATGGTTTAAGTTGGCATCAAAGGCGATGATCGACACCACGGTGATCAACGAGATACCTAACCCTTCCCAGACAGCGTATGCCACACCGATAGATATTTTCTTCGCGGCAAACGCGAGAAAGTAGTAAGAGATTGCGATCAGCACATACATTACGATGTAGCCCCACCACCCGTGCCCTTGTCCGATAAGAGACATAGTGCTGGTGCCAGCCACTTCGGCAACGATGGCGAGCAATAAAAATAGACGTGCAACTAGCATGATTAATCCTCCATCAGAAATTAAAAAAATGCATAACGGAGAATGGTGAATGCCACGTACCTGTATCGACATTCAAAAAGTTAAAAAGATAAAAATGAGCCACTTCTCCTGACTATTTGAGATAAGGTTAGCGCTGGGTAGGAAAAAGAGACAGGTAATTGAGATATTCATTTTTGAATATCTTAAGAAATAAGTTGTCTATGTAATCACACAACATTGATAAGGTTAAAGCATCTGCTCTCTCATTCAGCTGATGCCATCAGGTGACGTCACTGCGTAAAAATCAGCGGCGTATTGAGGGTTTGTCGCACCACTTTATGTAGGTGTCTGTGCAAAGGATGGTTGCGGTTGGTTTGAAGGAAACCGCCAGAGACCACAAACTGACTGAACTCACGATTAACGGGTGGCATTGCGTAAGAGGCGAGTTCTGGCATCAACAATGCCGAGCTTTGACTGGCATACATAATCGCGTCGGTTTCTTGCAACATTTGGCAAGCCAAACGCAAATTATAGGACTTCAGTAACACTACTGGCTCATAACCCATGCGTCGATACTCGGACTCCACGGTACAAAGCGGTTTATATGACGCAGGCGCAGGCAAAGAGACAAGTGGTAGTTTGGACACCGTGTCCCAATCATTGCTGACTTTCGACAACGTTGGGTGGTTTTTGCGCGCCAAAATCACTCGTTTTTCAACGAATAACGGGCGCATGTAAATGTCTTTCGACAGCTCGGTCTCTTGGTCAAGAATGCAGTAATCGTGCTCGCCTTCTAACATTTCATCGTGCGAGTAAGTATTCCAGCTGGAAAAGGCAAAGTGCGCTTTGGGAAAGGCTCGATGACAACCAGTGAGCAGTCGCTGCCCTTGTTCATCCATCAAATAAGGGTCAGTTACAATCGCAATCTGCCCTTGGTATTGCAGTGGGTCGAACACTTCAAATTCTTGCACCACTTTTTCCAGTGGCGCAACCATATTGTCGAACTCGGCGGCGAGACGAATCGCCATGGGTGATGGCTCTACCCCATGTGCTTTACGCACAAAAAGCGGGTCATCAAACACTTGCTTCAACTTCATCACGCCGCGGCTGGCGCTCGGTTGAGAAATGCCAAGCTGCATTGCGGCCAGCTTGATGCTGCGGTTTTCCACCACTGCTTTTAATAAACGCATTAAGTTGAGATCCAATGCATCCAGCTGATGTGCCATACCCTAACCTACCAATACCATTGATGAGCGAATACAAAGAGCAGTTAACAATTAGTTAAACACTCTCTCCCGACGTGATCTGATAACCCATATCGAAGACTTTTTCTTCTTGCGTTTCGCCTTTCAGGCGTGCAATTAATAGCTCTGCGCTCTTTACACCAATTTGGAAACGCGGCGTATCAACGCTGGTCAGTTTCGGGCTGATGGTTTGACCGATATCCAGCGCGTTATAGCCCGCCACTGCCAATTGCTGTGGAACTTGAATGCCACGTTGCTGCGCACTCAGCATGGTGCCAATTGCGATGTCATCGTTGGTACAGAACACCCCATCGAGCGTTGGGTGCGTTTCCAGTGCACGTTCGAGCAAATCATGCGCTAAAGAAAAACTCGAATGATCACCAGTTAATACATGTTTGGGTTCTAGCCCTGCTTCTGTCATCGCGCGATCGTAACCTTGCATCCGCAATTTGGTTCGAGTATCCAGACGCGCGCCAAAATAGACGATTGTACGCTTCCCCGTATCTAGCATCTGCTTAACCACGGTGTACGACGCATCTTCATGATCGAGTCCAACCGCCATATCAATCGGCTCCGATGGCAGTTCCATGGTTTCGACCACCGGAATGCCCGCATTTTTGATCATCTGTAATGTACGCGGCGTGTGATGGCTTTCAGTTAGAATAAGCCCATCGACTTGATAAGAGAGTAATGACGCGATCTTGCGCTCTTCTTCAAGCTCATCGTAGCTAAAATGCGCTAAAAGCGTCTCATAGCCATTGGCTTTGGTCACCATCTCTATGCCCTGAACAAAGGAAGCAAAAATTTGGTTGGACAAAGACGGCAGTAAAATACCAATGGCTTTACTGGAGGACTTTGACAACATCGCCGGTGCACGGTTTTCGATGTAACCCATCTCTTCAATCGCAGTCGCAATCTTGGCCCGAGTCTTTTCTGCCACCGATTCAGGGTTACGCATATAGCGTGAAACGGTCATCTTCGTGACGCCAACCTGGTCTGCGACATCCTGCAATGTCGTACGAGTTTTCTTATTCTGTTGAGCCATAAATATGTGATTTATCAGTAATGTTACAAGTAACATTATGACGAATAGACTCTCTGCCGACAAGCTCAGTGAAAATAATTCGCAAAATCATGACGTTATTACTCCACTAGCCATCAAATTGCGTTTCATGGATTGTGAATCAAAACCGAATAAATAAATGACATTTATATCAAAGTTCTTATAAAATGCCGTACCTAAAAGAATAAGACATTAGTCACAGTGCAGTTAGGCTCTAGCGAAACCCAGATTTACTACCACCTGCTTGATCTGGACGACTCCCAAAAGCAGCAATACCTCCAAGCATTGCAACGAAGTCAACCTGAGCTGTATCGACAACTCGTTCCTCTTTTAGCCAACGAGACACCGGAAGAACAACTAACGCAGTTACTTTATTTTGGTGCTCATCAGGCTACGAACCAAGACGTCGATCTAAGCGGAGAAATCATCAGTAAGTACCGCCTAACTCATGAGTTGGGGCGTGGTGGCATGGGTGTCGTATACGCCGCTCTACGTGCAGATGAAACGTTCGAGCAAGATCTGGCTATCAAGTTTATTCAAAGCAATTTGAGCAATGTGTTAGGGCAACGCGCACTCTTCGATGAAGCTCAACTTCTCGCGCGTCTAAACCATCCTTACATCGCGAAAGTGTTTGACGGCGGTCTCCATCAAGATTCGGTTTACATCGTGATGGAGCGGGTGTTTGGTCAAACTTTGGATGAGTATCTATCTGAAAATAAGCTAGAAAAAACGGAGAAGCTGCTGTTGTTTAAGCAGATCTGCCAGGCGATGGAGCACGCCCACCAGCACCAGGTTTTGCATGCCGATCTAAAACCAGAAAATATACTGATTGATCGTAGCAAGCGTCCCAAGCTGCTTGACTTCAACTTGACTCAAAAAGCGCACTCCAACCGAGAAGATTCACCCTCAGCGCTGATTGCGTTTAGCCAAAATTTTGCCAGCCCAGAGCAGCAAGCAGGACAGGTTCTAACAGAGCAAAGCGACGTGTACTCCTTAGGCAAAATTCTCGCTTTGATGTTTCCATCACCAACAATTTGGTCTGATGTTTACTGGGTGATAAGACGCGCAACGCGTCCTGCCACTCAAATGCGATATATCAATGTTCGAGCATTGCGCATTGATATCGAACGAATTATCGAACGCCGTCCAATCGAGCAGAAAAAAAACTGGCCATTGTATAGCGCCTTTCGCTTGGTACAACGACGTCCCCTTGCTTCGGTATTGTCAGGCATCATTGTGCTCTCTGGTGTGTTATTTGGCAGCGCCATGATGCAAAAGAATATCCAGCTGCAACAAGAGAAGAAGATTGCAGAAGATATGATGTACGAAATGACTCGCCTCATCTTCCACGCGAAGGGGCAAAATGTCGAACATCTCTCAGTGAACTCCATGATGGAGTTAACACGAAGGCGGATACTCTCTAACCCAGATATCCCCAAACATATAAAACAAAAAATGTTGTTGGCGATGATGACACCGGTGCCAGAGAAGCACCTAACTACACCAATGAGTTGTCAGCCAAATTGTGCGTCTAAGGACAGCACCAACCAATAAGGCTTAAAACAAGATGTATACACGTTCAGTGGTATTTTGGCTGTCTGCATTGACGGCTACGTCCACGTTGGCAGCAGACGTTTCAGTTGCCACTTCACACCCACCAGCTTCAACCTTGAAGCAAGGCTACTTTATCGACGCCCCAGTGACTGGCCTGTATTACAAAACCAGTTCCAATATCACTGGCGTCACTCAGCAAGGAGCATTTCATTACCAACCCGGTGATGTAATTAGCTTCTTCCTTGGTAACGATGATAAAGGTTATCTGCTGACGACCTTATCAAGCCAAGAAGTGCTGACGCCGACGATGGCGACAACCAAACCTAGCCGCAGCATCAATATGACGCGTCTGCTGCTTTCTCTCGACAGCACGCCTGAGAATCGTGAGGAAATTGTCCTAGCAAACCGTGTGCTGTCTGATCCTCACTTTCAAAGCCAGCTCAAAGGCCTTGATCTCAATTACCTGGATGACGCTAAACGCTACCTCAATCTCGATTGGGTATCTGTCAATGAGGCGATTGAGCACCTAAACGAAAGCCAGCAGTACATTGAAAAAAATTTTTCCTCTGATGAGATCATTTTTGAACCTCGCGACATAACGTTCAAAAACATCGTCATCAAAAAGAAGGATTGGCAAGGCCGCGCTTGTGCTTACGATCTACGCTATCAGCATCATCCCAAATATCGTCCTCCTATTGGTGAAACTCGATTCACCATCACCAAAGACTCATTGATTGAACACCCAAGCATTGGCGACCATTTTCAAGGCTGCTTCCTCTCGATGAAGCGCCCTATCACGGAAGATGTCGTCGAACCGATAAGCAAGTTTGCGGATTGGTTTAATATCGTTGGTTGTTCAATCACAGGGTGCACCCGCAACGACTTGAATGGCTTTTCTCTCGAAGACTTCGATGATGAAGGCGACTGGAAGTACCGCTCCGTTGCCCTCAATTTTGATCCGAGCACCGAGTTATTGATGGAAAAAGTACAAGGTCTCGGGCGTAAAAAAAACATCCAACACAATAACCGCACAGAAATGCTCTGGTTTACGTATCCCAATACTAGCGAACACGATATTGACTACCTCGGCGTGTGGCAGCAAACCGAATACCACCAACAGTCCATGACACAATCGTGCCTATTGATGCGCCATCAACAAGTCATGCGACTGCCGAAAAATACGGACACCTGCCCAACCGATACAAGCCTGTACACCCAAGATGTTACCCGCGAATTTGCCGACATGTGGTGGGTCAACAATAGCGCCCCCAAAGCCGAACTCGCGCAAATGAACGTCATGGTACGTTGGTCAACAACCCCATCCGAAATCAATTACACCACCTGGGAATACTTGCCAGCTGGTGCAACTTGGGAGCAAGGCATTTTATATCGCTATCAACAAAATGTTCTGCGCAACCAAGACGGCTCTGATCGCATTGAAACCCACACCATTTCTGAATTTGTCAAAGTGAGCGAGGATGTATAACCATGGCAACAGCAGTAGCACTGACACAAATCATTCAACAATGGCAATCTGGTGATAAACAAGCTGAGAGCGAGCTCTATCAGTTTGCTTATTTACAGTTGCGTAAGATCGCCCAACACGAGCGTGAACGAAATGCAGAAAAGTACGGCACCGACAACAAAGTACTGGCAGACAGCGTCAACAGCACCACGGCATTAATTCATGATGCTTACCTGAAAATGTCCAACTGCGACATGAGTGAAATTGAAACAAAGCGCGATTTCTTTTTGATGGCCGCCAAAGTGATGCGTCAAATCTTGATCGACAACGCACGCTCGCACCAAGCACAAAAGCGTCAACACATTACATTGATGAGAGATGAAGAAGATCGTTTCGAGCAATTGATTATCATGGATAAAGCTCTGGATAGTTTCAGTAGCCGCTATCCACGCCAATCGAGCGCACTCAAACTCAAGTATTTAATGGGCATGAAAAACCAAGAAATCAGTGAGCTACTCGAGTGCAGCGCAAGCCTGATAGAGAAAGACCTCAAATTCTCTCGCAGTTGGCTACAATCACGAATGGCGCACACGTAATCATGAACAAAAAGCTTTGGATAATCGGCGCAGTATGCGTCGGTTTGTTCGGTATTTGCTTCATTTCAAACAAACACAATTTGGCATCTGTAAAAGACTCGTCAGACAACGCCGACAAGTCAACCCAGCAAGCACATCGTCAATATGAGCGCACATCTTTAGTTGAAGTAAAGCAAGCGTTGACAGGTTCTGCGTTGGATCGCACTCCTAAAAAAACGGGAGATGACGCATTTAACTTCGCCCTTTTAGGACAACCAGGCCCTGTTACGAATCCATTTCATACCACAGAAGACAACACGTTTTACGAGTCAGCATTGGGTGATAAGAACAGCCGACCACAAGAGGACCCATCAGAGAATAATAAACCCATCATCAACCTCACTGTGGAACAGCAGCTACAAACCATTATTTATGCTTGGGAGCTGAAACAAAACTCTCCGGTGAGTTATTCGCTCAACCTTAACCAGCTTTTTGAAGACCCAGATGGCGATCTCCTCACCACTCAGATTTGGCTTGAAAACGCCAATGGGTTAAGAGTCCTCAACCAAGGACAAATGATGGTGCAAGGAGCGCCTGAGGAAATAAAAACCACCACATATTTGGCGGTAGCAGCGCGCGATGATTATCACGGTAATAGCGATCATGCATGGGTCACAACGCGCTTTGAGTTACCCGTTATCACACCCGATCAAAATGACACAGAACACCCGTTAGTTGGCGATGTAGTTTATCGCCTAGAGACGACACAAAATCTTGCCGGTATCGCGTACGCGTATGAAGTGGTGTATTGCGAGGCCTTTCAGTTTGAGGGGGGCAAAGTAAGTTATGCCGCCTCACACAACAAACGCCAGTGTCCTGAAAAGGGAGACTTGAAAAAAGTGGGCAAGTACAAAATCAGTGATGACTCGTTGATCGTTTATGTCCAAGGTGTACGCCAAATTTGGACCATCAAAAAAGAATACCCATCTCAGGTTCATGAAGATACTCGGAACTACTTCACCACCGTGTTTGATGGTAAACAATTCGAAAGCTATACCATGCAAAAGAACAAGCAGTCCATGGAAAAGCGCATCAATGCACCGACAGGACGATATCTGCATCAAATCTCCTTTTTTGATTATTTGCTACCTCTCCCAAGTGGGGGGTATCTGGTTGCTGAAGTTGGCAATTATATTTATCACTATGGTACTCAAGTCATTGGTCCTCATGGTGAAAGCATCGAATCCGATTTCAATTTACACACTTATGGTCCTAACCTGTATTGTAGCGATGTCGCCATTTGGTATCACAGCCATGTCATTGCTGGTCAAGGAGACTATCAAATCGACATCATATCAGACCCTAACCCAGACGATCCGACTTACCAAATTGATTGCCACGAGTTCATCAGCACCCCCGCTACTGGACAACAATCGTTATCGTTTGATCTTAACTATTCCCCTTACGACGAGCTACTTGATGGCGAGGTGTATAGCTACATTTTACGTCCAAAACCTGAGCTCGCTGATCGCGTTGAGGAATTTAAGATCAACATGATTTATCACGCCCCTGTCCTTAGCGACACCCAATAAACCTTTTTTACAGGTGGTTATTTTAACAAAACAATCATTTCCAAAATAAAACTGGAACCGTGATCAAATTATAAATTTTCCATCATAGACAAAAAATAGAAATAAATTTTACGGGTTTTGTGCGGATTTTCGTGTCTTGAACCTAAGCTCAATAGTCATTAAAAAGACACCACTCTCTTATATCTCACTAGTGAGATATAAAGAAAAAAAGAATAAAAAAAGCGACTTTCTCATTCGGAAACGAAACAAGGACAAATAAATAATGAATAAGGTGAGTTTACTAGCAGCGTCAGTGGCTATCGCTCTTACAGGCTGTGGCGGTTCAGATGGTGGTTCAAACAGTGCTAACGACGGCGTTGTGATCACAGGTTTTGACGGCTACTTCAAGCATGCCGTTGTTTTTGAAGATACGAACAACAACGGCCAATGGGACACTCAAGAAACATTCCTTGGTCTGACCGATGAGAAAGGTCAACTGAAATTGGATGCAAAACCAGAAAGCACTCTAGCGCTACAGACCATCACACCAAACGGTTCAAAGCAGAAACAGCTCATCGCCTTGGATGCGAAAGAGTACGCTGGCAAATACACGGTTGATATGGATCATCCAGGCCAAGCTATGGCGCACGAAATCGTATTCCGTGCACCAACATCGTCAAACGTGATTTCACCTATCACGGATCTTGTGGCGATTGAAATGGCAAAAGATCCAGCCATTAGTGAAGAAGATGCGAAAGCGAAAGTAAACCAAGCGCTAGGAGGCTCAGAAGAAGCACCAATTGATCTGTACAGTGATTTTGTTGAAGGTGCGACAAAAAACGCCGAACTACATAAAACCGCTCAGATTCTGACCGACTCGAAAGCACAAAACCCAACGAACTACGAGAAAAAAGCCACGGAGTTTGCTCAAGCGGCAAACCAAGAAGTGGAACGTCTTGTTGCATCTGGCGAAAACATCAATGACCCAAATCTACGTCCAATCATCACTGACGCGACCCCAGACAGCGACACCTTAGCACCTGAAACGGCAGTTAATAACAAGCTAACCGTAAACAAAATCGTCGAAAAGGCAGCTAAAGATAAGCTAGAAAAACTACCAAAAATCGTACAAGGCGTGGACTTTGATGGCTTAGAGCTAGACATTGAAGGTCTATTTGCAGACAAAGACCAAAACCTTGTGACAACCAAACTGACGCACAACTTTGCAGGCACAGGCATTGAAGTTGTGCAAACTGGCAACCTGATTGTTCTACATCCAACTGCAATCGTAGAGAAAGCTGGTGATTTTGAGATTGTTCTAACGGCGCAAGACATTGATTCGTCAGGTAAGGTTTTGGGTACGGTAAGCACCGTATTTCAGTTCGAAATCGAATCGGCAAACTTACCACCAATGGTTGTAGAAACAGAACAAGCGCGTCTGCAGTCCATCGTTGATGGTTGGTACCTACAACAAGGTGAAGTGTTTGAACAAACACTCGATATTTCTGGTTTGTTCCAAGATAAAGACGGTCAAATTACCGACTACTCAGCGGACTATGTAGACATTGAAGGTCTAACAGTATCTGAGGATGGTGATGCAATTATCACCATTAAAGGCACACCAACAAAAGCAGGTGAAGCTGGAGCAGTACTTGCGATTAGCGCAACAGATGGCCATACCGCGGTACAAATTGCGCTCAGCATGCCAACGGTTATCGAAGGCGTCACGCCACCACCAGTAGTACCGACTTTGGGCTTCACTCACGAGCACTTCAACGGTCAAGAATGGAAAATGGGTAGCTTTGCACAGAAAGATGGTGAAATTGGCTACGCCATGTTGATGCAAGATTCTGAAGGCCTACTATTCTGCTGGGGTTCAAACCACGATGAGATGAATCAAGAATACAAAGCGAACATCAGTGACTTCCTAAAAGACACATGGGAACACGATGCTTACGCCATTCTTGCCGATCTGGACCAACAAACTGGTTACACGGAATACAACAATAAAGACTGTAACGACGTTGAGCTGAAAGACGGTAAGCTATACAACAGCTACGGCGACGAGTATGAAATGTTGTACCAGCACAAAACCGAGCATAACGGCACTCAAATGATCGTTAAAATCTCAGATGATGAGCTGTTCTGGATGGACTCAAGCAATACCCCATTTGCAGAATCACTTTCGGTTGCAGAACACATCAAACACGGCACGGTAGAGCATGACTTGATGGTAGAAAGTAATGGCACAGGCGACGACACAGTCCTGAAATACTCGTCAGGTGCGTACGAATACGACACTGATACTTACAACTACACTTCGTTCATGCCAACAGGATTCCAAACTCCAGGTAATTGGGAAATCCAGAATGATGAAGACCGTGAACTGCTGATTCTAGAAGAAACAGGCTCAGAGTCAGATTACAAAACTCGTCATCGTTACATCAACCGCGATTTTGGTGACTTTTATATTGGTATTCGTTGGAGTAAAGAACAAAACGGTCATGAATCCGCACCGGAATATGGTCTGTACTCTAACAGCAAAGAAGCCATGACAAGCATCGCGAGTTCACTACCGATTTTGGAGCCTGGTGATGATGACTAAAGCAACCATCGTTAACCCTTGCTGTGATAGCGTGCATTTGCGTAGAAGACGCAGAACACTTTGGGAACGATTGGTCGGCATCAAAGAAGTGTATATCTGCTCTAACTGTCACAAAGAAACGCCACTCAAATAGCGATAATATTTGAGACCGCAAAAAAGCCCCGAACTCGGGGCTTTCTTCTATATTTTGACCACAATATCTGAGTCGTTATTTCACGCACACCACGTTCAATAATGAGGTCCCGGTGAGCTGATTGGGCTCACGATCGGCGAACAAACCTTTCTTATCTTTGCCCCAATACGGCAGTTGCAGTGGCCATTGATTTTTTTCCATCACCCCAGACGCCCTCAGCGCTTTAAACTCTGCAGGGTTAGCTAAGTTCATACCCAGTTGCTGACATACTTTGTGCGAGTTTTCGTAGTTGAGGCGGTTCCACGGCTTACCATGTTCCATGTAAAACTGATTATGGTGATCGAGTAAATATGGGACCACGTACGTTTTGCCCTGTACTGAAGTTCTCAACCGAACTTCAATGTCATCATTTCCAGTGACAATTGGCTTCGCTTTGGTCTTAGCAACAGGCGTAGACGAAGAGCTATCATGTGAACTTTTTGCCTTGGTATCTGGCTTCTCTGCCCGCGCTTTAAAGGCGTCGGTATCAGCTCGCACAGCAGGAACTGGCGCGGGTTTCGGGGTCACCGTCGGTGTTGGCTTAACCGAAGATGCGGCTGATTTCGACGATACAGTAGATTTAGGTGTAGGTGGTGTTACTGGTTGTTTCGTCCCTTTCCCAACCACTCGGATGAACGCCTCTTTGTAATTCGACAAGGTTTTGACTCCTCGTAAGTCATCCCTCGCATCAGACAATGCCTTGTAAGGTCCAATCAAACAGCGATAGCCTTTGGATTCAGGCTTCATCCATACGTCAGTCGTGATTTTACTATAGAGAGGCTTAGCTTTCGCGAGAGACATAGGCTTGGGTAGCAATCCGCATTGAATCCAGTAAAGGTAGTTGCCCCCCTGCGGCACTTTCTTTCCCCATACTCCGTTACCAATTGGGCACGTTTTCTCAAGCATCGGTAATTCTTTCTCGCTGGCTTGAGTGGCTTGGCAAAGGAACTCCTCCGCCGATACTGGGCTAGAAAACTGGGCGCATACCAGCAACAAGCCGAAAGCTAGGCTTGCTTGGAAGATACGAGATGGGTGTTGTGCCTTCTTCATTTCCATACACTTCACTCTAAATTAGTGGGTAAGGTCATTATGGCGGCAAAGCGCCAAAAAAATGTGAACAAAGAATAACTAGCAAAAAAAGAGCCGGAATTTGCATCCGGCTCTCAGTTTAGGAAGGAATTAAGCGAATTTACAACGCTTGGTGGGAAAATTCTTATCCTTTGTACAGTTTCGGGTTGAATACATCACGTAGCCAGTCGCCCAACAGGTTGATAACCAAAACCAATGTTACGAGCACGATGCCTGGGAAGGCAGTAATCCACCACGCACCTGAGAAGATGTAGTTAAAGCCGATGCTGATCAGCGCACCTAGTGACGGCTGATCAACAGGAAGACCCAAACCTAGGAATGACAGTGCCGCTTCCGACATGATCGCGTTCGCTACCTGTACCGTCGAGATAACCAAGATTGGCGATAGACAGTTTGGCAGAATGTGACGGAACATGATTCGCGGAGCTTTAAAGCCCATCACACGCGCCGCTTCGACGTATTCTTTCTTCTTCTCTGCCAATACCGAGGCACGAATTGTCCGTGCGTATTGCGGCCATTCAGCCACACCGATGATCACCACCAGCATCACCACTGCGTATTGGCTGTAAAAATCGCTGCCAAAGCTGGCTTTGAAAATGGCCGATACGATGATCGCCACCATCATGGTTGAGAACGATAGTTGAACATCGGCAAAGCGCATCAAGAAGCTATCGATACGACCACCGAAGTAACCCGCCGACAAACCAATGATGATACCCAGTACCAACTGAAGACCAACCGCCAGGAAGCCGATGGTTAGAGACAGACGAGAGCCGTAAAGAATGGTCGATAAAATATCGCGACCTTGCTCGTCAGTACCCAACACAAAGCGTTCATCGCCATCTTCCATCCACGAAGGTGGCAACTCAGAATCCATGATGTCGATAGACGTCAGATCGTACGGGTCTGTTGGCGCAAGAATCGGTGCAGCCAATGCCAATACTAAGAACATCATAAAGACGGTAAAACTCGCCATCGCCACTTTGTCGCGTTTGAAATAATACAGAAAATCTGACTCTTTGAAACGCTGCCACGCTGATGGAGCAGGAGCTGGTGTTAAATTTGATTGGCTCATGATTAAGCTCCTTTTCCAGTTAGGTTCACAGTTGGGTTGATGATGCCGTACAGCAAGTCAACGATGGTATTGGTTACCACGAAGATCAGACCAACAAAGATAACGTAGGCAGTGATCAGCGGTGTATCTACACGGTTGATTGCCTCTAGGAAAAGGAAGCCAGTGCCCGGCCATTGGAAGACGGTTTCAGTAAGAATGGTGTAGGCCACCATGGTACCAATCTGCACGCCACCTACCGTCAATACTGGTAGCATGGTGTTCTTAAGTGCATGTTGGTAATAAATCTTTTGTAAGTTCAAACCTTTTGCTTTGGCGAACTTAATGTATTCCGAACTCAGAACTTCCAGCATTTCTGAACGTACCAAACGGATGAACAACGGCAGCATGATAGACGCTAGCGCAATACAAGGTAGGATGAGGTGCTTGATACCATCAATGGTAAAGAAGCCAGATTCCCAACCGAGTACGTTAGCGGTTTCACCTCGCCCATAGGAAGGCAACCAACCGAGTTCTATTGAAAAGACATACATCAGCATGATTGCGGTTAAGAACACCGGAATCGAGATACCGACACTGCTCATCGCCATCACAAATTTGGTAAAAACACTCTTAGGATGAATCGCAGAGTACACCCCAAGCGGAATAGAGAAAACAATGATGATAAGCGTCGCGCCAAACACGAGCTCTAATGTAGCCACCAGCTTGTCGAGAATCACCTCAACCGCAGGTCGCTTGAAAAAATATGAGGTACCCAAATCACCTTGCAGTGCATTACCCACAAAGCGCGTGTACTTTGTGATAAAGGGATCGTTCAGGCCCAAGTCGTCGCGTAGCGCTTGACGCTCCGATTCCGAAACCGACTGACCTACAAGCTCACGCAGCGGATCACCCAGGTTGTCCTGAATGGCAAACGCCACCAAACTGATCACAAACATCACTATCAGTGCCTGAAACAGGCGCTTGACCAGAAACGAAAACATTCCTTGCCCCTTAACTATCCATAGATCTCTAAATTAGAGAGAAAATTCAGTCTAAATAACCAACTCAATCCGACTGAAACAAAATTGAGTCGAGTGCTTTAAGTTGAGGAGGGAAATCCATCCCTCCTCAAAGTAGACTAACCGTGATTATTCAACCACTAGGTCACCGAAGTAAGGCATTACCATTGGGTTAACGATATCTGCCGCTTTCACGTTAGACTTCGCGCCCCATGCTTCACTTTGCCAGTGTAGCGGTACGAATGCTGCGTCGTTGTATAGTGTCGCTTCTACGCCCTTCAGCATTTCTGCACGTTTCGCAGGATCCGTCTCTACGTTCGCAGCTTCAACCACTTTGTCCATTTCTGGGTTTGAGTAGTAACCACAGTTGTACTGACCACGACCGGTTTCTTCGTTACGAGTCATCGTTAGGAACTCGTTGAAGTTCGCTGAGTCTTCTGTATCTGAGTGCCAACCGATCATTAGCATGTCTGCCGCACACTTGTCGAACTCAGGCCAGTACTGCGCTTTTGGCATGGTCTTCAGATCAACCTTGATACCGATCTTAGACAACATTGCCGCCGCCGCTTGTGCTACTTTCGCATCATTCACGTAACGGTTGTTTGGTGCGATCATCGTTAGCGTCAGGCCATTTTCGTAACCCGCTTCTTTCATCAGCTCTTTCGCTTTCTTCAGATCGTAGCGAGGAACCAGTTTGTCATCGTGACCCACGTAACCTGCCGGGCTTTGCTGACCAGCGGCCGTTGCGAAGCCTTTCATGATTTTCTTCACGATACCTTCGTTATTGATTGCGTGAACAATCGCTTGGCGAACGCGAACGTCTTTCAATGCTTCGTTGCTGTTTTGGTTTAGTTGGAACGTGATGATACGAGTACCAGGTAGCGTAACTAGGTCGATGCCGTCAGCATCTTCAACGCGTTTGTGGTCGTTTGGCGCTACAGGGTGAATCATGTCAACACCGCCAGAAAGCAGCGCTGCTACACGAGTTGCGTCTTCTTTAATTGGCACAAGCGTTAGCTTATCAACGTTACCTTTCGACTCTTTGTCCCAGTAATCTTTAAAGCGTTCAAATTCCACTTTTACGCCCTGCTCACGTGAAGTCACAATGAATGGACCCGTGCCAGATACGTTAGTCGATGCAAATGAGTTACCGTGCTTCACTAGCTCAGACTTGTCTTTGCCGTCCGCAGTTTTGCCCGTGTAGAACTTGCTGTCCATTGGGAAAATGTACGTTGCGGTTTGCAGCACTAGTGGGTAAGGACCTTTAGTTACAAGATCGAACGTGTTGTCGTCAACTTTGACGATTTTTTCGTACGGGTCGAAGATGTTTTTAAAGTCAGGAGAGCTTTGTAAACGCTGGAACGTCCACACGACGTCGTCAGCCGTTAGAGTATTGCCAGAATGGAATTTCACACCTTCACGCAGTTTGAAACGAACAGTCGTATCGTTAATACGTTCCCAGCTTTCTGCTAGGCGAGGCTCGAAATCCATTTTTTGAGTAAAGCGAACCAACGGATCAAATACCATGTGTGACATTTGCAGTGTGCCACCTGATAGCTGCTCATGTGGGTCAAGCGATACTGGGTCAGCTGCATAGCCAACTTTGATATCTGCTGCCATTGCGTTAAAGCTTAGGCCCGCAGCCATTAGCGCCACTGCTAATTTGCTTTTCATGGTTTTCATTTGCATAACTCCTTCATGCGGGGATACGGATCCCTTGTTGTTGTGTTTGCGTCTTTGTTATGACTAAAGGTTAGCCAAGCGAATTGCTTGGTTTATGCCGTTTCGATCTCTTCTCGCAAGCCTGTAAACTCCGGCATCAGAGAAATCAATTTTTTGCTGTATTCGTGTTGAGGTGCCGTGAATAACTGTTCTGTTGGTGCCACTTCTAAAAGTGTACCCATTTGCATCACACCTACTCGGTCACACATCTGACGAATAACAGGTAAATCGTGGCTGATAAACAACATAGTCAAGTTCAGCTCACTTTGCAGATCTTTCAGCAAGTTTAGAATTTGTGCCTGTACCGATACGTCCAGTGCTGAGGTCGGTTCATCACAAATCAAAAGTCGAGGACGAGTCGCCAACGCACGCGCAATAGAAATACGCTGACGCTGACCACCGGAGAATTCATGAGGGTACTTAAGCCCAGCCATTCGACCCAAACCAACATGATCCAATAGGTCATTCACGATTTGGCGAGTTTCCGACTCGTTTTTCGTCAATTTATGGAAACGGATTGGCTCAGCAATAATATCGAATACCTTCATACGAGGGTTCATTGAAGTATATGGGTTTTGGAACACCATCTGCATTTGACGACGCATCGGGCGGCGCTCTTTCTCAGAGGTTAAAGCGGTCAGGTCAATGCCCTCGAATTTCACCTGACCAGAGTTAGGTTGGTATAAACCAGCAATCACACGTGCAATGGTCGATTTACCTGAACCAGACTCGCCCACCAAACCAAAGGTTTCGCCTTCGTGCACTTCAAAGCTCACATTATTAGATGCTTGCACGTATTCTCGGCGGCTCTCGAACAAAGAGTCTTTGGTCACAAAGCGAAGATTGACGTTCTTCACGTCCAAAAGCGGGCCAGTGTACTCACGCTCATCTTGGCTTTGTCCTAACCAGTGGTTCTTGATATCGAGTGGCTCCATTTCCGCCGCTTCTTCGATATAGCTTACTAACGGGAAACGATCTAACTTTCTGTCTGAACGTGGTACCGCTGAAATTAGACTGCGAGTGTAAGAGTGATCAGGATCGCCCAATACTTTGGCTGTTGGTCCAAACTCCACCAAGTCACCACGATACATTACCGCCACGCGATCGGTGACGTTGGAGACTACCCCCATATCGTGAGTAACCAACATACAGCCGACATTGTTCTTGATACACAGCTCGCGGATCAAGTTGAGGATTTGGTCTTGGATAGAAACGTCTAACGCCGTAGTTGGTTCGTCCGCAATGATGAGATCAGGCTCACCAGCCAAAGCAATGGCAATGACAACACGCTGACGCATACCACCAGAGAATTGATGCGGGTACTGCTTTAAGCGGTTTTCTGGTTGAGGAATACCAACCTGCTGCATAAGAGAAAGCGCACGCTGATACGCCTCTTCATCAGAGACCTTCATGTTGGCGTGGATCGTCTCTTTCAGCTGTTGCTCAACAGTAAAAAGTGGATTGAGCGAGGTCATCGGATCTTGGAAAATAAAACCTATTTTCGAGCCGCGAACCTTACGCATCGCTTCTGGTGATAGGCCAGAAATTTTTTCTCCATCCAGGAATACATCACCGCTAGCAACGCGACCTGGAGGGCTAAGCAAATCGATAACAGCGTTACCAACGGTGGATTTACCCGCACCTGATTCGCCAACAACACCCACGATTTCACCACGTTCAATATGAAAAGAAAGTGACTTCACGGCAGCGTGAACGCCGTGTCGGGATGGGTATTCAATACGAAGGTTTTTCACTTCTAATAGTGACATTTCAGACCTCTACTGCCTTGTCTGTGGTATCGAATCATGCCAAAGGCACCATTCATCACCTGAATGAATCCGTTCAAATTCAGAATAATACTCTGAAATCTTAATGCGGAAATAATTTGGCAAAAATCACACAAAAAAGCAACAATTAAAGTATATTCCGCCGAAAAAACATTAAATAAACGCACAATTAGCGAATAAAAATGCATTAACAAGTATTTAACCATTTTCATATCACACTATTTTTGTGCGTCATGCACCAATAAAACTAGAAAAATGCTCTAAAAGTAAACATGAGCTAAACAAGATCATTAACCATATTATTCATGTGCATTTATTAACATTTAACAAACAATATCATATGCAAAAAGTGTTTTTTCAACATAAAAAACTATTAATAAAATAGTCGGCAAATACAAAAAGCCAAACTTAGGAAGAGAAAGGATAGGTCAAAACGTGAACAAAACAGCAAAACCACACAAATCCTGCTCCAACGCAGATTATGCGCCACTTAAGCGGTTTATTGACTAAGCAAAGGAAAGTACCGCTATCCTCATTCGTACGTCATAAGAAAACTCGCCGGTTTTAACCCTTTACGACACAATTGAGAGTGGGATAATAGATGAACAGTGTCAAAGCCAAGCCGTAAATAAAAGGAGCCCCTGTGCTTAAAGCGATTTTTTTTGATATGGACGAGACTTTATGTGCAACGTCACAAGCCGATAAAGTTGCAGGACAAGCGTTTACAACTTGGATTCATAAGACCTACCCACAAGTTACCGAGCCAAAAGCGTTTTTGCAGCGCTACTTACAGGGTGTATACAAAAAGCTGAATGCTGAGTTCCCTCACCTTGTGGCTCTGCTACCCGATGAAAATGCCTTCCGTTGTGGCCTGATCCAAAACATCTTGGCGGAGCAAGGCGTCAGCATCACTGCAAAAGAGGCTCAACAAGCTCAAGACTACTTTGACTCTGCACGTATGGGCGCGTTCACCTTCTTCCCTGGTGTAAAAGAAATGCTCAGCGACCTTCGTCAACATTACAAACTCGTCGTGATCACTAACGGTCCGATTTTTTCTCAACACCCTAAATTAAACGCGACACAAATGAGCAACTGGGTGGACCATATTATTGTGGGAGGAGAAGAGCCAGAAGAGAAACCTGCTACAAGTATTTTCCAAAAAGCGCTCGACTTGGTCGAAGTAAAACCAGAAGAGGCTCTACACGTGGGCGACTCTTTACCTGCTGACATTGCTGGCGCTAACAATATGGGCATTTTGAGTGTATGGGTGAATGCGACAGGCGCAAGCAACTCAACGGATATAACGCCAAGTTTTGAAATCCAAGAAACGGTAGAACTGAAAGAAATCCTTAAAACACTCGCCCAATAAAAGCAGCGGATTAGAAAACTACAAAACCCCAGACACTGCTCTGGGGTTTATTTTGTCAGCTCGAAAAGCATTTAGATCATAGGTGGTCAAAAGCCCCTAGAGCTGTACACTTTTGGGGAAAATTGAAATGGAATGCCGATTCTTTTCAGGAGAGATGTAAAAAAGCCCCAGTCTTTCGACTGAGGCTTTAAATAGTGGTCGGTGAAGAGGGATTCGAACCCCCGACCCTCTGGTCCCAAACCAGATGCGCTACCAAGCTGCGCTATTCACCGAACTGTATTTACTGATTTTCTCAAATCAGACAGGACACTTCAACTAAGAAGTCACCTTAATTAATGGGGTGGCTAACGAGATTCGAACTCGCGACCACCGGAATCACAATCCAGGGCTCTACCAACTGAGCTATAGCCACCATCAATTTTTGCTGTTTACCGCTCTATTAGAGCCATAAACTAAATAGTGGTCGGTGAAGAGGGATTCGAACCCCCGACCCTCTGGTCCCAAACCAGATGCGCTACCAAGCTGCGCTATTCACCGACGATGTTTTATCTTGATTGAATCAAGATTGGGAGCAATGCTACCGCATTCAATCTAAAAAAGAAAGAATGGGGTGGCTAACGAGACTTGAACTCGCGACAACCGGAATCACAATCCGGGGCTCTACCAACTGAGCTATAGCCACCACTGATTTTTACCGATGTATCCTCCGAGGCAATGGTACGCCCGAAAGGATTCGAACCTTCGACCTTTGGCTCCGGAGGCCAACGCTCTATCCAACTGAGCTACGGGCGCATGCCCTATCGGCGGAGTGGAATAATACGGATATCACACTATGCCGTCTAGTACTTTTTTTACTTTTTTTATCGTTTGGTCTCTTTTTCGACAGTTATCTTCCGTTAAAGTGGATTTTTGATGTGATTCACGCCCTGTCATGGATAACTTGTTGTTTATTGCAACAAGTTATCGGGATATAATCACCCATTATTTACATTGATTTAACAGCTGCAACCAAGTTGTCTAATCATTCTATGCCATTCAGTGGAATTTAATGATTTCTCTGCTCGGCATTAATACTCTAACTATATAAATAGGTAAGTCACTTACCTCGGGAATGTGAAGTGGGTTTAATGGATATGTCTCGACAAATGATTAGCGTTTTGTTCGCTGCCTTAACGTTTTCTACGGCAGCTTTAGCTTCTGACATCAGCCAAACTGAATACGATGCGATCGCAGAACGCATCCAACCTGTCGGTGATGTTTATCTAGCGGGTTCTGAGCCAGTGAAAGAAGAACCAACCGGTCCACGTGATGGCGCCACAGTTTATGGTACTTTTTGTATTGCTTGTCACGCATCTGGTGTAAACGGCGCACCTAAAACAGGTAATGCCGATGATTGGGCACCGCGTATTGCACAAGGCAAAGATACGTTAGTGAAGCACGCATTAGAAGGCTTCAATGCGATGCCAGCCAAAGGAACCTGTATGGACTGTTCTGACGATGAAATCATCGCAGCAATTGACCACATGATTGAAGGTCTATAAGTAAAGACATCAACGAAAAAGGCTTGCCAGTTGGCAAGCCTTTTTGTTTTTAGTCAGTGAGAACAAGGTTACTTTACTTCTTAAACATTGCTCGAATATTGGCAATGTGTGCTTGACCTTTCGCCATACGCTCTTCTGCTGATACTGGCTTTTTGTTTACTTCCCATTCAACGTCATCAAATGGCAACTCATCCAAAAAGCGGCTTTGAGTCGGTTTGATCAACTCGCCGAACTGCCGACGCTCTTTGCACATAGTGAAAGTCAGTTCACGTTGCGCTCGAGTAATACCAACGTACATCAGGCGACGCTCTTCTTCCACGTTATCTTCATCAATACTGGTTTGGTGCGGTAAAATACCTTCTTCGGACCCAATTAAGTATACATATGGGAACTCAAGGCCTTTTGATGCGTGCAAGGTCATCAGTTGTACTGCATCACTGTCTTCATCTTCTTCACCGCGCTCCATCATGTCACGCAAGGTCAAACGTTGAACGACTTCTTTTAACGTTTTCTCTTCTTGATCGTAGTTGTCACCCTCTAGGTCCGCCACTATCCATGAATAAAGATCAGAAACGTTCTTCATTCGCATTTCAGCGGCTTTCGGACTTGCTGAAGTTTCGTATAGCCAATCTTCATAATGGATATCACGAACTAGCGAACGAACCGCTTCGACGGTATCACCACGCTCAGCTTGATCAGCAATCGCCACTAGCCATTGGGTGAAACGACGCAGGTTTTCTAGGCCACGTCCCGTTAGGTGCTGTTCGAGCCCCATTTCAAAGCTCGACTCAAACAAGCTCTTGCCTCGCATGTTGGCATAACTGCCTAATTTCTCTAACGTTACTGGGCCAATTTCACGTCGCGGAGTGTTCACAATGCGCAAAAATGCATTGTCGTCATCCGGATTAACCAAAACGCGCAAATACGCCATGATGTCTTTAATCTCTGCGCGCGCAAAAAACGAGGTGCCGCCAGAAATTTTATACGGTACACGGTTTTGCATCAGAGACTTTTCAATCAAACGTGATTGGTGGTTACCACGATATAGAATCGCATAATCTTTATATTCGGTACGGTTTAGGAACTTATGCGCAATTAGTTCACCCGTTACGCGCTCTGCTTCGTGCTCTTCATTTTTAGCCAACAACACTTTGAGTTTTTCACCGTCAGGAATTTCAGAGAACAGGGACTTCTCATAGACGTGAGGGTTGTTAGCTATCAAAATGTTGGCCGCACGCAGGATTCGACTCGTTGAACGGTAGTTTTGCTCTAGCTTAATCAAACGCAAATTCGGATAATCTTCACCCAGCAACACGAGGTTCTGAGGTTTCGCACCACGCCATGAATAAATAGACTGATCGTCATCCCCTACAACCGTCAATCGTCCACGTTCTCCGACAATTAATTTGACCAGCTCATACTGACTCGTGTTGGTATCTTGATACTCGTCAACCAGTAGGTAACGGATACGATTCTGCCAACGCTGACGAACGTCTTCATGATTACGTAAGAGTAAAACGGGCATCAAAATTAGGTCATCAAAATCAAGCGCGTTATAGGCTTTCATTTGCTTTTGGTACATATCAAAACAGAACGCAAACAATTGTTGCTGTTCACCTTGCGCACGCGCTTTGGCTTGCTCTGGCGTCAACATGTCGTTTTTCCAGTTGGAAATACAACTCAGAAGCTGACGTAGCAGATCTTTATCACCATCAAGCTGCTTTTCAGTAAGCTCTTTGAGCAGCGCTAGCTGGTCTTGGTCATCAAACAGTGAGAAGCCCGCTTTCAACCCTAAATGCTTGTACTCACGCTTGATGATGTTCAATCCTAAAGTGTGGAATGTTGATACCATCAAACCTTTAGACTCACCTTTCCCTAACGTTTGACCTACACGCTCCTTCATTTCACGTGCCGCTTTGTTGGTAAACGTCACCGCCGCAATGTTACGCGCTTTGTAACCACATTGCTGAACCAGATAAGCGATTTTATTGGTAATAACACGAGTTTTGCCCGAGCCAGCACCAGCTAGCACTAGGCATGGACCAGACACGTATTTCACGGCTTCATCTTGACTAGGGTTCAGCTTCATAGAAATTCTCTGCGGGTGATGAATGTGGCGCCTATGATAAAGGGGTGGCCTCGTGAAAGCTATGCTGATTTCTTGTAATTTTTACACCAATTAAGTGCAATATTCTGTTGCATAAATGGCGGGTATTTAAGCTATAATGAATGAACGTTCATTCACTAAAGGGTGACATTATGAAGGATAACCCTGCTGTAGATAAACGAGAACAAATCTTAGTCGCTGCTGAACAACTCATTGCTGAATCTGGCTTTCAAGGGCTTTCCATGCAAAAGCTCGCCAATGAGGCAGGTGTCGCAGCAGGGACGATTTACCGTTATTTCTCAGATAAAGAACATCTTTTAGAGGAACTACGCCTTAACGTTGCTAAGCGTGTGGCTACTGCGGTGCAACTAGGTGTTAGTGAAGAGATGCCTTTAAAACAGCGTTATCGAACCATGTGGCTCAATATTTGGAATCTAGCGAGCTCGAACTTAAGTGCGATCAGCAACCGAGTCCAATATGAATCTTTACCCTGTTCAAATAGTAGCAAAGCTCGGGAACTTGAGAGACAAATGTTTGCCCAAGTAGATCTTCTTTTTAATCAGGGTAAAGACGAGGGAGTATTCAAGCTTCTCGATAACGAAGTACTTTCTGGATTAAGTTTTGAGGCAAGTGTTGCACTTGCTCGGAAACACGCTTTGGGATTTTATCAACTGGATAAGACGGCATTAGAGGCCGCTATTGAAGCCAGTTGGGATGCAATTATTAAACACTAACTTGGAGTTCTTAATAGAATGAAAAAGTGGATTTTGATGCTATCAATTGTTTTATTACTTTTTGGTAGCGTTGTTACATACAGACTAATTGATATCAAAGACAAAATGGAGCAGTTTGCCAATCGCCCTGAACCAGCATTCCCAGTAACCGTAACTGAAGTGCAAGCGGTGGATTGGGTACCAGTCATCGAGGCAATTGGTTTTATCGAGCCAAATCAAGGCGTGACGGTAGCGAACGAAACGAGCGGTGTTATCGATAAAATCGCATTTGATTCCGGTACTCAAGTCAAAGCAGGTCAGCCACTAGTACTGCTTGACTCTGACGTTGAGAAAGCGAATTTAAAGAGCTCGCAAGCCAAGTTGCCAGCAGCAGAAGCGAAATACAAACGCTACCAAGGGCTATTTAAAAAAGGCTCTATTTCTAAAGAAGCGTATGACGAAGCAGAAGCGAACTACTTCTCCTTAAAAGCGGACATTGAAAGCTTGAAAGCGACCATCGACCGACGCGAAATCAAAGCGCCATTTGATGGTGTAGTAGGTATTCGTAACGTGTACCTCGGTCAGTACCTACAAGCGGGTACCGATATTGTTCGCCTGGAAGACACCAGCGTGATGCGTTTACGCTTTACCGTGCCGCAAACCGATATTTCACGTATCAATATCGACCAAGAAGTGGATATCTTCGTGGATGCCTACCCAGAACAGCCTTTCAAAGGTTCAATTTCTGCGATTGAGCCTGCGGTTAACGTACAAAGTGGTTTGATTCAAGTTCAAGCGGATATCCCTAACAGTGACGGCAAACTGCGTAGTGGTATGTTCGCGCGTGCAAACATCATTCTGCCTAAGTTAGAAAATCAGGTCACTCTACCTCAAACCGCGATCACATTTACGCTATATGGCGACAATGTTTACATCGTAACAGAAGAAGATGGCGAAAAACGCGTTAAGCAGCATGTGGTAAAAGTTGGCGAACGCTCTAAAGATATCGCACACATTCTAGAAGGCGTGAAGCCAGGTGATGTGGTAGTGACATCGGGTCAAGTCCGTTTGAGTAACCATGCGAAAGTAAGCATTGTCGAAAGCGATGCAACTACCCCACCTGCTGAAACACCAATGCTTTAAGTTGGAGGCATCATGCGCTTTACAGATGTTTTTATAAAACGTCCAGTTTTAGCGGTATCGATCAGCTTTTTGATTGCATTGCTTGGTTTGCAAGCGGTGTTCAAAATGCAAGTTCGTGAGTACCCTGAAATGACGAATACGGTGGTCACCGTGACCACCAGTTACTACGGTGCAAGTGCCAACTTGATCCAAGGCTTTATTACTCAGCCATTGGAGCAAGCGGTGGCGCAAGCCGATAATATTGATTACATGACTTCGCAATCGGTACTAGGTAAATCAACCATTACTGTCAACATGAAGTTGAATACTGACCCGAATGCAGCATTGGCTGATATCTTAGCGAAAACGAACTCAGTACGTTCTCAGCTTCCAAAAGAAGCCGAAGATCCAACCGTAACCATGTCGACAGGTTCGACAACGGCGGTACTGTACATCGGCTTTACGAGTGACGAGTTATCTTCAAGCCAGATCACTGACTACCTTGAGCGTGTAATCAACCCGCAGTTGTTCACTGTAAACGGTGTATCCAAAGTTGACCTGTATGGTGGTATGAAGTACGCACTGCGCGTATGGCTAGATCCTGCCAAAATGGGCGCTTTGAAGTTGACCGCTACGGATGTGATGAGCGTTCTTAACGCCAACAACTACCAATCTGCAACCGGTCAAGCGACGGGTGAGTTCGTACTTTATAACGGTAGCGCAGATACTCAGGTATCAAACGTTGCTGAACTTGAAGCATTGGTCGTGAAAACTGGTGAAGGGGATGTCATCCGCCTAGGTGATATCGCTAAAGTAACGCTGGAGAAGAGTCACGACGTTTATCGCGCAAGTGCAAACGGTCAAGAAGCCGTGGTTGCGGCGATCAACGCAGCACCAAGCGCTAACCCAATCAACATTGCAGCAGACGTACTTGAACTGTTGCCTCAGCTTGAGCGCAACCTACCAAGTAACATCAAAATGAACGTGATGTACGACTCAACTATCGCCATCAACGAATCGATTCACGAAGTAGTGAAAACGATTCTTGAAGCAGCGGTCATCGTACTTGTGGTTATCACACTGTTCCTAGGTTCATTCCGCGCGGTAATCATTCCTATCGTGACCATTCCACTTTCATTGATTGGTGTGGCAATGGTGATGCAGGCAATGGGTTTCTCTTGGAACTTGATGACGCTACTGGCGATGGTGCTTGCCATCGGTCTGGTGGTGGATGACGCGATCGTTGTACTAGAAAACGTTGACCGTCACATCAAAGAAGGGGAATCGCCATTCCGAGCTGCAATTATTGGTACGCGTGAAATTGCGGTTCCAGTTATCGCGATGACATTGACGCTAGGTGCAGTGTACGCGCCGATCGCATTGATGGGTGGTATCACCGGTTCATTGTTCAAAGAGTTCGCTTTGACACTGGCAGGTTCAGTATTCGTATCCGGCATCATCGCTTTGACACTATCACCAATGATGTGTTCGAAGATGCTGAAGGCGAACGAGAAGCCAAGCAAGTTTGAGCAAAAAGTTCACCATGTACTTGATGGCATGACTAATCGCTACGCAAGCATGTTAAAAGCAATAATGGCTAGCCGACCAGTGGTGATCGTGTTTGCGATAATTGTATTCGCAAGTTTACCAGTCCTATTCAAGTTTATTCCTAGCGAGCTAGCTCCATCTGAAGATAAAGGTGTTGTAGTACTCATAGGGACCGCACCATCAAATTCGAATTTGGACTACATCCAAAACACCATGGATGATGTGAATAAGATTCTCTCTGATCAACCAGAAGTGGAATACGCTCAGGTATTTAACGGTGTACCGGATTCTAATCAAGCGTTTGGTTTAGCTACACTCAAACCATGGGGCGAACGAGAAGCGAGCCAAGCAGAAATCAAACAGCGTGTTGGTGGGCTTGTTTCGAGCATTCCGGGAATGTCTATTGCTGCCTACGAAATGCCGGAGCTACCAGGTGCTGGTTCAGGCCTTCCTGTACAGTTCGTAATTACAACGCCAAACAACTTTGAAAGTTTGTTTACCGTTGCAAATGACATTCTGTCGGAAGTAGCAAGCAGTCCAATGTTTGTCTATTCCGATCTGGATCTGAAATATGATTCTGCAACGATGAAGATCAAGATCGATAAAGACAAAGCAGGTGCCTACGGTGTGACTATGCAAGACATTGGTATCACCCTCAGCACCATGATGGCAGATGGTTATGTAAACCGAATCGACCTGAATGGTCGCTCGTATGAGGTGATTCCTCAAGTTGAGCGTAAATGGCGTCTAAACCCAGAATCGATGAAGAACTACTATGTACGCTCTGTGGATGGTAAAGCGGTTCCATTAGGCAGTCTGATTACCATTGATGTGGTGGCTGAGCCTCGCTCTTTGCCACACTTCAACCAGCTAAACTCAGCAACTGTGGGTGCTGTTACAGGCCCTGGTGTTTCGATGGGGGATGCAGTTAATTGGTTTGAAAATATTGCACAAACCAAACTGCCTGCAGGGTATAACCATGATTACATGGGCGAATCTCGTCAGTTTGTAACGGAAGGTAGTGCCTTGTATGCAACCTTCGGTCTTGCACTTGCGATCATCTTCCTCGTTCTGGCGATTCAATTTGAATCACTCCGCGATCCTATTGTCATCATGGTATCTGTACCTCTGGCAATATGTGGTGCCTTGATCGCATTGGCCTGGGGTACGGCCTCGATGAACATATACTCGCAGGTTGGTTTGATCACGCTGGTCGGCCTAATAACCAAGCACGGTATCTTGATCTGTGAAGTCGCCAAGGAAGAGCAGTTACATAATAAACTGTCTCGTATTGATGCGGTGATGGAAGCTGCGAAAGTGCGTCTTCGCCCTATCCTAATGACCACTGCAGCGATGATCGCAGGTCTGATCCCGCTGATGTACGCAACAGGTGCAGGTGCCGCGCAACGTTTCAGTATCGGTATCGTCATCGTTGCTGGCCTTGCAATCGGTACACTGTTCACACTATTCGTACTACCTGTGATTTACAGCTACCTAGCTGAAAAACACAAACCTCTGCCAGTATTTGTTGAAGACAAAGACTTGGAGAAGTTAGCGCGAGTTGACGAAGCGAAAGCAGCTCATCGTGAATTAGCGGATAACAGATAAGCTATTAAGGCATTCAAAAAGGTCACTTCGGTGGCCTTTTTTATTGCCGCTCTCTTTTTTGCCATCTAAGTGGCGACTTTCACGTATCATTTACTTAAAATGAGGACAAATCAAAAGGAGTTTTAGCCACTATGTTTGACCCAAAGAAATTAGAGCAAATTGCTAAACAGATTCACGACTCAATGCCTCAACCTGTAAAAGAATTGGGCTCTGATGTCGATCAGAAAGTTCGTCAAGTAATCCAAGGCCAGCTAAACAAGCTAGATGTTGTAAGTCGCGAAGAGTTTGATGTTCAAACTCAAGTTTTACTACGTACACGTCAAAAGCTAACAGAAATGGAACAGAAGTTGGCGCAACTTGAAGAAAAGCTTGCTGAAAAATAAGTATCAAAGCGCTCCTCACAAAGGAGCGTTTTTCTTATCGGCGCGCAGATAAATCGGCTAAAAACAAAAAGGCTTGGTCAACGGCGACCAAGCCTTTTGATTAGATGTTGTGTTTTATTTTGTATTTATCACTCCAGTCTGCCTGGAGTTTATCTACTGCGTTACTTGAGACTAAGTAAATTACGCTGTATTAAGGTTTCATTTCTAGGAGAAGGCGCGGACTTTACGATAGTAAACAAGCACCTTCGACACCGAAATGGAGCCTTAAGGCCAGTCATTTAGCCGCCCACCGCGATACGCTTCATATCAGTCATGTAACCACGTAGCTCTTCACCGATGTACTCTACAGGGTGGTTACGGATTGTTTCATTCACAGCGATAAGAGTCGCGTTATCCACTTGGTTAGACGTTTCACCTAAACCTTTACCAATTACGTCAGTATTTACGGCTGGCATAAACTTCTCACGTAGAAGCGGCGTTGCTACGTTAGCGAACAGGTAGTTACCGTATTCCGCAGTGTCTGAGATAACCACGTTCATCTCGTATAAACGCTTACGTGCGATAGTGTTTGCGATAAGTGGCAGCTCGTGTAGAGACTCGTAGTAAGCAGACTCATCGATGATGCCAGATGCCGTCATCGCTTCGAATGCTAGCTCAACACCCGCACGAACCATAGCAACCATCAAGATACCGTTATCGAAGTACTCTTGCTCAGAGATTTCTACGTCAGTTTCTGGGTAGTTTTCGAAAGCAGTTTCACCTGTTTCTGCACGCCAGCCTAGTAGATTTGCATCGTCGTTTGCCCAGTCAGCCATCATAGTGCTAGAGAAGTGACCGGTGATGATGTCATCCATGTGCTTGTTGTATAGCGGACGCATCAGTTCTTTTAGCTCTTCAGAAAGCTCAAATGCTTTCACTTTTGCAGGGTTAGTTAGGCGATCCATCATGTGAGTGATACCACCAAACTTCAGTGCTTCAGTGATGGTTTCCCAACCGTATTGAAGAAGCTTACCAGCGTAGCCAGGATCGATACCATCAGCAATCATCTTCTCGTAACATACGATAGAGCCAGCCTGTAGCATGCCACAAAGGATAGTTTGCTCACCCATTAGGTCAGATTTCACCTCAGCAACAAAAGAAGACTCTAGACAGCCTGCACGGTGACCACCTGTTGCTGCAGCCCAAGCTTTCGCGATATCCCAACCTTCACCTTTTGGGTCGTTCTCTGGGTGAACAGCGATAAGAGTCGGTACACCGAAACCGCGCTTGTATTCTTCACGAACTTCCGTACCTGGACATTTAGGTGCAACCATTACTACCGTTAGGTCTTTACGGATTTGCATGCCTTCTTCAACAACGTTGAAACCGTGAGAGTAACCTAGTGCTGCGCCTTCTTTCATTAACGGCATTACCGTCTCAACAACGTTTGTGTGCTGCTTATCTGGAGTAAGGTTTACTACTAGATCAGCTTGTGGAATTAGCGTTTCGTAGCTACCTACCTCAAAACCGTTGTCTTTTGCGTTTTTGAATGACTGGCGTTGCTCATCAATCGCGGCTTGGCGAAGCGCATAAGCAACGTCTAGACCAGAGTCGCGCATGTTCAGACCTTGGTTAAGACCTTGAGCACCACAACCTACAATGACTACTTTCTTACCTTTAAGATAATCCGCTTCTGAAGCGAACTCACTGCGGTCCATAAAACGACAACGACCTAATTGGTCCAACTGCTCGCGCAAGTTTAGGGTATTGAAATAATTAGCCATCTGGGTGCTCCTTTGAGATTCTTCCATTGAGGTCAGTAATTGCCTTACCGAATAACTTCATACTAAAACAGACATGAGATTGCTTAAAGTGATATATTCACAATTAGTTATTGCAATTTATGCAACATGGAAATGAAAATTTAATGAATATCAAAAGCCTGCAACTTTTCATTCATCTCTGTGAGAGTAAAAGTTT
>NZ_JAWOTA010000008.1:0-177571 GCF_033338635.1 Vibrio sp. Vb1755 | reverse complement strand
TTGGGAGCAAAGCTCGTGTTGTAAAACACAGCTAACAAACTGCTCAAGAGGGATTCGCAACGCGTGGCATTTTTACTGTGCGTTGAATTTAGTGATTAAGGTGGTTTGCGGCGGCTTAGGTATTGCGTTGCTCACCCCTTAGCAGAGCGTTAAGTTGCTAATGAACTAAGTCGAAACCATACATCATGCTGTATGATGTACGTATAGTGGGTTTATCCCTCAGCAATTGTAATTTACTCTAAAATCCGAAATGAAAAAATCAATATTATTATCATTAAGCATTATTTTTGTAGCGTCTGTTCAAGCTAATACGATAACAAGTTCTATAGAGTGTGATGGTACATTTTCTGCTGCAAATAATGGTTGGAACTATAAGTCAAATTGTACAATCAGTACAAATGTTCCATCTAAGAGTATTGTCCAGCGAAGAGATGAATTTGAGGACAAACCAATCATGTATAGTTTGGACATACGCGATGAAACTGGTTCTAAAAGCTCTTCGATCTTTTTTAAATGTGATGCAAGCACTGAAAATTATTCATTTAGTACTTATGTAGATTGGGGCAAGGTTAAAGTTAGGTTTGATGATCAAGAAGCTTATGATTTAGAGCTAATGGACTTTAGACAAGAATCATTATGGATAGCAACTAATGGCAAAAGTGGCGTTGATTACAATAACTTTAACGAAAGTAAAATTAAGAAATTTATTGATGACATCTCTGCTTCTAAGACTATGAGGGCAAAGACTCGATTTAGTACACATAAGTATGACTTATCAGACTATAGTGGCAAAATTAAGCCATTTATTAGCTTGTGCCAAGAAATGAAAAATAATATGAAATAGTCCCTTACTTAGGTGCTAACCGCAACTTAACAAACTGTTTAAGAGTGATTCGCAACGCGTGGCATTTTTACTATGCGTTGGTTTAAGTGTTTAAGGTGGTATGCGGAAGTATCGGTATTGCGTTGCTCACACCTTAACAGGGCGTTATGAGTCAATGGAAATTATGACCCAAGAAAACATAAAAATAGATATCTGCAACCAAGCAATAGAAACCCTTAAACTGAATCGCAGTGTTTTACAGCCTCAGTTGTTTGATTCCATAGAAAAGCAGTTACAGTGGTTAATCTCTTACTTTGAAGGCACGTCTAATGAAAGAACAAAGTTGTTTGAGCTAACTTTTGGACATTATGCAGCCCGAGAAATTGATCCTAGAGAGCGTGATTTGGTCGATGCACTGAATAAAGCGTTTTATGTCGCGGTCCAAACTAGGAAGGGATTAAAATTGGAACTGAGTGTGCTGGGAATTGACTCATAACAAATTGTTCAAGAGGGATTCGCAACGCGTGGCATTTTCACAATGCGTTGGTTTAAGTGATTAAGGTGGTATGCGGTCGCTTCGGTATTGCGTTGCTCACCCCTTAACAAGGCGTTAACTATCTTTATTAAATTAATACGAGGAAAAAAAATGGTAATAACTCCAAGAGTTGTATGTGAGACATGCGAAACTAAACATCTATTAAAGGTAACACTCGGTCGAGAAGATAGTCAAAATCATACATTCCCATGTACAGAGTGTGAGGAGGAAATGGAATTCGGCTTAGAAAACATGCACTCTATTACTGATGTAAAATATAAGTATGGTAAAAACTGCCTCGAGGCAGATTTCGAATATCAGGAAGCTATACAAGTCCACTTAAATCCAGACTTTGGAGTGGGGCATAAAGTTGTTGAAGCTGGGGATATTATTACAGCAACTCTTTCAAATGTTCTTGAAATGCAGCGAATGCAAGAAGAGTTGAACGAACTAGAAAGCAACGGCATCGTCGCTCATCGCGCAACTTATGAAAACTACAATAGTGAGATAATGCGTTTTTACCTCAAAGTATGGTCTTTGCTCAAAAAAGGGAAGGTAGAGTTAGCTGACAACTACATTTTGAAAAATGTGGAAGTGTTTGAAGAAAAAACAGGGATGGGTGAAGACTACTACAAAGAAAAGTTTTTTAAGTATGTCATTGGAGCTTATGGCTTAGAAATTTATCAAAACTTGCAATCTGCGCAAGCACTAGCTGGTGATCTCACAGACCTAATAGAGTTCAGTAAAACTCAAACCGTAAATGTATATGATATTTTTGAAGAGTTCATTGAGTCTTTCAGCGAATTTTCTCAAGTATTTACATACCTTAATAGAGGTATTGAAATTTCGGGACGTGTTAAAGTCTCTTCCACGAACTTTAATCGAACGAAAAAGTATTACAGTTCAGCCTATGAAGCTTTGGCGAAGCTCCTATATATTCCAGCTGGTTTGAATAACTCAATCGTGCGAGGTAACCCACATACGTTTGAGCGTATTGACTCTTTAAGTAAATATGTAAATAACGGAAATGGGGACAAGTTGAGATGCTTGGCAGGGAATCCTGAGTTGTTAAAACTCTCTGAGTGTTATGACAATCATCTTCGCAATGCTTCATTTCATAACAATATGGTTTATAGCCCTAAGAAATCGAAGATTTCATATACAAAGAACAATGGTGATGCAGTTAGCAGTGACTACAAAGATTATTTGACCATGTGCATTAAGGTTACAGAGGCACTTGCTGCATTGTGTTTGTTTAACCTCGTTGACTTAAAAGATAGTTAACAAAGCATTTAAGAGTGATTCGCAACGCTTGGCGCTTTCGCTTCGCTCAAGTATAGCCAAGCGCTGCTCACATCTTAATGCGGCGTTATACGAATAGAGGGAAATTATGTACAAAAGTAATGATTTTAACTTGGATTCAAAAGAGTTCAGGTTTAAGAAAGACTCATATCCTTTGTCTAAGATAAACAATGTTAGGGTTCAAAAGTTAAGTTTTCTTGATAATTTAGGTCAAGTTTTATTCTGGGTATGTGTTTTTTCAGGGGCAGTTTGGTTAGTTATTCCAAGGTTGGAAGAGGTGCCACAATGGCTACTAGTTTTAGTTCTTAGTCTGACGGTTGTAGGTTTGGTTTTTGCTCTTTTTCGTTGTTCTAAATATGCACTTCAAGTCGAGTTTCGTCACATAGATGAAACGGGCGTTCAATGGGTTAATGTCGCTAAGTCATACTCAAAGTCAGATTGTGAGTTATTTGAACAGCAAGTGTTGGCACTGAAGAAATTCGTATAACAAATTGTTCAAGAGTGATTCGGCACGCGTGGCATTTTTACTATGCGTTGGCTTTAGTAGTTAAGGTGTTATGCGGAACCTTCGGTATTGCGTGCCTCACACCTTAACAAGGCGTTATGTGCTTCTGTAACTTATTGAAATATTTAGATTGTCATATGCGTGTCGCGTTCGTGACGTTGTTTCTTTGATAGGATGTTGTTAGTTTCTAAGTCGGTACAGCAGAAAGGATTTTCGTAATGGTTGTAAGAAAACTCAGACTAAAACACGGTTGGTCCCAAGAGCAATTGGCTGACTTAAGTGGCTTGAGCATTCGTACTATTCAGAGAATAGAGCGAGGTCATAAGCCTGGTCTAGAGTCATTAAAATGTTTAGCTGCTGTCTTTGAAACAAATGTCTCAGAACTTCAGCAGGAGCAGGAAATGACAAATGAAGTAAGAATCACCGACGAAGAGCAAACAGTTATTGACCAAGTAAGGGCAATCAAAGGTTTTTACTCGCACCTAATGACATACGTGTTGGTCATCGGTTTACTATTCGCAATAAACTTATTAACCGACTCAAGCTATATTTGGGCTTGGTGGCCAGCAATGGGTTGGGGAATAGGAATTATAAACCATGGTCTAAATGCCTTTGAAGTATTTAATTTGTTTGGTGCAAAATGGGAAAGGCGTCAGATTGAAAAGCGTTTAGGTCGCAAGTTGTAAAAACGCACATAACAAAGCGTTCAAGGCGGATTCACAACGCTTGGCACTTTCAGTTCGAATCGGCTTTTGTGTTTATGGCACAAAGGTTTAGGTTGGGTGGTAGCGTTGCTCACCACTTAACGCGGCGTTATAACCACGGCATAAAATGGAGTATTTATGATAGCAAGGGAATGGAAAGCTACTTGTCCGAAGGAACATGAAGAAGGGTTTATTGTTTACCTTTACGAGACAGGTATAAAAGACACGTCAGCTACTAAAGGTTTCCTTGGAGCACAAATTCTGAATCGAGATTTAGGAGATGATGCTGAAATCACGTTGCTAACTTACTGGGAAGATCTAGATTGTATTAAGTCGTTTGCTGGTGAAGATATCAGTATTGCTAAGTTGTACCCAGAAGACGAGAAGTACAAATTGAATCCTGATCTCCACGTGAGTCATTATGAAGTCCGCGAGAACATGTGGTTATAACAAAGCGTTTAAGAGGGACTTGGCACGCTTGGCATTTTCAATTTGCGTTAAGTTTAGTGGTTAAGGTGTTATGCGGTCACTTTTGTATTGCGTGCCTGCGCCCCTTAACGCGGCGTTAGCCAATCAACAGGAAGGTAGGCGATCATGAATGATATAGAACAAGAGAAAATCAATTGTTTAAGGCACTTATCTACACAACATCGATCAATTTTAGCTGCGAGAATACAACAGGAATGGAAGGTTACGCTTTTAGCACTGACTTTTTACTCACTTGTTGCTATTTCTAGGACATCGGATAAGTGGGGTATTGAGCCCGTAGCTATACCTTACGTTTCCCTTGCTGTTGCAATATCGGCATTAGCTTCGATTGGATTCCTGTATTATTTGCACCAAGCTAATGCCACAAATAGGTATATTGCGGAAAGTGCAGAAAAATCTATGGAAAAATTTATTGAAAGTGGGTACGTAAAATTTCAACTTGATGTCGATAATCATTCAAATAAAAAATTGTCAAGTCGAGTTAAAGTCGCTTTGTTTTGGCAGTCTTTAATTATTGTTTCTTTTGCTGTTTTTGCAGTATTCATTGTATCAAGTTAAGTTGTTGGCTAACAAGCAATTTAAGAGGGATTCCCAACGCTTGGCATGTTTGTTCCTACGTCAATTTTAGTGATTACGGTACAATGCTTTAGGTTGGGTGGTAGCGTTGCTCACCCCTTAATTGGGCGTTATAAATACGAGGAAGTATCGTGGTAGAAATTGATGATGAAGAGCTAGAAAGAAGAGCAGCACTTACACTCGAATGCGGCGGTGTGCAGCCTATGCACAATCCTTTTTACACATACTCAGTTCGTTACTCGGCCGAAAGGGCTATTGCTGCCTTTAAGCAATACGATTATTTACTAAGTCAAACTGACGATGCATCAGTACTCATTAGTGAAGTACAAGAAGCGATAATTCATGTTGGTGCTTTATCACGATACTTTTGGCCTTCACCTGCTGGTCGTAAAAAAGACAAGCAACAAAAAGCACTTCGTATGCAGCGAGGTGAGTACTTGAAGAAACTCTACAACCTTACAGATGAGTCACCTTTAGCTAATCGAGAACTGAGAAATGCATGGGAGCACTTTGATGAAAAAATGGACACGTATTTACTAAGTCAAATGGCGGGCTATTTTTTCCCAACACCAATAATCGGTTCACACGAGTTAGCCGACGATCCGGTAGGAAACATCTTCAAATTGTTAGATCCTGAAGCAGAGTGTCTGGTTCTACTTGGTAAAAAGTTCTTCTTTGCGCCGTTAAGAAACGAAGTAGAGCGTATATTTCCAGAATTGGCGAAATAGTATTTATAACAAACTGTTCAAGAGTGATTCGCAACGCGTGGCATTTTTACTATGCGTTGATTTTAGTGATTAAGGTGGTATGCGGTGGCTTCGGTATTGCGTTGCTCACACCTTAACAGGGCGTTATGTTTCTAAGAGGAAATTATGTTTACATTGGAAGTTGAGAAAGGGTTAAAGCTGGCTTTGGTAGAGCCCAAATTTGCTCCCCAGTATCTTGAAATAGTGACTAGAGAACGAGAATATTTGAGTCAGTGGCTCGCGTGGCCTCAGCATGCAGATAGCAATGATTTCTTTCTTAGTTTCATCAAGCGCTCACTGCACGATTACGCAGATGGTAAGTCACTGGTTTGCGCCATGCTTCATGGTGACAAGTTAGTAGGAAATATCAGCTTTAATACTATTAATCAAAGCCTTAAGAAAGTTGAAATTGGTTACTGGCTTAGTGCGGAACATCAAGGTAAGGGACTAGTCAGCAAGTCTGTGTCCAAGCTGATTGAAATGGCATTTACTGAACTTGATATGCAAAAAGTAGAAATCTCGGCAGCAGTTGAAAATCGGTCAAGTCGTAAAGTCTGTGAGCGTTTAGGCTTTAGTCTTGAAGGGGTAATAACTTGTTCAGAAAACCTAAATGGTCGTGTGGTAGATCACGCGATATATGGGTTAAGCCGCACAGCATGGGCCGAAACATAACAAGGCGTTCAAGAGGGATTCTCAACGCTTGGCGGTTTTGGTTTAAAGTTTAGCTAAAGTGTTTATGGCACAATGGTTGACGTTGGGTGGTATAGCGTTGTTCACCCCTTAACGCGGCGTTAGAAGTTTTAGGAATAAATATGGGACGCAGGAGAGAACTAGGTAGTATTGCAAGCGGCATTATTGGCTCGTTTCGGAGTAGAAACAATGATATCGATGGTTATTGGGGTATCGGTAAGCTTTACCTTTTCGTAGACCACCTTCAAAGTAAGTGTGTTTCAATAGACCTTTGTTCCCAACAGATTGCTCCATATTACCCGAACTTTGATCTCATGACTGAACGCTATTCAAAGATGTTTAAAAGGTTGCTTGTAAAACGTTCAATTCCGTTTGAATGGGTTAGCTCAGCATACGTTTACGTTGAATTTGAAGTAGATTATGAGGATCGTCATCATAATTGGCGGAGTGCATTGGGAAATCCGTGCAATCTAGTTTGTGTCGTCGTAGATGATAATGGCAAAAGTCATGTCGCTCGTGCGTATACAAACTGTTTCCCACATGACGCGAAAAGGGAAAGTCGGAGCACTAGGTGAGCAAACTTCTAACAAATTGTTCAAGAGTGATTCGCAACGCGTGGCATTTTCACTTTGCGTTGGTTTATGTGTTTAAGGTGGTATGCGGTGGCTTCAGTATTGCGTTGCTCACACCTTAACAAGGCGTTATGGCGCAGGGATAGAATCAGCTAAGGGAAACTATATGAGCGAGAAAGTAAAAGTAGCCTTGAACTGGTTCAAAGGTCTTTTGGAATCGGAGAATATCGAGTATCAAATAGTCGGTGGGTTGGCGGCAACGATTCATGGTAGCAGTCGTGAAGTCGCAGACATCGACCTCTATATCCACAATTCAGATGCAAAAAAAGTATTAGCTCACGTTTCACAGTATGTTTCTAAGCCACTTACTCGTTACTCGGAATATGGCTGGGACTTAGAGTATTTTCAGTTAATCTATCGAAATCAAAAAATTGAAATAGGTTTGGCTCAACATACCAAGATCCAATCTTCACTGGATGGTTCGTGGCACCAACTTGAAATCGACTTCTCAAAGTCAGTTGTCAAAAGCTATCAAGGTATTGAATTACGGGTCATTTCGGTTCATCAGTTGGTAGAATACAAGCGAATATTGGGTAGGGAAGTAGACCTCATAGACGTTCAGCAGTTAGCTTCAAGTTCAGCGCCATAACAAAGCATTTAAGGGTGATTCTCAACGCTTGGCATTTTTCATTCCATCGTTGAGTTCAGTGTTTACGGTGGTATGGTTAGGTTCAGTGGTCGCGTTGTTCACACCTTAATGCGGCGTTATGTTGCTTCCACTACTTATAGTTTTCAGGCAGTAGAGTGTGGCCATCTTTTTCAGCGAGATAGACGAGAGCATCAATCACTCGGACTGGCGTTAAAAGGTTCTCTTCATTACAGCTATCTAATTCAAATGAAAGGTAAATACGGTCGAATTCAACTTTAAGAAATAGGTTGCCCTGGGGAGCTCTGTCTTGGGTTAAAGCGAAGACACCAACCCCGACAAAGTGAGAGCTGTTCAGGTTTCTAGTTGCGTAGATATCACACTTTAACTTGTGGGCGAGCGTTAAAAAATCGAGAAGTAAGTTAATTTGCTCGTCTGAAACGTTATCTAATGTTTTTATATGCGGCTCTTTACAGAAACGTTCTAAATAGCTAATCATTTCGTCGATATCGTTGTTAAATAGCATTGTTGGTCGCTCGTGTTGTAAGGCCGGCGATTGTACTTTAGAACAGCAACATAACAAAGCGTTCAAGAGGGACAGTCAACGCGTGGCGAGTTTGGCTTAAATCTTGGCATTTGTGTTTACGGTGGTAAATTGAAGTTTTGTGGTATCGCGTTGCTGCCCCTTAACGCGGCGTTAGGCGACATGAGACAAACGATAGAGTAGTGGATAGTATCTTGGCGTGAATCTTAGCTTCAGTTAACAGAAAAGGAGTGGATTAATGAATGGTAAAGCATTTGATAATTGGCAAAAATCACGAAAGAAAGGATGTTTAAATTGGCTTTTCAGAACAACTTTCGTCACAGCCATTTTGTACATGATTTTTAATGTTATTTTCCTTTATCCATCTTCTGATGCGGCAAGCATTACGATTTTCTTATCGGATAATGTTCTTAATTACTCAATTTACACGATCGGGATGTTTTTCGCATTTTGGGCTATTTGGCTATACAACGAATCTTCGTATGAGAAAGAAGTTAAACGTAGAAATGTCGCCTAACAAACTGTTCAAGAGGGATTCGCAACGCGTGGCATTTTCACTATGCGTTGATTTTAGTGTTTAAGGTGGTTTGCGGCGGCTTCGGTATTGCGTTGCTCACCCCTTAACAGGGCGTTATGTTCTTGGAGGTTTATGGAAAACTTCAAAATTAGCAGAATCCACACAAAGTTAGGTATTTTCCGACTATCTGGAATCCTCAACAATGAAAGTGGTATTAAAAATATCAGCTATATTTCTGCTGAATATATGGGAACTGATGGCTGGTGCGAACTTAATTTACAGTCGGAGCATACTCAAAATTTACTGAGAGACATTCAAATTGAAGTGTGGCAGTACCTAGCGTGAGCAAGTCTGTTGCATCGACCAGACATAGTTTTGTAAATATCAGTGGCTTCAAATAGCTACGAACATAACAAAGCGTTCAAGAGGGATTCTCAACGCTTGGCAATTTTGGTTCTAAGTTTAGCTTTTGTGTTTATGGCACAGTAATTTAGGTTTGGTGGCTTGCGTTGTTCACCCCTTAACGCGGCGTTATACACTTATGAGGGTTACTGTACATGTGGTGCAAAAGTTCGTTGCTGAATGTAGTTTCAAATAGTGGTTTAGATGTCAAAGATCTAATTGATTCTGTATTCAGAACTCTGGATATTTTTGAGTATCACAAAGAGGAAGCATATTCGATTATTCAGAAAATTGAACCCGCAGATGGTGAACAAGCACTAAGGTTGGTGCTGTCTTCTAATGATGAATTATATTTTGACCAATTGTCGCTTCAAGCTCATATACAAGCTGCTATTCATAATGCTCGTTCTGTATACGATTTGTTAGCTCAACTTATTAATAAGTTGCTATTATCTGATCCCTTAAAAATACATGAGTGTGATATTAATAAGCTAATTAATCGGCTAGGTGATTCTCCGGTTAAAGACGCTATCATTGCGGCTATAAACACTGAGTCCTATGCCTATATCAATTCGTTTGTTAACGTTATCAAACATCGTAATCTAGTAGTTTTAAATCCTGAGGTTAACTTAGAAGAACTAAAAGCCGGAATCCGCTTTAGCTCATTTAAGTATAAGGCTAAAAATTATCCTTCTCTTTGGGCTGTTGATGCATTACAAGAATCCTTAAATGTTAAAAATCAAATTGTTACTATTGGTGAAATTTTAAATAATCATTTGTGTCTCCACCGTGTATAACAAAGCATTTAAGAGTGACTCACAACGCTTGGCGATTTTAGTTTAAACTTGGCTTTATTGTTTAAGGTACAATGGTTTGGATTAGGTGTTTAGCGTTGTTCGCACCTTAATGCGGCGTTATGTCACCGAAATAAGATTTAATGAAAAAGGTAATAAACTTGAGCGAACAGAAAATTAGATATTTGGTAACTCAAAGTTGTTCAAATGATAAACACAATGGAGCATTAGGTGTTGTATCTATAGCATCAAAAGATCCTCGAAGAGATGAACAGCTTTTAATTTCTCAAGTAGAGTCTTGTAATAATTGTAAGTTTCATAGCATGTTTTACCCACCGGAAGAAGTTGCGGAAATCAAAAGATCATCGATGACGCCTACGTGGGTTAAGAGAATCAATAGAATCCTAGCAAAATTGGGCTTTCTAATTAACACTTTATCTTTTTTGCTTATTATCGTTTGGGTATCTTTATCAGACAATCTCACTATTTTTGGCGAAAATTTTGAGAAATACGCAGTGACTTTTTCTATTGCTGGTTTATGTCTAGCAGCAATGTCAGATGAAAATGCAACAACTTCTACTAAATTGACTAATTTATTTGCTTTGGCTATTGCGGTCGTCTATCTCATTGTTTCATTCTCTCGCCCGGTCACATAACAAACTGTTCAAGAGGGATTCGCAACGCGTGGCATTTTTACCATGCGTTGATTTAAGCGATTAAGGTGGTCTGCGGCGGCTTCGGTATTGCGTTGCTCACCCCTTAACAGGGCGTTAGGCGACGGGCAGAAAAGTTCTTTGTTCTCATCTTCTTAGTTCTATTTGAGCATTCGTTTTTCTAAGTCGGCAATTTAGCGTTGTCGGCTCGAATTCTTGAATATCTCCAACCGTAAAACATGCAAGAGTTCGTGGGTTGCCTCATTTATTTTTGGTGCTGGTTGGTTGTGAGTTTCACTGGCTCAAAGTGTGGCAAGGGCAAGTCAATTGTAGCTTTCGAATTTGCTGTGAGTTTGCAGCTTTGGCATTTTCGGGTTCAAAACCTGCTTTGTTGCTGAAGGTCAGCATTTCGTGGTTGTTAAAATCTTGGCTGAAACATAGTGGCTTTTATGGTTCTTGAATCACAAAACGTCAGTGGGTGTTTGGTTGCTTATTGGGTTTAGGGTAATCTGCTTTCAAAACAACTTAAACACTGGTGGAAAACTTCGCCTAACAAGGCGTTTAAGGCGGATTCACAACGCTTGGCGATTTCAGTTCAAGTTGAATTTAGTGGTTAAGGTACAATGGTTTAGGTTTGGTGGTTGGCGTTGTTCACCACTTAACGCGGCGTTAGTTGCAAAGGGCAAAATATGACGATTGAGCAGCTTGATAAAGTAGATGTTATTGCACATGACAATGAAAAAGTAATTTTGGTTATATCCGATCATTTAGAGTGGGATGATCAAAATGAAAAGCTATTACTGCTGCAAGACAAATTAAATCTGTATTTATCATTTATTGAATCTGGAGAAATATTTGAACAATACCCAATAGCAAAGGGCAAGCTTTTTGAAATTAGGATTGTTTCAAAGTATCAGCCAAACCGCGAAGCTGAAAAATTCGTTTCATTGGTTTCAGAAGTAGTAAGTGATGCAGGTTTTAGTCTTACGCACGAGTTGGGGACTTACAACTAACAAGGCGTTCAAGGCGGATTCACAACGCTTGGCGATTTCAATTCAAGTCAGGTTAAGTGTCTAAGATGCAATGGTTTAGGTTTGTCGACTGGCGTTGTTCACCACTTAACGCGGCGTTAGCAGTCAAGGATGAATATGAAACAAAACTACCAAGTTCATGAAGACATGTATGTTGAAGCTCGCGAAGCTGGCTGGGAAGGTTGGGGTGGCAACGAGCGAATGTCTAAAGCAGTTTTAGTTGAGCGTTTTCTCGAGCTATTTAAACGACCGGTGCAAGGTAAACTGCTCGAACTAGGTTGCGGTGAAGGACATCATTGCAGAGCTTTCCAGAGGTTAGGCTTTGAGGTGGCAGTCCATATCGTCATGTTACCTCTGAAAGTGATCTAGTTGTTGAACTAGAGAAAGCAGGGTTCCAAGTGCTTCATGTCAGTGTCTATGAGCGTGAAACTTCAAACCACATAACGGTGTATGCGATAAAAGCATAATTTTGTGTAGAAAAAACTGCTAACAAATTGTTCAAGAGTGATTCGGCACGCGTGGCATTTTTACTATGCGTTGGTTTTAGTGGTTAAGGCGTTATGCGGAGGCTTCGGTATTGCGTGCCTCACACCTTAACAAGGCGTTAGCTGGGAGGAGGTTATATGGAAATTAATACCGACTTTGAGAAGATGAACTTTCATGATGTATCTATCAAAGATGTCTCCAGAACTGACTCCAAGATTATCATCGTTCTCAGTGGTATTTTCATCAGCAAAGAGCACCCAAGTTCAAATGGAAGCGATCTAATTGTTCAAAATGGGGTGATGACTTTATACAACGTATCCAATGAAAAAAGTCTCACCTGGTTAAATAGTGTTGCACCTGTCAGCCACGAAACGCCAGAGTGCCCAATTGATGAAATCATGAATGCGAAGTTTGATGGAAGCACATTCCACTTTGATGGCTTTAAGGAAACGATACCTTGGCATGAGTGGTTTATTCAGGCAACAAGTTTCAATTTGGTCGCTTCCGATGTTGTGGAGACAACCAGCTAACAAATTGTTCAAGAGTGATTCGGCACGCGTGGCATTTTTACTATGCGTTAATTTTAGTGGTTAAGGTGGTATGCAGAAGCTTCTGTATTGCGTGCCTCACACCTTAACAAGGCGTTATGAGCCAAGAGGATATTTAAATTGAGCAAAAAAACAAAGATACGGCTAGTTGTACTTGGTTCTGTGCCTAGAGATCTCGACTTATCATTGCTATCAAGTCGTAGCTCTGGCGTCTATGAAATCTTAAACTCAATCGAGACTTATGAAATTACCAAAGGCTCGGATGGTTACAATTGGGAGTTTTCCGATCAAATTTTAGGTGATTTGATTCCTGAAAAAGAAGGAGAAGAAATAACGATTGCACTAACAAATGTGCCGCTAGAAGAAAACTGGTATAGCAGGCGACTAACAAATAATGTTGTCATTTTTACTTTCCACGAAATTGCGGATTATCTTCGTTTTCATAATATCGGACTGGAAAATGTAGTTTTTCGGTTACTTCATGCTTATACGCTCGTATACCGAGAAAACAAAGGCAGTATTCCCACCTGCTACGAATACAGTAATTTTACTCATGATGAAACCAAAGGTTGCATTTACGATATGAATGGCATCAAGTCAGATATCATATACTCTTGCGATGAACCTACAATTTGTGATTCTTGCTCTCAGCGATTGTTAACAAACGGGGTTTCGAGAGAATTAGTTTCTAAATCAAAGGATGAGCTAAAACTTGTCAGAAAGTCACTATTTTTCAGGCTGTCAGCGTGGGTTTCTGTACATCCAATCAGGTCAATTCTTATTGCCTCTGCTTGGTCTATCGTGATTGGAGTATTTTCTTCAGTTATAGCTAGTAATATATTCGGCAATGGCTCATAACAAAGCATTTAAGAGTGATTCGCAACGCTTGGCAGTTTCGCTTCGCTCAAGTATAGCCAAGCGTCGCTCACACCTTAATGCAGCGTTAGCTTACAAATCGAAATTTTATAGGACCTTTTATGGATTGGACGGTATTTATTACAACTTTGAGTGGTCAACTAGCATGGCCAATAACAACAATTACCTTAGTTGTTTTACTCAAGAAAAACATAGAGCAGATTTTTCCTCGGATTGAATCATTTAAGCACAACAAAACAGAAATTAACTTTGCGAAAATAGTCGATGAAGTCGTCGATAAAGCCAAAAATGTAGAAGATGAAGGAAATCCTTTGCCTGTTGATCTTCAAGCTGAAGAGTCTCGTTTGCTATCAAAGATATACTTAGCTCCTCACGCTATAATGCATCAAGCATATGCGGTTTTAGATAGAGAGTTACTTGAACTATTTGATTTACACCTTCCTGAAGAAAAGCGTACTCGAATCAATGTTAGAGGCGGTAACCAATTACTTTCTTCTCTTGGATTCGATGATGAACTACTTGGAAATATCACTAAGCTCAGAAGAATTAGGCAAAATGTCATGACTAGTAATGAGCAACAGAAAGGTCAGCTTACTGAGGAACAGGTAAAATCATATATAGAGCTTGCATTAGATTGTGCCGCAAAAGCTAGAACGTTCATATCTGGTGGTGTTGCAAGCTAACAAAGCGTTCAAGACGGATTCGCAACGCTTGGCGATCTCATTTCAAATCAGTTTTAGTGTTTAAGGTACAATGGTTTAGTTTTGGTGGTAGGCGTTGCTCACCACTTAACGCGGCGTTATAAATCATGGAGGTTCAGTGGATTCAATTGAAGAATTAGAACAGCATCAAAAATCTCGGGGGTACGATTTTGGAAGCCTCGAAAATTATGAAATTTGGTGCGATGAAGTTCAGCCTCTTTTACATTTTAGTGAAAAGCATGAGCGTAGTTTTGAGCAAGCTAAAGCAGCAGCTTTGGTTACCTATAGAATAGGAAGCAAACAAGATGCAGTTAACAATATTAATAAAACGATAGGTATAGTTAACCAAGCAATCACTTTTGCCAAGACAATGAATAAGGCGGTCGAGTCTGGGACAGGTGAACAGTCGGAACAGATTGATTATCCAGACAAGATAACTCTTTCTTGGTTAGCAAAACATGTTGAAGTAAAGCATTGGTTTGCTGTTTTTATGTTTATTTTTGCTGTTTTCTGCGCCGGTATCAAAGTAGGAAGTTCCACTTTTTATCTGGATTACTTTCAACCAACATTAGGCTCAGTAGAAGCAAATACAAAATGATTTATAACAAAGCGTTTAAGGCAGATTCGCAACGCGTGGCATTTTTGGTTTTAATCGGCTTTAGTGTTTACAGTGCAATGGATTAGGTTCAGTGGCAGCGTTGCTCACTACTTAACGCGGCGTTATGCTTAATCAAATAAAATCAGTGGTTTATGGTTTTTCTTTGTTCCCTCAGCTTTTGGGTTATGTGCTCGTCGGCAAGTTGACTTCAGTGGGCGCTATTTTCCGGACACTTATTCTTTGGCGTTGGAAGTTCAGAGAATTGCCTCAATCAATTCTCAGGTAAGCGCGAGGTTAGGGCGGTTGGCACAATCAGAAATTTGATCTTAGGTTTTTGAGTTTTGATTACCATAGTTCAAAGTCGGATTTCTAAAAATTATGAGTCATTTCAGTTTTCTAGCTTTTGGCTTTTGTTTGTGAATCAAAGTCGAGTTAATCTTGTTTTCAGAAAAACGTAACTTATTGAAGCTTAAGCATAACAAGGCGTTCAAGAGGGATTCATGCCGCGTGGCATTTTTGGTTTGCAGTGAGTTTTGTGGTGAAAGTGGTCTGCTGAAAGTTGGTTTAGGCGGCATTCACCCCTTAACGCAGCGTTATAACTCTTTTGTCATTTCATCATTACTTCTCAGAAGCAAAGAGGGCTAACCTATGAAAACTAGAATATTAGTCGGTACCATTTGGGTTGCTGTTTTTAGTTTGGGACTCAACGCAAGCCCTCTAAGCACTCAAAGTGATGAACGATTGTTCAAAAATTTTGCTCTTTCATCTTGTATCGCAACCAAATACAAGGGCTCTGATGTGGCTAAAGATGCGGTCACAGCAATGCAAGGTTATCGAGAGTTCTCGGATTTGCCTTTGGAGGTATTCTTTGATCTAAGTGAGTTATTGGAAAGCGGAAATACTACAGCTTACAAATCAAAAAATGGTAGCGTGATAGAGTTAGCCTATTGTATCGATTTCTCTAATTCGGACGTCGTGCATAAGCTGTACTCAAAGGCAAAACCAGAGTTATAACAATCTGTTTAAGAGTGATTCGCAACGCGTGGCATTTTCACTATGCGTTGGTTTTAATGTTTAAGGTGGTATGCAGGGGATTCGGTATTGCGTTGCTCACACCTTAACAGGGCGTTATGTGTCCCGAAAAAAGTTAATAGAAGGTATTTTATAATGAGTTCGAATGACGAACCTAAGTTGTCTCAGTTTATTCATGTTGTATTTCCCACTGTGATTGTAATAATTTTAAGTTCAATCTCGTTATATTCTGACATTAGTACTGAAGATGGTTATTTTTGGTTTCAACGTTCGGGTGCTTTGATGGGAGCTGCAGGTATATACATAGGCTTTCACGAAGGTAACTGGAAAATGACGACGAGAAATCAGAATTTATATATCAATACTCAAATTTGGTATCAATGGTTGGCACTAGCTTTAGGTGTATTAGGAACGTTAATCTGGGCGTATGGAGATCTACCTTTTAAGTAAAACACATAACAATCTGTTTAAGAGGGATTCGCAACGCGTGGCATTTTTACAATGCGTTGGTTTAAGTGTTTAAGGTGGTATGCTGCGGCTTTTGTATTGCGTTGCTCACCCCTTAACAGGGCGTTAGCTTTCATGGCTATTACACACGAGTTTTAACTCCATCGTATATTTAATATCGACAATTAGGTCACTTGTTAGTTCGTAATTAATGTTCAGGTTTTGTTGCATCTGGAGTTAATTATGTTTCCGAAAAATTTTTACATCTTACCCGAAGAACTATTTAGGATTGGTAATAAGGAAACTCCCAAGCTATCGCATGTGAGAGCTAGGGATGTGGACACGATGCAGTTAAACGGTATAACGGTAATTATTGCTAATGGAAAGGGGATCAGTGTGTTTGACAAGACTGGGATTAACCAATCTAATATGACGGGTTGGGTTTGGAGGTTTCCACCCAACACGCGCCCTCCTCAGGGGCTAAAGCTTGTAAACGATAAGCCACATCATTACGGTATCGCACCTGTCACAAATATGCCTTTAGATAAGTATAAGGGGTTACTGGAAGAGATGGCTTTGAAAGCAACAAGGGTGTTTAAAAAAGAGGGTAAAGTAGTTTGAGACGGATAACTTTAGATTTAGCATCTTCGGATATGAAATTAGTCCTAGAAGGTTTGGAGTCATTGGAAAAGCAATGGGCACATGTTTGTGAGAACTCTGACGATGAGGATGAAATATCAGACTACGGTAACGATCTGATTGAACTGAGGTTGCTCATTAAATCACTACGAAACGATGCTATAAGTGTATTTGGAGATAATGTGGTCAATTTTTCAAGAGACCTTCTCTAAAATAAAGCTAACAAACTGTTTAAGAGTGATTCGCAACGCGTGGCATTTTTACTATGCGTTGCGTTTATCGTTTAAGGTGGTATGCGGCGGCTTTGGTATTGCGTTGCTCACACCTTAACAGGGCGTTATGTGCTTCGTCCTGATAAAAACCACGGTAGATGGATCTTATGAAGTTTTTCAATGTTAAGGTAACTGATTTATCCTCAGAAAAAGTAAAGACTAATATTACAGTTCCTTTATTTATAGTTGTATTGGCAGGGAAACATACACCTGAAGCCATCATTCGATTTCTGTTGCGAAATGCTGAATCCAATAACTGTGATAGTCGAGAGCTTAAACAAATATACAGGGTAGTTGCTGACGTATTGCAAGAAGCAGCGAAAGATGAACAATTATCGAAGTATTCTGGAATAATTGCTGATATTGAAGATAATGGTGAGCGTGTAGTTTTATCAATTAAATAAACGATGTATTAGCGTAACTGTCTAGCGCGCACATAACAAAGCATTCAAGAGGGATTCACAACGCTTGGCAGTTTTGGTTTGAATTAGCTTAAGTGTTTACGGCACAATGGTTTAGTTCGGGTGGAGTGCGTTGTTCACCCCTTAATGCGGCGTTAGGAGGGATTATTTTGAAGCGATTTTTACTAGCAGCTTTATCCATAGTGTTTTTGACAAGTGATTCAAGTTCTTGCAAAAGCAGAAACGACCCTAGTAGTCCTATAAATATCGCAATTTATCAGATGATTGAGGGAAAAAGCAGCTCGTATGCTCAACGTTTGTTGAAGAAGGGAATGGACGTTAATACAGTCAATTCATGTGGAGCGTCACTATTACTCATGGCGTCATTTCTTGGTGACCATGAACTGGTAAAAACTTTACTATCAAGTGGTGCGCTCCCCAACATACAGAATTATGAAGGGAATAGCCCAGTTTTTGCATCTGCTAACTTCTCCAATAACAAAATATTAAAGCTACTTCTTGATAATGGAGGTGATCCCAATTTACTTCTTACTCAGGAGTATGTTTACAACTCACCATTAATGATTGCTGCAATCAATGAGAATATCGAAGGTGTTAGGTTATTATTAGAGGCGGGAGCCGATTGTAATTACCGCAATCAATTGGGAAATTCAGCAAGAAAAATTGGTGAGGCTTCATTGAATTTAGAGCTGAAAGCATTGCTTATGGCGTGCGACAATCCCACCTAACAAACTGTTCAAGAGGGATTCGCAACGCGTGGCATTTTTACTATGCGTTGGTTTTAGTGTTTAGGGTGGTATGCGGCGGCTTTTGTATTGCGTTGCTCACCCCTTAACAGGGCGTTAGCTGTTTAAGGAAAAAATGAGAAAATACGATAAGCCGCTATTCTGGCTGTATATAAAAACAAGAGACTCGTTGTTGTCATCTTTCAAGGGCTTTCTGGGAATGCTTTTAGTGTTGTTCGGGGCAGCAGTGGTTTTAGGTAATGAATCCCCCGAGAATGTCTGGATTTCGGTGGGAATCATTTTACTAGTATCTAGTCTTCCAGTCTCAATGGGCCTGATGATGTTAAAGCTCAAATTTAAGAGTTCTACTGGATCAATACCTACAGCAGAACTAGCGTATTTTTTACAGCACGATGAAGGTGCAAACTTAGATAAAGCTGTGAGAGGTTTATTTTCGTTATGCCTATCTTTTATGATTTACCTTTGGTTTACGATGGTAGCTATCGCAGTACTCGGTATGCTGGGAGCAAAGCTCGTGTTGTAAAACACAGCTAACAAACTGTTTAAGAGGGATTCGCAACGCGTGGTATTTTCACTATGCGTTGGTTTTAGTGATTAAGGTGGTTTGCTTCTGCTTCGGTAATGCGTTGCTCACCCCTTAACAGAGCGTTAAGTGCTTTCGAGTAATTGTGACATTGGAGGTGAAATGCAAGATGGTAAATTAATTTGGCATGTAGCGTGTGATGAATCAGGCGTAGATGGTCAGAAATATTATGGTTTTGGTTCACTTTGGATGAAGTATCAAAGGCGCGGAGACTTTGTTCGAATTATTCGAGAGCTAAGAGAAGCACATAAATATACCAATGAAATTAAGTGGCAAAAGGCTCATAAAAAGCATTACGCTGGGTTTTATGAAGATCTAATAGAAACATTTTTCAAGCATCAATGGTTAGCTTTTCATTGTATTGTTATCCGAAAGGGCATGGTCGATAAAAAGTATCACGACGGTGACTACGACCTAGCAATGCGCAAGCATTTCACAAAATTAATTCAGACCAAAATTAGCGCAATTCACAAAGCCCATCCTCAACGACAATGTGAGTTTCGTATCGAAGTAGATCCTTTGCCTTCGCGCTACAAGAAAGCAGATGAAGCATTTCATAAAATCGCTAATAGCATGCTTAAAAATCAATTTGGTGGTGAAGTGCCAATTCGCTCGGTTGTAACTAAAGACTCAAAGGAGTCAGAGCAAATTCAAATTGCCGACTTTTTACTAGGAGCGGTAATGAGTGCGTTCCAAGGTAAGGCTAGCTCTCCCGCCAAGCTGAAAGTGGCTGAAAATATTGCAAGTTATCTAGGTTGGGATACTTTATTGTATGATACTAAACCACATGAACGTAAGTTTAATATTTGGTATTTCCATGACCCTACTAAAGGACCTCGTGAAGTTGAAACAAAAGAAGTTAAGTTAAAGTACCCGCTTCCAAAGCGCACTTAACAAACTGTTTAAGAGTGATTCGCAACGCGTGGCATTTTCATCATGCGTTGGTTTTAGTGATTAAGGTGGTATGCGGTGGCATTGGTATTGCGTTGCTCACACCTTAACAGGGCGTTATGTGCTTATAGGAATAATGTATTCATGTCAGCAGAAGATATACTGAACTTAGCGAAGAAAAAGCAGTTCGAGAAAGCCTACTTCGTTGGGAAAAATACCTAGAAAAGAGTCCGAATAACGCCGAAGTAGTTGAGGCGCTGAAAGTTGTCTCTTCAGATCTTAGGTCGAGATGCATGGATTTAGCATATAAAAAGGCAGATAACACTTCAGCCTATTTTAAGGTGGCAAGCTTGTTAGAAAAGGTGAATCAACTTACAAATCAAGATCTTTACGGTAATGTGATAATCCCAGATTAATGTACAAAACTGGGCACTCACTATACGGTGATGCATCGTTCAGAAAAGATATGAGAATCACTTAACCGCGCACATAACAAACTGTTTAAGAGTGATTCGCAACGCGTGGCATTTTTACTATGCGTTGGTTTTAATGTTTAAGGTGGCATGCGGAAGCTTCGGTATTGCGTTGCTCACACCTTAACAGGGCGTTAGGGCACAGGGCGAAAATGGATAGAATCGTAGAATTAATCAAGCAAGATCCAGTTAGAGTTAAAGCCTTAGAGTGCGTATCTAAATTGGGCTTGCCTCAGTGTTACATTGCAGCTGGTTTCGTTCGTAATCTTGTTTGGGATGCACTGCATGGCTTTGATGTAGCAACACCATTGAACGATGCAGATGTTATTTACTTTGCTCCAGACGAGAACGACCCTAATGCATATTTACACCACGAATCTCAGCTCAAGCAGCTAATGCCAGAAGTTAACTGGCAAGTTCGTAACCAAGCACTAATGCATACTCGGAATGGCGATTTACCCTACACATGCTCCCTTGATGCTATGAGCTATTGGCCAGAACAAGAGACAGCTGTTGCCATTCGACAAGTCGCACCTGATAGCTATGAATGTATTGCAGCTTTTGGGTACGAATCCTTATTTGGTTACTGTGTCACACATAACCCTAAAAGGTCACGAGAAACGTTTGAAAATCGTGTAAATTCAAAGGGCTGGCTAGTAAGGTGGCCATCTTTGAGAACAGTGCCCTAACAAAGCATTTAAGAGTGATTCTCAACGCTTGGCGTTTTCGCTTCGCTCAAGTATAGCCAAGCGCTGCTCACACCTTAATGCGGCGTTAGTTCCCCAGAGCGAGTATCAATCCGTAGGGAATTTTTGTTTCTGGTGGAGTACACGCATAACTCGGATGATATCGCCCTCGACCCAGTAAGACACAATCATCGAAATCTCAGGAATAATAAGCAATCGTCCGCGGATGCCATCTCGTTGTACGCCCATTAAAGGTTGTTCAAGCAAGTTTTCTACTTTTGCTTCAATGAGGTTGTCAGTTTTTTCTGCTGCATCAGGGTTAAAGTCATAGAGAAACTCGAAGATCTTTTCACGATCATTAAGTGACTCTTCTTCCCATAAAATCATTGCTTACCTCGATTACGGATTCTGGCCTTGCGCTCTTCCATTCGAGACTTAGCAGTTTGGTGCTCAACGAAAACGGATTTTCCTGAGTCAAACTTCTCAAATGCTAGGTTTACTTGTTCAGTTAGCCATGCATCGTGAGATAATGTTTTTCTTTGTTGTTCAGCGAGTTGCTCAGTAAGTTCACGGCAAGCATCACTTAGAGTTCGACCTTGGCTTTCAGCCATTTGTTGAGCTAGGCGTTTTGTTTCTTCATCAACACGAAATTGAATTCTAGTGTCCATGATGTATTCCTTTGTTGGTGTGTGTACAAATGTTAGCACTAGGCTTTGAGATGGGCAACTAACAATCTGTTTAAGAGTGATTCGCAACGCTTGGCATTTTTGCTATGCGTTGCGTTTAGTGTTTAAGGTGTTATGAAGGGGCTTTTGTATTGCGTTGCTCACACCTTAACAGGGCGTTATACATTTGGAGCAATATGAAACTTAAGCAACTAGAAAATATGCTCTACAAGGCGACCAAATCAATAATAGTAAGGTTGTCGTCTGAGTTTCCGCAGCATCACTTTTATTACGTAGCTTTGGTCACAACTGGAGAGGGGCATCGACCTATATTTTCGGCTTGGTCTGACGAACTATTGCAAACCGAAGCTTCATCCTTTGAAGACCGAGAAGAAATAAAATGGTCATATGCAGACTCACCGTTGTTTGGTTTCTGTGATGAATACTTCTCAGGTGTTGAACTTCTTTTGGACAATGTGACCGCTGAATGTGGTTTTAGTGAAGAAACTACGGCAGCTCTTTTATCTGCGATGGAGTTGACTCTTAAGCGCTTGGATATTGAAGGTTACTTCGATAGCTTAAATTGTCGAAATAAACTTTATATCAACGCAGAAATCATGCCGCCAGACGCGACAAACGTTGAACGAGCATATAGGTTAAATCCGCGTGAGTCCTTAGATAGTTGGCTTCGAGAGGCGGCGGAATAAATGTATAACAAATTGTTCAAGAGTGATTCGGCACGCGTGGCATTTTTGCTATGCGTTAGTTTTAGTGGTTAAGGTGGTATGCGGGAGCTTCGGTATTGCGTGCCTCACACCTTAACAAGGCGTTATGTGCTAGGAGGAAAAATGGAATATTTTCAGTACTATGGAATCGATTGGATTGCAATGGTACTAACATTTCTTGCTATTTGGCAAATTGGAAATAAGAACAAAATTGGGTTCATTTTAATGATGTGCGGCAACACTAGTTGGGTAGCAGTTGGTTACCTTACTGGTAGTGTGGCAATGATAATTGCAAATATCATCTTTTTCTCAATGAATCTTAGAGCGATCATCAAATGGTCGGCACCAGAGAAAGAGCCTAAAGTAAGCGTTGCTGAGCAGTCATCTACAAGTTGAAAGTTCGCACATAACAAGGCGTTTAAGGCAGATTCCCAACGCTCGGCGTTTTGCATTCAAAGTTGGGTTAAGTGTTTACGGTGCAATGGTCTAGGTTAGGTGGTTAGCGTTGCTCACTACTTAACGCGGCGTTAGCATTCTAGGAGGAAGTATTCAGATTGTATCATTGATAGCTCCATTGATTTTTGTATTGTTTATTGTGTTTAAGGCAAGGGTTTCGGTATATCACAATACTCTCGACAATGGTGTTTTGACTTATGTTTCAGCTTTCTTGGCAGTATTTCTAACTGCGATTTTATACATGTATAAAATTAGAAGAGTTAAACGCGCCGAAAACATAATAGTGGAACATGGAAAGTATGGAAAGAGTCCCAACTCTGCAATTCGTTTGTTACCAATTCTGGTTATTCCGCTGTTTATCTTAATAAGAATTGGGATGTCAATTTCAAATGAAAGGTATGTGGATGGCGATGTAGTAAAAAATCAACTACACGGTTACTTGTAAAGGTGAGCGCTCAGTCAAAGGTGGGAGAATAAAGTATCTGTGTATCAACGACGGTGAAAGAGAACTTAAATATGATTCCAATGACATAGCATCTCATTATTTTTCAGTTGGAGAAGAAATTATAGTTACTGCACAAAGAGGTTATTGGGGATACTTAGTTATTCAGGAACTCCACAAAAAGAAAACTCGGAAGGCGCTCGATGCGAAAGCGGTAACTTGTCCTGGGTTATCTGCTTCAGAGTGTGCTCGATACTTTGCTCCATAAAAAGTATCCAAGTTTAAGCTCGAATGCTAACAAGGCGTTTAAGGCAGATTCCCAACGCTTGGGGTTTTGCATTCTATGTTGGGTTAAGTGTTTACGGCGTAATGGTTTAGGTTAGGTGGCAGGCGTTGCTCACTACTTAACGCGGCGTTAGTCGCCAGAAAAGCTAGCAGTCAAAATCATGTTTCTAAGCTCAAAACTTGGCTACTGGTTGTTTGGTGCATAGTTCCATCTTCGACGGTCAAAGCTCAGTTTCATCGTTTCTAAATCAATGCATTGCTATTTTCCAAGCGGTTGTTTCGTTCTTTGGTGGTGATAGAGCGGGGCAACCGAAAATCTGTTTTTGGTTGCAACTCCGCTCGGTGAGTTTGTCGGTACAAAATCCGATTTGCTCGCTGAAATGACGTTTTCTCTGGTGTGGTAAATTCCACGTGGTTTCAGTGACTTCGTTGAAAGTCCGCACTGTGAGATTAGCTTTCCAAAAGCGCTTTTGGTGTTGTCCGTTCGTTTTCTGCGGCGTTGATTGTTCCAAGTGGTTTCATTGAATAGCCGCTTTGAGGCTACGCCTGACTTAAGTACATCAAAGCACATAAAGTTTGTTGTTCGCAAAGTTTAGTTTGGCTTAAAATTGTCGCTCGGTGCCTCGCGACTAACAAACTGCTCAAGAGGGATTCGCAACGCGTGGCATTTTTACTATGCGTTGGTTTTTGTGATTAAGGTGGTGTGCTGTAACACCGGTATTGCGTTGCTCACCCCTTAGCAGGGCGTTATAAAACTAGGCGAGAAATGACGTGAATGAATACATTATTTTAGAAAAGATGATATCTCAATTGCGGTAGATATCGTTGACGATTACGCTGGTGATCAAATCAGAGGATTACAGCAGGATGGTTTCGCTGTTGTCTGTGAAAGCACTAAAGCTTACACAAAAGACAAAGCATTAAAACTCTGGTCCGAAACAAAAAATATAATGCAGAACAATTGCGTTTCAAAAGAGTACGCGGAGAAGCAACTCTAGATTGGGAAACACTGAAAAATGTTGGTGGTGTTCAGAAGTCATATAGAACAAAAGTTCCCGGTGGTTGGTTGGTATCTGTTCAAAATTACAATCCTAACGGTATAGGTTGTGGTGTTACTTTTTTACCTGATCCTGAACATTTGTGGGATGGGAACTCGTTAAAGTAGTGCGCTTAAAAGTTTTATAACAAGCAATTTAAGAGGGATTCTCAACGCTTGGTATTTTTGCTTCTACTTCAAATTTAGTGCTGATGGCACAATGCTTTAGGTTTGGGTGGAGGCGTTGTTCACCCCTTAATTGGGCGTTAGCCCTCTAAGTGCCTATAAGAAATATGATTTAGTACACAGATTATGCTAGTTGTTGCATCTTATACTGCTACTTTCCTACCAGTTAATAGAGATTTTAAAATGTCAGATGGCGTAGTTATTGAAAACAACACAAAAGAAGAAGTTGCATACAAACTAATGAATAAAATCATTGGTACCGGTCGAAGAGATAAAGAAGACGTATTAAATACTTATTATGAGTGCTTAATGGTTGTGAAAGGCAGCCGCCCTAGTGATGTCGTGGAAGATTAATATATTGTTTGACGTTGGTCCAAGGGCTAACAAAGCATTTAAGAGTGATTCCCAACGCTTGGCATTTTTGTCTCTGCGTTGGGTTTTGTGTTTTCGGTGGTATGGTTTAGTTATGTGGCAGCGTTGCTCACACCTTAATGCGGCGTTAGCCTTCTAGGAATATCTCTATGAGTACATGGAAATTATCTATAAAGCCTGATAGTGAATCAGGTTTTAATGCATTCAATTTGTGCAGAGACAAATCTTTACTAGGAGTTGGTTGGTCTGCGGCCTATTTGGATTCTCAACCGAATACTTTGGAGGAAGCAAAGTCTCTGGTTATTAAAAGATTTAGCAAGTGGCCGTATGCTGTGCGCAAATTGCTCGAAGAAGTGAAGTGCGGAGATCATGTTTGGTTACATCAGCAAGGACATTACTATCTGTGTCGAGCTCAAGAAGAAATTGTATTAGGCTGTGAAATCGATGAACAGTTTTCTCGATTTGATCTTGGTCATGCGAGGAAAGCAGAATGGGTTAAAGTTCCTGAGATCTTTGTCTCTGGCGCTGTTCAGCGAGGAACCATTGCACAGCGAATGATTCAACGTATAAAGGTTAATTCAAAAGAAAGAAATTGCAATGACATCATTTTCGACCGGTTATTTGAGGACCCTGATTGGTGTCCAGAAATAGACACAAAAGTGCTGTCTAACAGACTTTATGAAATCGATATGTATTTGCTTTTTTCCATCATGACGCCTGATGAAGTAGAAGATGCGGTTTCAATGTATCTGCAAACGCAAGGTTGGTGTTTAGTTAAATCAACATGTTTTAGAAGTAAGCCTACATTTGAATTCTCAATGGTAAACAAACGTTCTGAAGTTTGTAGTGTCCAAGTAAAATCGGGGAAATACCCAGATCCACTACCACCGAAACAGTATGAAAGGTTTGTCACTGATACAACGCAAGTTGTGCTGTTTTCTACAAACCCGAATGCCTATCCTGGTGAGTCCCAAGCTGGTGTTAGGTGTTTAGACCATTCAGTATTGTATTCTTGGTTGGTTAATAACATTTGGTCAATGACAGAGTCTCTTAAACTAAAGCTATGGATATATCTTTGCGAAGAAGGCTAACAAGCAATTTAAGAGGGATTCACAACGCACGGCATTTTTGCTTCTACTTCAAATTTAGTGTTTATAGCACAATGCTTTAGGTTTGGGTGTAGGCGTTGCTCACCCCTTAATTGGGCGTTAGTTTGCAAGAGGAAAAACGCAGCTATATCGCAAGATCTAGTGGTAAAAGCTGAGAGTCTAAATAGCCATATCAGTGTTCAATTTCAGTGTTAACTAGCGTGGTGAAAATCCAAAATTGGCATCGTTTCAACGGTTGATTTGTTCTTTGGTGCGGCGAGTTATGGGTTAACCAAGCTGTACTTTTTTTGCTGAAACTCTGCTCGTTGAGTTTGTTGGTGCAAAAGCCGATCTACTCGCTGAAATGGCGTTTTCTCTGGTGTGGTAAGTTCATGTGGTTTCAGTGGCTTTGTTGAAAGTCCGTATTGTGAGATTGGTTTTCCAAAAGCGCTTTTTGGTGTTGTGAGTTCGTTTTCTGCGGCGTTGTTTGTTCCACGTGGTTTCATTGAGTAGCTGCTTTGGGACTACGCCTGACTTAAGTGAATCAAAACACATAAGGTTTATTGTTTGCAAAGCTTAAAATAACTTAAAATCAACGCTTTGGGTTTGCAAACTAACAAACTGCTCAAGAGGGATTCGCAACGCGTGGCATTTTTACTATGCGTTGGTTTAAGTGATTAAGGTGGTATGCGGCGGCTTCGGTATTGCGTTGCTCACCCCTTAGCAGGGCGTTAGCTATTTCTAGTATATAAAGGAGTTCCAGTGGTAAAAGTTCTCGTTAGTTCATGTCTGGTTGGAAACAACGTTAGATACAATGCGAGCTGTTTATCAGTCAAAGAGCCTGAGTTGCTATGGCTCAAGTCAAACGCAGAACTAGTGACCTTCTGCCCCGAAGTCTCAGCAGGTTTACCTATTCCTAGAGCACCTGCCGAAATCATTACTGGTAAAGGTGTTGATGTGCTTGATGGTTTGGCAAACGTTGTTGGAAATGATGGTATTGATGTTACTGAACAATTTGTAAGTGGGGCAGAGAACGCTTTGGAGCTTTGCAAAAAACAGCAAATAAAGTACGCGATACTCGCTGAAGGCAGTCCTTCCTGTGGCAGTTCAAAAATTTATGACGGTACATTCAACGGGATCAAAATCGATGGCTCAGGGGTAGCTACTGCATTGTTAGAGCGCAATGGAATTAAAGTCTACAGTCAACATACGATAGCTAAGCTCCGAGAGGCGTTGGAAAAAAATAGCTAACAAACTGTTCAAGAGGGATTCGCAACGCGTGGCATTTTTACTATGCGTTGATTTTAGTGATTAAGGTGGTATGCGGCGGCATTGGTATTGCGTTGCTCACCCCTTAACAGGGCGTTAGCATACTTTGATAGGAGTTCAGATGGCTACGATAGTCGAACAAATTGTGAATCGTGAAATTGACTCGGTCATCGTGTACGAATCTGACCAAGTTATAGCTTTTGCAGATCATGATCCAATCAACTTTGGGCATATTTTAATTTGTCCTAAGACTCAATACCGTACTTTTATTGACCTGCCTGAGTCTGTATTTTTTGAGATCACCGACGTTGCAAGAGATTTATATAAACGTATAGAAGCTAAGTTCAATCCTGATGGTATCGGCTTTATGCAAAACAATGGAGAGGCTCCTCACTTCAACGAGCTCGATCACTACCATTTGCATATTTTCCCTAGGTTTCATGGAGACCAGTACGGTTGGGTTAGTAGTGAACTTGGAATTCAAACTATGGATAAACTAAGAGAATCACTTAAAGATCTATGAGCATTGAAAAAGTATGCTAACAAATTGTTCAAGAGTGATTCGGCACGCGTGGCATTTTTACTATGCGTTAGGTTCAGTGGTTAAGGTGGTATGCGGTGGCTTAGGTATTGCGTGCCTCACACCTTAACAAGGCGTTATGATTTTGGAGGTAATATTGGAAATTAGTGACTTAGCAAAGAGTATAAAAAGAGCAAAAATATTGGCGTTTTCTCTAATAGCTCTGATACCTACGGTTTATTTAGTTTGGTTTTATTTTATAAATAACCTTCCTCTCTCGACTGATAGTTCGATTTGGGGCACCTTTGGAGACTTTATTGGTGGCATCTTAAATCCACTGATAGCCTTATTAGCTTTCTATTGGTTAACTCAATCAGTACTAATTCAAAAGACCGAATTATCTGAAACTCAGAAAGTGCTCAAGGAAACTGAGAAGGCTCAAAAAGAACAGGCGCTAACTCAAGAAAAAAAGCGATTTGAAGACACATTCTTTTCTTTACTAAACCAACTCAATACCGTCTTTGACGGATTAAATGAGCGTTTGATAGTCATGGATCGCCCGACGGCTTCAAAAATCATGAAGCTGCATAATGCTGTTATTAAAAATGGTACTGGTAATACTATTGAGCAGAGAGTCGCTAAAATGCGTGAATCTTCAAGCGATACGAGCCACTACTTCAGGGTTCTTTACCATATACTCAAGTTTATTTTGGAAAATAGTCGGTTCGATGCTGAACCAATGCTGTTTGAAGCCGCGGTCGAAAAAAAAGTTACTAGAACCGAGAAATTTTACTCCAACATTGTTCGCTCTTTCTTGAATAAGGAAGTTATCCAATTATTAGCCATCAATTGTGTAGTTGTAGATCCTCTAGACCCATACTATAAATATCGCCAACTGGTTGAACGCTATTCCTTATTGGAACACCTACATATTGATGCCGAGTGGCAAAAGGAGTTGTTTGGAAAATATGACAAATCGGCTTTTGGTGAACACCCAGAAGTACAATCATAACAAACAATTTAAGAGTGATTCAGCACGCTTGGCATTTTTAGTTTGGGTTAAGTTCAGTGTTTACGGTGATCAAATGGGGTGCAGTGCTAGCGTGCTTCACACCTTAATTGGGCGTTAGTACGGGTTTGACATCAAAGGTCATAAGTTTTGGTTTTTATCTGTTTTGGCGCTCGTCTTTACACCTTTCAGTTTGTACATTTCACGTTCTTTCCGGTGGCACTATATGCGGAGTGTTCGCTTTGATTTCACCGTTTACGGCTTCTAACTTTTTGGCGTTTTTTCATTTTCGTGGTGTTTTTTGAGAGAGCCTTGATTACTTTTGGTGTGGCTGTTGAGTGACGAGGAAAGAATCCTTTTTTAATTTAAAGCCAGTGAAAGTAGGGCAGTTCAGTGCATTTTTCTTCTAGCCAACTTTCGTCTTTCAATCGGGGTAAAGTTTTGTAGCTGCCCGTCTCACTTCAGTGTTCAAAGCCTTTCATATCATGCCACTTTTCAATATCTTGGAGCGCATAAATAGAAGTAGCGCATGTACTAACAAATTGCTTAAGAGTGATTCGTAACGCGTGGCATTTCTACTTTGCGGTGGCTTATGTGATTAAGGCGCTGTGCGGTAGCTTTTGTATTGCGTTACTCACACCTTAGCAAGGCGTTAGGCTTCTTTCTAGAAAATGGAGGTAACTTTGATAAAGGTATTTATTACGGCTAGTGAAATAGTATTGCTAATCGTTGCTCTAATTATTGGCGCTTTCTGGATAAAGCAACCTGACGCAAACTATGAACCTATTCTTGTGTTTCTGAGCTTTCTTTTACCCATGTTAGAGGTAGCAAGACGCAAAGTGAGCAACAAACAAGTTGATATGGTTCCGCAAACTACATCCTATGCTAGGCGCTATCTTGATCAGCCTCATCAATGTCACTTTATCAATAATCTTCCCAACCTAAAGAAAGCTGTAGAGCAAAGCTCACAAGAGTTATGGGACAGTGGAATTACAGCAAACATGCGGCAAGGTAGTTACGATCTAATCCATTCGTTGCAAGATTACTGGGTTTCTCTTGCTGAATTTTTCCCACCGTTACACTTTGACGGTAAAGAGCCACGCGCTTACATTTCTGATTACACACAAAGTCGGTTCTCGTTTCACAGATCAAACCTAGAACCTGATGGGGCTGGTACTGGAGGCTCCATTGTTCACGTGATGGCAGGCGGTGGTGTTATTCAAGATCTGGAGAATATGATCGAAGAAACAGTCTGCACATTATCTTCAAGCACTGATACGATAGATTTTGAGAATTGGAAAAAGCGATGGCGCGGCAAAGCCTAACAAACTGTTTAAGAGTGATTCGCAACGCGTGGCATTTTTACTATGCGTTGGTTTAAGTGATTAAGGTGATATGCGGCGGCATTGGTATTGCGTTGCTCACACCTTAACAGGGCGTTAGCACTGGGTTGGCATCAGAGATCAAAAGTCTTGGTGTTTATTGGTTTCTTTTCCTAGCTTTACACAGGAGCAAATGTGCCTTTCATGTTCGCTCCGGTGGCACTAGATGTGAAGTTTTCGCTTTGAGTTTATCGTTTACGGTTGCTAACTTTCGGGCTATTTCTCTGGTGTGGTTTCTTTAGTGCTGAGAAATTTTCGGCAAAACAAGCGTTGCTTTGTCGCTGTTGTTCAAGTTCGAAGCCCGTATTCTTTGCTAATTTGAAAGCGGTGAAAAAGGGCAGTTAAGCATGTTTTTCTTCTAGTCAACTTACGTCTTGATGTCTGTTTTTAGTTTGGCAGCTGTCCGTTTGGTTTAGTGTTTTAAGCCATAAGTTTCGTGCTATATTTCAATGTCTTGGCGTGTACCAAAAGCTTAAAGGGCAGCGTGCTAACAAACAGTTCAAGAGGGATTCAGCACGCGTGGCATTTTTGGTATGCGGTGGTTTCGGTGTTGAAGTGCCATGCGGAAGCTTAGGTATTGCGTGCTTCACCCCTTAACTGTTGCCAGTCCGTTTTCTGCGGCGTTGGTTGTTCCAAGTGGTTCCATTAAACAGCCGCTTTGAGACTACGCCTGACTTAAGTGCATCAAAGCACATAAAGTTTGTTGTTCGCAAAGTTTAGTTTGGCTTAAAATTGGCGCTCGGTGCCTCGCGACTAACAAACTGCTCAAGAGGGATTCGCAACGCGTGGCATTTTTACTATGCGTTGAATTTAGCGATTAAGGTGGTTTGCGGCGGCTTTTGTATTGCGTTGCTCACCCCTTAGCAGGGCGTTATGTTTCTTTAGGAGTTAAACGTGGAATTTTTGGAAAGTCGTATAAATAAGCTATTGGGCGAAGCTAGAAAGATTGAAATTGATGTCGCGCATCATCAAATTAGTTGGTCTCAATGGGATCTAAAGCAAACCGGAGTTCGGTCGGTTTCCTTAGCTGAGCTAATGCGAATAATTTCAGTTTGATACTTAAGTTTACTGATGTGAAAGGCGGCACAAAGCCTTCTAATAATATAAGGCATTCGTGATTAGTTCGGCGCACTTACATCGCCGAAGTATGGTGTTGTGAGACGCATTTCAAACTAAAGATAAACGGTAATTTTTTGGTTAAATACATATTTGAGTTAGCTTTGTTAATCATTAATTAGCAAAACGAGCTTTGGCGAAAGTGGCTGAAAGATCAGCGAAAACTGAAAGGTGCTCAGTTAACAAACTGTTCAAGAGGGATTCGCAACGCGTGGCATTTTTACTATGCGTTGGTTTAAGTGTTTAGGGTGGTATGCGGCGGCTTCAGTATTGCGTTGCTGCCCCTTAATGCAGCGTTATGTACCTATGAGGTCAATTGAACTATGAGTGATTTTGTTCGTGAGGTTAGTGAAAACTGGAACCAAATAGATGCTGATGCTAGTTTAAATCGGCAATCAGCTGGCGCGACTAATCATGTCTTTCGAATCCAATCCTCAGAGACTTTTTACCTTAGAAAATATCGTGTTCGCAATGTTGCACAAATCAAGCTTGAGCATGAATTATTACAAAAACTCTCCCAAAATTTGAATACTATAATAGCCCCAGTTTTGACGCGCGATGGCTGCTCCTTTGGCAAAATAGGTGATGGCTTTTACGCTTTATTCCCTGAAGCAAAAGGGGGGCTAATTGGAAAAAGCGAGCTGTCGGAGTTACATGCTTTTCAGTTAGGAAAAGCACTGGCTGAATTGCATGTTCAACTAGCTTCTATGGCTGGAAATAGTTTTCCAACAATCGAGCTCTCATGGGATAAAAGTGCTTGGGTCGATAGGTTACAAAAAATAGTTGCCTGTATTGAAATCAACAGTGCGCTTGATGCAAAAGGTTCGGTGCTACGAAGAGTAAAACAACAGCGTGACTATCTAGCGAGCTCACAAGCCGTACACTCATATACTCCTTTAACAAGCAGGCAATTAATTCACGGCGACTTTCATCATTTTAACGTCTTTTTTGATTTAAACGGTGCTGTAAGTGATGTGATTGATTGGGACCTAGTACAAAATATGCCACCTGGTTATGAGGTGGCTAGAGCCTGTATGTACATGTTTGACATGGATGTTAATAAATCATTGGCCTTGTTAAAAGGGTATCTGTCTATTAAACCTATGACACAACCTGAGCTTAACGATGGAGCAAAGGCATGGGCTGTTTATGCTGACCATCATGTATGGGCTTTGGAAGAGGTGTTCTTAAAAAACAATACCGCTGCACAGAAGTTCATCCCCAAAAGTGACTTTATTCCGTTCATGGTTCAATGGTCCAAAATTGAAAGTGCATTATTTTGCGGCGGTACATAACAAGGCGTTTAAGAGGGATTCTCAACGCTTGGCGGTTTCAGTTCAAAGTTTAGCTTTTGTGTATATAGCACAATAGTTTAAGTTGGGTGGTATAGCGTTGCTCACCCCTTAACGCGGCGTTAGTAAGGGTTTGGCATCAAAGGTCATAAGTTTTGGTGTTTATCTGTTTTGGCGCTCGTTTTTACACCTTTCAGTTAGTGCCTTTCACGTTCTTTCCGGTGGCACTATATGCGGAGTGTTCGCTTTGATTTCACCGTTTACGGCTTCTAACTCTTAGCCAATTTCTTTGGCGCTTCTTCATTTTCGTTGTGGCTTTTGAGAGAACCTGGATTACTTCTGGTGTGGCTGTTGAAGTACGAGGAAAGAATCCTTTTCTAATTTGAAGCCAGTGAAAGTAGGCCTGTTCAGTGCGTTTTTCTTCTAGCCAACTTTCGTTTCTTAACCGAGTTTAAGTTTTGTAGCGGCCCGTCTCACTTCAGTGTTCAAAGCCTTTGATATCATGCTAGTTTTCAATATCTTGGAGCGCATAAATAGAAGTAGCGCATGTACTAACAAATTGCTTAAGAGTGATTCGTAACGCGTGGCATTTTCATTATGCGTTGAGTATAGTGATTAAGGCGTAATACTGGATCTTCGGTATTGCGCTACTCACACCTTAACTCGGCGTTAGGCAAAAAGGAAGACATATGGCTATAGAAATAATTGTTGGTGCTGCTGGTGCATCCCTTACACTTCTTGACCTTGTATTAAGGGCTAAAGGGTCATTAATTGCTCCCAAAAAAGATCCTTTCATAAATTACGATACTAGCTATCTGTTAGGTGTTTACTCGGAAGAAACGCCGATTTCTCATTTTATACCTTACAGTGAACTAATAAGCATGTACCCTGAAGGTAAGAAAATAGAAATTAAAATAAACAATCGAAAGTTCATGCTTCGACCACCAAACCAAGAATGGTCTAAAGTCTCAGACCTTGGGTTCAGTCAACTTATAGAGTCCCAAAGGGTTAGAGATAACGAAGGAGCGATCAGGCTTCATGAAGTTTTAGAGTCAGGTGATAATATAAGCTTCTCACTACAGAAGGCATCATACTTTGACCAATGTAAATCCAATTTAATATTAGATTGGTCATCTCAGGATGATGATGGCATTTCACTAAGGTCCTTACAGCGTGGAATCTATGGAGGGCTCTTACCTAATTTAAATGATAAAACTATGGCTAACACAGTTGGAATTGCAGCTCTCATTTATTACAGAGAGGAAGACGAATATGTCCCCTATATGGTTAAACGTGTAAAGAAAGTAGGAGTCTTTCCTGGTGGTATTCACTGCACTTCGTCCGGGGTTGCAAAGTGGCCCTCAGATTCTGCCGATACTAGCTTTGAAAATTTCTTTACAAAGCATATGTACTCTGAATTAGAGGAAGAAGTTGGTCTGACAAAGAATGATATTTCAGAACTTATTCCCATGGCTGTTTGCAGGGAGTTCGCTAGGGGAGGAAAGCCCCAAGTCTTTTATGCTGGTTTTACTGAGTTATCTAAATCTGAACTAATAGAAAAAAGAATTAAAGCGCAAGCAACAATTGCAGAAATGAAGCTATGGCCAGAAATTGAACAGCAAAGATGGTATCACTCTGAAATCGTATTAGGTACTGATGAATTAATGGGATCTATTAGTAAATACAAAGTTACTTTAGAAGGCGTGGCATCTCTGCATTATGGAATAAAGTATTTGCAGCAGCACAGGATATAAAATGCCTAACAATCTGTTTAAGAGTGATTCTCTACGCGTGGCATTTTTGCTGTGCGTTGCGTTTAGTGTTTAAGGGGAAGGGGTATGCGGCGGCATCGGTATTGCGTTGCTCAACTCCAAAAGGTCATTAATACTCAAAGGTCAAATATGGATATTTACCCAGAAATCGAGTTATCTAAAGCACAGCATAATGCAATTGAAGCTCTTAGAAACCAGTCGTTTCCTGAACATCAAGTTACTCGCTCTTACTATAAGCAACTCCCGCATATGAGAGTTCTGAATTACGAAGGTGATCAGTTAGTTGGTTACATGGGATTAGACTACAGAGTTGTTCGCGTTGGTGATGAAATTTATAAAGTATTAGGTGTGAGTGACTTTTGTGTCGAGAGCACAGTTCAAAGACAAGGTATTGGCACAAAAATGTTGTCTCAACTCAGCGAGTATGCGTCCACTAAAGATGTCGACTTCATCATTTTAGTCTCCGATTTGGAGCGTTTTTATGTGGCTAATGGTTATCAGCGCCTTAACTCTCTAAGTTCTTGGTTGCGCGTTCATGAACATAAAAATTACGGTGTCGCTGTAGAGCAACTAGATGATTTATATGTTAAACCTATCAGCGGTAAAACTTGGGCTGTTGGTCATATAGATTGGTTAGGGTATATGTATTAGTCTGTAGTGGGCTAATAAATTGTTCAAAAAGAAACACTACACGTGGCATTTCCAATTAGCGTTTCTTATACCTTACGGGAGCGTTTTCCCACAAGGAGTAATATGTGATTGTAGTAGCAAGGTTTTCTTTTCCTCATGAAGCTCATATTGCGAGAGCAAGCCTAGATAGTGTCGGAATAGAAAGTTACATCGCTGACGAGCACACGGTAAATACTCAGTGGCTTTATTCAAATGCAATTGGTGGCGTCCGTCTGATGGTGGCCGAAAGTGATGCAGAAGATGCGAAAAAAATACTTAGTAGCGATTTCTCAGAATCATTGGGAAATGAAGTTGACGTTGATGAAGAAAAAGACGTTTGCCCTAAATGTGGTAGTAAAGATCTATTTGCATTTACAAAAGGTAAACGCCCAGCTTTCTTAGTTTTTATTTTACTGGGTTTTCCACTGTTTTTTTACAAGCATGGTTATAAGTGTAAGCAGTGTGGGGAGTTTAGTGAAAAACTTTAAATCTTTAGATAACAAGGCATTAAAGAGATAATTTGTACTCGTAGTATTTTTACGATGAGTTATGTCGAGTGCCTATACAAGAAGTCAGAGTTACTGCTTGCTTACAAGCAAAGCATTATACGATAGTGAAGGAATAACATTGAATGAGTGAAATTAAAACAATAGAGCAGTTAAAAGAAATTTACGCAGAGCCAAGTGCGAGAGCTAAAAATAAAGCTCTGCCTGTGCTGGATGTTCATGCGATTACATTAATTAATAACTGCCATTTTGCAGTTCTAAGTACCGCTGATTCACAAGGGTATATCGATCTTTCTCCTAAAGGAGGGGAGCCTGGCTTCGTAAAAGTTTTAGATGAATCAACATTGCTGCTCCCTGATAGCTCGGGGAACAATCGTATCGATAGTCTAAAAAATATCATTAGTAACCCGAAGGTAGGGTTGTTATTGATGGTAAACGGTATTGATGAAGTGCTCCGTATTAAAGGAATCGCAAGTATTCACACCGACGCCAACTTGATATCTGCTTGCCCCGATGGAAGTAAAGATCCTAAGGTTGTTATCAAAATAGTCATAGAGAGTATGTACTTTCATTGTGCGAAAGCGGTGATGAGAGGGAAACTTTGGTCTGATGACTATAAAGTAAATCGCTCAATTCTCCCTTCATTAGCTCAAATCTTTAAAGATCAACAAAAGTTAGAAAGTAAAGCGCTTAATCAAGAAGAGATGTTGAAATATTACCAATCTAGCCTTTAGAACAAGCGTGGTAATATATTGAAAAGATAGAAAAATCAGGTTCGACCTTGCTTTACGGAAGTATGGATTAGGTTTAGTGGGGATGTTACTGTCTCAATAGCGTTAGTTCACAAATAAACAATTGTTAGTCCAAATTTTAAAATGAAAAATGCAGGAAAATTTACTCTAGAAAATTACGTTTTGGCTAGTCCGGGAGTTAGGTGTGTTGGACAAATGATTGATCTTTTTGTCAGTTTTAGCATTTTTACTCTCGTTTTATGGGTCGGCTTAGAAATCGGTATTGAAAAAGAGCTTGTGCGCGCTACAGCAGTAACTGCGACTGTATCGTATTACCTTTTTTCTGATTGTTTACCAAATGGTCAAAGTGTGGGTAAAAAACTTTTGGGCATTGCAGTTATAAGTGCAAGAACGGGTAAAAAGTGCAATATTTTTCAGTCGCTCTTTCGAAATGTTATTACTCCATTCTTCGGTTTTATTGACTCAATTTTCATTCTTGGTAAAAAGAGGCAACGTCTCGGTGATAAGTTAGTGAGAACGGTGGTGGTAGTGCACTAAATTGATAGCGCTGAGGACTAGGGTTCAAGTCGGGCTTTGTTTTCGTGGTGGGACAGCCTCGCTTAGGTGGTAGCGTTACTCACATACTGAATGTAGCGTTGTAAGAAAATTGGTATTGGAGTCCAAGTTTTATGTCAGAAAAAGAGAAAATGTTAGCAGGTGAGCTTTATGACCCAAGTGATGAAGAGTTATTAAAGTTAAGGTTGAGCGCTAGGTTACTAACTGAAAAATTGAATGCCACGTCTGTTGAGCATAAACAAAAGCGAGTTCAAATAACTAAGCGCTTGTTTGGCACAACAGGTGACGATATTCATGTTGAATCTTCTTTCAATTGCGACTACGGATCCAACATTCACGTTGGAGATAATTTTTACGCTAATTTTGGTTGTGTGATTTTGGATGTTGCGGAAGTTAAGTTTGGTGATAACTGTTTACTTGGGCCTCAAGTTGGCATTTATACTGCGACTCATCCCTTAGATCCTATCGAGAGGAACAGTGGTTTAGAGCTAGCAAAGCCCATAAACATTGGTGACAATTGTTGGATAGGTGGCCATGCCGTAATCAACCCTGGCGTAACACTTGGGAACAACGTGGTGGTAGCCTCTGGCGCAGTCGTTACAAAGAGTTTTAGAGACAATGTCGTTGTTGGTGGCAACCCAGCCAGAGTACTGAAGGAAATCGTCACTAAGCGATAATAAAGTATATGGACTATTTTGAGCCTGAGTTTAGGACTTATGATCAACTCACCCCAAGCTTTGATGCGTTCAACGGTTACTTGTTGACGCACTTGAATGTCTAAAATTTGCTTCAATATAGAGTCGTTACACGTGGCGCTTTTACCGTGCGTTGAGCTTGTTTAAAAGTCTCATACGAAATCATTTGTATTACGTGTCTCACACTTTTATTGGATTTTCGTCACCAATAACGAACCAAAAGGCTGACCCCAAAATGTTAGTAACAAAGATTGAAACGGAACGATTAATTCTAAGAGAGCTAGTTGAAGATGATGCAAGCGAATTGTTTGACATCTTCTCAGACCATGAGGTCATGAAATATTGGAACTCTGGCCCTTGGGTTTCAATTGAAGAAGCGCGGACATTTATAGCCAAGAGTACACAGGCCATGAATAGGAATACAGAAGTGACACTAGGCATCTTCCTAAAGAGCAATGGCCAACTTCTGGGTAAGATAATGCTGTTTAATCACGTGAAAGAGTCTAGGCGCGCAGAAATTGGCTTTGGCGTGAGTCGTCATTTCTGGGGTAAAGGCATTGTATTAGAGGCGGGAACTGCATTAATCGAACACGCATTCAAAACACTGAATCTACGTCGAATCGAGGCTGAGATAGATCCAGACAATGCTTCTTCAGGTAAAGTCTTGGAACGGTTAGGTTTTATAAAGGAAGGTTTCCTTAGGCAGCGTTGGGAAGTGAATGGAGTAGTCTCAGATTCAGCAATTTACGGGTTGTTAGCTAAACCCCTGGACAGCGTTTAGTACCCAGCCTTAAAAGCATCTAATAGATCTAGCCTGCTCGTACTCAATACACAGCCTTACACTTGACGGCGAGGTTTCTTGAATTGACTTGGTGGTCAGTGAATGTACTATCACGGATAGGACTTACTGCAAGGATAGCAGCATGAGCGAGAAATTATTTTGGGTTAATCCCTACCAAACAGAACTTAACTCAAGAGTGACCAATGTAGACGGAAATAAGGTTGAATTGGACCAGACTATCTTCTTTGCAGAGTCTGGAGGCCAAGAGAGTGATAAAGGAACGATTAATGGTATTCCGGTTTTGATTGCTCAAAAGTTAGGTGTTCGACTTATTTACACATTGGAATCCTCTCCAAATTTTACTCTTGGTGACATTGTAACTACGAATATTGATTGGAAGCGTAGATATGCCTTAATGAAGCTACACTTTGCGGCTGAAGTGGTGCTCGAGATGTTTTATCAGCGTCGGGAAGGCATTGTTAAGATAGGCGCGCATATTTCTGAATATAAGAGTCGCATAGATTTCGAGTGGTCTGAAAGTATTGGCCCGCTATTGAAAGAAATTGAAACTGATGTGCAAGATTTGATTAACTCTGATTCAGTTATTATTAGTGACTTTTCCGATCAAGAGAGTGAAAGAAGGTATTGGAGAGTGGATGGGTTTGCGCAAGTGCCTTGCGGTGGCACTCACTTAAAGCGCACATCAGAAGTCGGCCAAATTCAATTAAAACGCAAGAACATCGGTAAAGGCAAAGAAAGGGTAGAGATAACCTTATGCTCGTAAGTCGATAGGGCATTAGAAATAGATTCCTAACACGTGGCATTTAATTCATGGTGAGATTCACATTTGCGATATGAAGGTTGAGATTGAGGGCGTGTTGGCTACTTCTGAACGAAAGGTTACAGGGGTGAGAGGATGATATGTCGAAAGTAACATTGAAAGGCTTTATTTTAGTTCCGGAAAAGGATTTAGAATTAGTAAAACATGAGTTAATAATTCACAAAAGGCTCACGTTAGAAGAGTCGGGCTGCCTTACTTTTCTTGTGACTCAAAGCTCGACTAATCCGTTTCGTTTTGATGTCTATGAGGAGTTCGTCGACAAAGCCTCTTTTAAACAACATCAGGAAAGAGTTCAAGCCTCACATTGGGGAAAAGTAACAGCCAATGTTAAACGGCAATACGAAATCTTTGAATGTGTGCATGACTAATCGAATCGGAGTGATTTAGAGCGTTTACACTTTGCTTTTTAGGTTGCTCTACGCTCTACAATGTTGATTTATTCAGCTATTCACCTGGCTTAGTGTTCTTAATGCTTTGCCGTATTAAATCTAGAAATTTTAATGGAAGTGTTATGTTTAGAGTTGTGTATGAATGGCGTGTGCCAAGTGAAAAAATGGATGAGTTTCAAAATATATGGCGTTCGACGACAGATTCAATTCATCAGTCAGTAGATGGGGCGCTTGGTAGTTTTATGCTTCGTTCTTACGATGTACCGGAAAAGGTTTTAACTATTGCCAAGTGGCGAACACGTGAAGACTGGGAGCGGTTTTGGGGAACTAGTAACCCAGAAAAAATGAAGAAGATGAGTGAAATTGCAGAGCGTATTTCAGTTGAACCATTCGATGAAATTGAAGATAGAACTAAGTAGGGCAATAGAAACGTTAAAGTGATGCCTAATGAACAGTTTGGCGGACAATATGAAAGACAACCTTAACTAAGGAATAGGGTTATGCAGATTTTAATCGTTGGAGGTAGTAAGGGTCTAGGAAGGTTCTTGGCTACGAACTTACAGGGTACAGAAATTTATGCGATTTCTAGATCAAAGCTAGTTGAGGATGAAGTAGTTTCTGTTTGTATTGACGTTGATCCCGATAAAAAACCAGATTACACGTGCTTCAAAGGTGTAGAGTTTGACATCATCGTTTATTTGGCGTCCATGTGGGGAGAGTCTTCCGAATTGACAACAAACGAACTGATTGAGTTTATGAATGTTGGTCCGATTGGGTATCTTAATTTAGTCAATGAGCTTAACGCTTTAGGTTCACTTAACGATAAATGCAATATTGTATCTATTGGCTCTACAGCAGAGCTTTCAGAAAGTAGTGAATACCCTGCATTCGCCCTCAGTAAAAGATTACTCAAAGATATTTCTAGCCAGCTGCAAAACGTTTATCGTGATTACCGCTTTACTCACTTTACAATAGGTGGGATCGGGCATGCTGAAGAGGAACGTATTGAGTATTCGAGTGTTTTGGAGATTATAAATATGCTAACCAAGCTTGATCCAAACACATACCTTTCAAATATGCATATAAAGTCCAAGCTAGGAATGTAGCTCTCAAGCTGTATTACGTACCTGCTTCTATGGTTTGGCATCATGTGCATTCTTTTTATTGAGCTATGGTTATAACTCCAATGAAAGGAGTTTACTTATGTCATACATTGATGGGTTTGTCGCTGCAGTGCCGACAGCGAATAAAGAAAAGTATATCGCACACGCAAAAATAGCAGCAGAAATGTTCAGGGAGTTTGGGGCCTTAAAGGTTGTTGAGACGTGGGGGAGTGAAGTACCAGATGGTGAGATCACATCATTTCCCATGGCAGTTAACGCTGAAAGCAACGAAACCGTTGTGTTTTCGTGGGTAGTCTGGCCTTCAAAAGAAGTTCGAGACTCAGGGTGGCTGCGGATCATGGGTGATCCTCGAATGAGTCCAGATAATAACCCAATGCCCTTTGATGGAAAGCGTCTCATTTATGGCGGATTTGATGTTATTTTGGAGCAGTAAAATACCAAAGAATCTCAACTCGATTCGTGACACTTGGTGTTTTAATCAGTATTACGCTTCTGATGTACGTTCAATAGAGTATTCCGCGATAAGTGTTGATAAAACTCCATTTGGAGGCTTAGAGTAAAAATGGAAGAGATAAATTATTCACTGATTGTCGTATCAGCTATCGCTGCCATCGCTAGCCCCGGACCTGCAACTCTTGCGATAGCAGGCACGTCAATGAACCACGGTCGGCGCTTTGGTGGGTATTTGGCTGCAGGTGTTTTAACGGGGTCTTTATTTTGGTCAACCTCAGCCGCTTTTGGTCTCGCAACCATACTCTATAGCAATGTTTGGCTTTTTGAAATTCTTAGATATTGTGGGGCATTTTATCTTTTATATTTGGCTTTAAAGTCCGTACATTCTGCCTGCAACATCGAGCAGCTAAAGTTACCCAAAACATACGTAACGACAAAGAAGGGTAACTACTTAACCGGAGTGTTAATTCACTTAACTAACCCAAAGGCTATTCTGTTTTTCGGTGCGCTTTATTCGATAGGGGTTCCTCCTACGGCCAGTCCGTTGGAATTGTTGTCGGTCATTTTTGTTGTAGGGCTGGTTAGTGCTTTGGTTTTCTTTGGCTATGCTTTTCTTTTCGCGTATAAAAAGGTCAGGCAAACCTATCTCAGATCCAAAGCAGTTTTTGAAGGCGTGTTCGCGTTATTTTTTGGTGTGGCAAGTATTAAGTTGCTGCTTAGTGAGGCAGGAAAATGAAGCAAAAAAGGCTTGAAGAAATAAGAATAGATAATCTATCTGATTTGACGGTCTATTAAGTATACTAAGTAGCCGATTTGTTAACTTCCATAAGAGCTGCTGGCTAGAAAAAGCTTACAACCAAACGATGCTAAATATTATCATTCAAAGGGCTAACAAAGGCCCATAATTTAATTCGTATCACTGTTCATGATTGTGCTCTTCGCGCAGTGCTGTAGTATTAGTAACGTGTTGTTAATACTAAATATAACCAATTGAAACCTGGACGTTGCATTACTTGTAGTTCGATGAAATGTTATCCCGCAAGACGTTAATTTGGAGAAAAGAATGGATTCAAACTCACTATTATTATTTGTTGTCGCTTGTCTCGCTATCAACATGATTCCTGGACCTGATGTAATTTATATTGTTTCCAATACAATGAAAGGTAAATTATCTGCTGGGCTGAAAGCGGCTCTGGGGCTTGGTGTAGGTTACTTTTTTCATACACTAGCGGCATGTTTAGGTTTGTCAGCAATAATTCTGAGTTCATCTTTGGCTTTTAGCGTTGTTAAATGGTTAGGGGCCGCTTACCTAGTTTATTTAGGTGTTCAGTCTTTACTGTCCATGTGGCGTGGAGAAAGTAAAATCGTTGAAAACAAAAATGTTGATAATAATAAAAATGTGTTTGTTCAGGGAGTTATCGTCAGCGTCTTGAATCCAAAAGTAGCGCTATTCTTTCTCTCGTTTCTGCCTCAATTTATTGATACGTCTGCAAGCTCAACATCAATGCAATTATTAGTACTTGGCTTGCTGTTCAGCGTACTTGCGACGACATGTAACGTTTTGTACGCCTCTGTGGGTAATTGGGTATTTAGTCGTCCACACTCTCAGCGTTATTCAAGAACTCTTGAAGGTGTTTCAGGTATTCTACTTATCAGTCTAGCGAGTAAAGTGGCATTTAGTGATCGTTAGATACAGGGCATTTTATTCTCGTGATTATTATATGGCTAATGTTTGCTCAATCTATACGCTAAATGAGTGCTATTGCATAGGTTGAATCACAAATTTCAAAAATACCAATAAGTGAACGTATTTATTTATAGTATGGTTGGCGCGATTTTATCGTAGCTAGGTTAATAACATGAAAAATAAAGTAATTCTGTGTTCCGCATTCCTTTTGGGTTTGTCAGGTTGTGCTTCTGTTCCTACTGTTGATTCGACAGTATCAAATCAAATGAAATCATTTGAAGCACCTCAAAAGGGGAACGCAGGGATTTACATTTACCGAGAAGATGCTTTTGTCGGAGCAGCGCTTAAAAAGTATGTTTACGTCGATGGGGAATGTATTGGTGAAACCGCTCCTGGTGTATTCTTCTACCATGAGGTCGAAGGCAATAAAGAACATCAAGTAAGTACAGAGTCTGAGTTTTCTGAAAATCACTTAACTATCTTAACGGAAGAGGGCCGTAATTATTTCGTTAATCAATACATTAAAATGGGTGTATTTGTTGGTGGTGCGGGCGTAGAACTCGTAGACGAAAGCAAAGGTAAAGCCGAAGTACTAAAAGTCGACATGGCAGAAAAAGGAAACTGTTCTTCGATCTAGTTTTACAAACAGACCGCTTTTTAGATTAAAAAACACATTATCAATGTAACCCAACGCTTGATGAGATCCATTCAGCGTTGGGTTTTGTATTTTTGGCAAACAGTATACCTATTTCAGACCGCATGATTTGCCACCTCCTAGCTTGAGCCCACTTATTGTTCAAAGAATCTACTTGTGAAACGTGAATTTTCGAGAGGATTTCGTAGGGAGCAATCCTACAAACGCGATTAACAGATATGCCATTCCATCATTAACCTTGTCGAGTGTATTGCTAAACTAGGTAGCGGTGTGTCTCCTCTCATTAAACAAATAATAGGTATATCAGTTTTAGCTTCTATGCCTTTACATCATGCACTCGGAGCGCAATTTAAAATCAAAGGGCTAACACCAATATTAGAGAAAAATCTTGAAAGTCACCTTACACCACTAACGAAACTCTCTGTTTCAAACATTACCTCAAATCGACTAACGCAGATGGTTAATAATGCGTTAAACCCTTATGGCTACTATCATTCCGAGCTCAATGTTCAGAGATCAGAGAATGATCTCATCACGCTTGAGGTTGACGCTGGGGAGGTGATGTTGGTCAAAAAATCTAATATTGCTGTGTCGGGAGAGGCCAGTAATGATCAGGATTTCATCGAACTAATTAATCAAGCTCAACTTAAACAAGGGCAGCCGTTGCTTCATTCTGAGTACGATACGCTAAAGCGAAACTTGATTTCATTGGCTCAGCAAAAAGGTTACTTGGATGGACGTTTTATCGAATCGTCTTTGGAAGTCATTCCAAGTGTGAATCAAGCCCATGTGAATCTGCATTTCTCTAGTGGTTCTCGTTACCAATTTGGAGAGCTGTCTGTCCTTACGTCGGGTATCGAAACGGCACGAATAGAAGCGATGAGAACATTTGAAAGGGGCGACGATTTTGACACTTTGAAATTGAGTCAATATCAGGCCGATCTCTCCAGTACTGATTGGTTTCGCAGTGTGATTGTGAAAGCGGATTTCGAGGAGGTATTCGATGGCTATAAGTTGCCGATAGAAGTGCTCGCAGAGCCGAATTCACGCAATATTGTGCAAGTCGGTGGAGGATATTCGACAGACTTGGGATTACGCGCTTCGCTGAACTGGACCAAGCCTTGGTATAACGCACGTGGACACAGTTTTGAGGCACAAGCGTACGCTTCCAAACCGGAACAATCGCTATTACTAGGTTATAAAATTCCCACCCAAAATGTTCTAACGGATTACTACGGGATTCAGTTTGAATCTAAGCATGTCGACTATCGAGACACATCGAGTTTTTCTAATGATTTATCGTTTGAAAAACACTGGCAGTTAGACAGTGATTGGCAAAGCACCATGCACGTTCGTTATTTGCAAGAAAGTTATCAACAAGCGTCGGAGAATAACGAATCACAGTTGTTATTACCGGGGGTGACATTTTCACTGCTTGATCGCAAGAACGATCAATTAGAAGTAAAGCACCGTCACGTTTACTCATTGGAATATTCGGATCCCAATTTTTTCTCCGATTCTCGTTTGCTGCGTATTGAGGGCAATAGTGTTCTGTCTTGGGACATTAGTGAAAAACACAAGTTTCACTTTCGTTCTAATGTTGGCATTAATGTCGCTGACACTTTGAGCGATATTCCATCATCATTACGTTTCTTTGCGGGAGGTGATGGCAATCTTCGGGGTTATGGTTATGAATCCATCTCTCCGAGAGACGAAAATGGCGATTTAACCGGTGCTCGTTACATGTTTACTGCTGGGTTGGAATATCAATATCAGGTCTACCGCCAACTGTGGCTTGGGGCATTTTATGATGTTGGTGATGCCTTCAACGATAGGGTGGATTGGAAAAGCGGTACAGGGTTGAGTTTGATATGGAATTCAAAATACGCGCCCGTCAAAGTGGACTTTGCTTATGGTTTAGATGCTCCTCAAGGAGACCAATTCCGCGTTCACTTTTCGCTAGGCACGCAGTTTTAGCAGGCATTAAAAAGGCTCTCATCCTTGCAGATAGAGAGCCTTTTTAAGTCTTGATTGTTTAGAGTTCGAACTCACCATTCAGTTTCTTGAATATCCAGTTAGGCGCCTTATGCCATCCACCATAGTTTGGATTCTTAGTATGGATCTCATTCATTGATTGCCACTGAGTTTGGCCTTGTCCATCTCGAGATACTCGCCAAAACAGTTCATCTTGTTGTCGAGTTAAGTAGTGCATGACATGTTTTGCAAAGGCTTCGCTTTGGACCAACACACCAAATTCCACATTGAGGAAATCCGATCTTGGGTCGAAGTTTGATGAGCCGATATAAGTCAGCCGCTCATCGAGTATCACCGTCTTGTTGTGATAATAAGTATCCGCGTGGAAGTAATGGTCGTCATTTTTCGCTTGGTTTTTGTACTCAAGTATATGAACGCCCTTATCCAACAGGGTTTGGCGGTGCTCCTCGTAATAAGCCGGAATAAAGCCAGAATCATTAGATGCAGACGAGTTCGTCATTAACGTGATGTCCGCTTTTTGCTCCATCAAGGTATCAATAAAGGTAAATTTACCATCACTTGGTACCACATAAGGCGTTGATATCACGGCTTTAGACGCAGTGGCTATTTGTTGCCAAACTTGGTGTTCTGCATGTTTTCTAAAGTAGGGTTTGTTGTTTTCTAACTTGTCTAATGAGTCGAAAACGGGGGTGACTTGCGCAGCAATGAAGTCGGGACTGGTCAGGTGTTTAACCTGTTTTTCAACTTCCGCCTGAATGGTGCTTTTGTCTTTCTCACCTTTATTAAGCGCTTTAGTAAACGCGGAATAGTTTGGGGTAACGTTAACGATGTTTTCTATTGGCGTGACATGCTCGCTGTCCCAAAGTTGTTGGTAGTTCTGGTCGAACGCTCGAATAATGCTGCCTTTGAACAAGACATCCATATCAAAGAAGTTGGCTTTACGGCTGTAACCAAAATAGTCGTCGCCAATGTTGCGTCCACCTAGAATCATCCATTGATGGTCGACGTTGAAGTACTTCTCGTGCAGACGATTATCCAAACGTTGTTGGTGAGTAGAGAAGTTGACGGCGCGACCAATCCAACCTGACTTACGTGAATCAAACGGATTGAATAAACGGATTTGAATGTTGTCGTGAGCGCTGAGATCAGCAAGCCATTTCTCGTTAAACACTAATAAGTCATCGAGAGTGAGTCGAACTTGCACACCTCGATCTGCTGCTTGTTTGAGTTCATTGAGTAGCATCAAACCAAGCGTGTCACTCTCCCAAGAAAAGTAAGTCATATCGATGCTTTGCTGAGCGTTTCTTACCAGTTCAACACGACGAGCAAAGGCTTCTGGAGCGGTAGGAATTAAGTAAACTTCGGATTGATGCTGAGTAGTTTGCCAATTGGCTTCAAAATCCGGTTCAACTTGAGGGTAGGGCTGGGCACAGCCAACCAACAGCGCGCCGAAGATAAAGAGTAGCAGAGCACGAAGGGCGTTAGGAAACATGAGTAAACCTTCCTAATTATGTTCAAGGAATAAGGATGAAAAAAGCCAGCGAACTGGCTTTTAGGTATTCGGTAACGAGTTTTTAGTGGCTGAGGATGAAGTTACATGTGGCTAAGAATTAACCCAAGTTCCTCGAGACCGTTGAGGCGACCTTGGCGCAGTTTTGGATCGATGCCTGAGTGATGAGCATTGTCCCAGTCTTGTGTGGATTGAATACCGCCATCGTTATCGATCAGCAATACTCGATCAGTCGCACTGTTGTATTGGAAGTCTTCAAATAAACGTTCGCTAAACCACATACGAGAGAGCTTGTTCATCATTGCTTTGTCTTTGCTACCTGGACGAACACTTGAACCATCAAGCTTTAATGTCTTGTTAAACACAAATGGTAATTCTGATGCATTACAAGCGCCCACAATACAACTGATGCTTTTGAGTAAATCACCAACGTCGAGATCGCCATTTTCACCTTTGGTATTGTAAGTCCATACGTTGAATCCAGGTGTGTAGTCAAAGTAGTAGAAGCTTGGCGTTGCTCCTGTTGTTTCTTCAGTTGAAACCTTATGACGGTTTGGACCCGTGAAGAGCAAGTCATGTAACGCGGTCTTGAATTGCTGCATGTTTTTGGACGCGCCATTCAGTTCACTTTCATCGTTAGGGAAGAAGTCAGCCAGAGCAAGTAACTCCATGGTTGAATCGGAGTTCCCCAAACCGAAGAACAACTTAGTCATCGCCTCATAAGCGGTGCTAGGTAGCAGTTCCAATAAGTCAGAAAGATCGAGTTCAATTGAAGCTGAATCGTTGAGTAATGAACGATATTCGGTGCGTAAACGGTTTAAGTTCGTTTCCGATTCTAGCCACTCCACCATGTATTCGACGATTAAGTTTTCGTCACCACTTTCAATGATTTCTGGCGCTTCTTGGCTCAAGATTTCAATAATAGTTGGGATCAAAAATGTCAGGCTCGGCAGCATGCCCAGAGTATTGCTTTCTGCACTGTTTGAGCCAATTACCGTCGGTACGATCCATTCACTCTCAATCGCTTGTTCAGTAAAGTGATAGCCTGGTACTTCTTTCACTAGAAACGCTGGTGGGCGATGCTCGATGTAAGGCGCAAATGGCATCAACGTAGATAATGGGCTGTTGTCGCGTGTTGGACTGATAACCGGAATATTCGCGGCGGTCAGTACCCAGTTCTTAAGACGTTGAATCGGATCAAGCATCTCGCTCTGTACCTTCATGATCTCTTCAAGTGGTAGTAACGCAAGATCTTCAACGCTTTGCTCTAGTCTTTGGCTCTTGGCAACATCGTAACTTTTATATTCAAAGCCGTAAGCGTTGCTTTGCATGATGGCACGTTGAAAGTGCTCACCTGCGATTGCCGCATCGCCTTTTGATTGCTGTAAAATTCCCACCGACATGGCACCCGCACCTTGACCCATGAGTGTCACGTTTTGCGGATTGCCGCCGAATGCCTCTATGTTTTGTTGAACCCATTCAAGCGCGTGTTTTTGATCGCCTAGGCCAAAGTTACCGCCCTCTGGGTTGTCCAAACCATCGACCCAAACACTGCCCAACAAGCCCAAGCGATAGTTAAAAGTAACTGCAATAAACGGGTTACCATCGTCAGCACCTTGTGCAACCACCATATCACCATGAATCAGCGGTTCTGAGCCCGAGCCGTATTCAAAGTCTCCACCGTGAATAAAGACATACACTGGCAAATCTGCGTACGCTTCTGTCCCTGCTGGTCGCCAAATGTTTAGGTTCAAACAATCTTCTGATTGCGTTTGTGCCGTGGTTTTTAACTGCGGGCACGCATCACCGAACTGAGTCGCATCAATATCGCCTTCAAGTGGGACCGCAATGCTGTGCTGAAAGCGGTCTGCTTGCGCAAATTGGATACCTTTGAACGCCTCTACCGCTGCCAGTTTTTCATCCGCATCAAGAGGCGTGATGACAAGGGACTCTTTGGTCGCTTGAATGGTTGCATCGCCAATTTCCAAAGCGATTTGCTCTGGTGGTAAGGGTTGTAGTGGCTTCGGGCCGTTAGGAACGCTAGGTTTACCAGAGTCATCACTGCAAGCTGCTAAGGCAAGAGTGATGGTAATGGCTAAAGTTGAGCGATTGAGTAAAGTCATTGTTATGTCCAAAAAGTCATTTGGTGCGTACACCGAAAATGTTAAACGGCATCTAACAAGCGACGTCCTGACGCTTTGGCATTAATCCGTGAATGGTTGGATGGCTTGTTGTATTGATGGCTCAAATGGTAGGACATCGGCGACAGTTTCAGTAATCGCCTTTGTAGGATGCAGTCCTACCATCGTATAGGGGCGGGCTCTTTCTGAGAGCTAGAAACGGTAACCAAGATTTAAGGTCACTGACTCTCGAGTTTCCCCTTTGTTATAGAGAAAGGTCAGGTTGTAGTTTTTGCCGATTTGCTTATTGAAACCAGTCAAAAACGCCCATTGATTAAGATCTACACCAATGTCGTAATCGAATTCGATATCACCGCTTTTTACATGCCCGTCCATTCGAGCGTCCAGCCCTTGATATTCTGCTCCGACAAAGAACTGCGTGCGATAATCGACAAGTTGATAACCCAACATCGGCTGTACAGTAACAATACCATCGCCCCAATCATCTAAGCCCTTTAAGCGAGTTTGCGAATAGGTACCAGTGACAGAAGCAAAGAATTCTTTATAGCCAACCGAAAGGGTTGTACCTATACCACGAAGGTCATATTCCAAATGCAGCGGCACGTCTAGGCGTCCGCGACTACAAAGTGCAGATAAACCATCGCAAAACTTATCACCTAATCCTGGCAGTTTATCGTTCAGCTTATCTTTTATGTACTGACCACCTTCACCCGTGTAAGCGGCATTAACATTGGCATCGACATTAACTTTCCCGATGTAACCAAATACATTCCAAAATGGCAGGATGTTTACATCGCCACGAAGCGTCATGCTCTCAGCACTGACGATGCCGACACTGTCTTCTGGATCAAACAGTTCATTAAGGCCGATGCCTTCAATCGTGAAATCATTAAATGGAATATTCATATCTTGATTTCGATACGCTAGCGACACACCAAACGGCAGAGGCAAATCGATACCTTGACGACGAACCATATCACCCATTAAAGGAAAAACTCGGTCTAGCTTAACACTGGCTTCTTGCATGCGTGGATCAGAGACCTCATTCAAGCGTTTTTCGTCTAGTACTTGCACGCCAAGCTTATCTTCATAAATCGCTACCGGTTTTACGCTGCTCATCATTTCGAGGGGTTTATTTTTCTTTGAACCAACTATCTTGGTGTTTTTACTGGCAATCGCAATTTTGCCTGATGTTAATTTCTGGAAGAGGATCTCTTGATCGTAAGAATCCACTTGGTAGTTGTGATGTGTGAACGGTTTATCGTTGGTAATGACCATACGTTTCGGTTCACCATTAACCAACTCAATATCAACGCTTAAAAAGCGAAAGTAGGCGATATCTTGAGGAAGACCGTATTTTGAGTAATTAAAACTGATGATCACATTACCATTCTGATCCTCTTTGGCTCTTACTGATGACGGATCAAAACTCTCCGCGTAGTTTCGAAGGCGGTATTCTGTTCGTGTGAAAGCTTCGATCTCATCAAGTACTTTTTCATTTTCATCGAGTTGTTCAGGGTTGTACTTGATACGCAGATCAATGTTGCCTTTGTTATCGGTGTTCTTAACCAAGTAGACGGACGAATCGCGAACGCTATCACCGATTTTAACACTTCGGTGGGCATGCTCGACCAAATGCTCGCCTTGAACTAGAGAGCTGATGGCCAGTTTTGGTAAATCATGACTGATACCGTATTTGTCGAACAGCGCTCGGCCTTGCTCGATTACTTCGTTGTAGGTCGTCGTCTCTTCAGCGGCGAAGCCAAAAGTGGGGGTAGTAAGCATTAGTGCGCTCGCGAGCACAGTAAGAGAAGACGTCTTGCCGGCGCGTAATTCAAAAAAACTCATGACAGTTTCCACTCTGAATAGTCTCAAACCTTCGAGACTCAGACAGTTAATGTGTCACTGAACTTCTTGTTCAGTTAGATAGATGTGTTTGCTGTGATTGACGTTGTGAATGCAGAGTTTTCGATTGCATTTCGTGAATCAATGAGAGGATTTTATGAGGTGAAGAGAAATACCGTTAATCGCTTTTGATGGATACTATCCTCGCTTTATGGGTTACGGAGGAATAATGGCTAGCTCACAAACAAACAGCCCCGCATAGCAGAAGCAATGCAGGGCTTTAGTTTCAAGAACGGAGGTGACGCTTAGACCGTAACGCGAACACGAAACAGATCAGTAAACAACTTGGCAATCATCAAAATGATCATAATGTTTACCAGCATCAGCAAGGGCGTTTCAATTCGATACGCTGGGGTTAAATTGAGCGCTCCTGATGTCAAGACAACCAATAAGTTAATACCTAGAATTCTGTGTACCATCAGTTTTGGTGTGGAAAACACCTTCCAAATTACGATGATGTTGATGAAGTAGAATAGCCCAAGCTGCCAAAGCTCGGTCATCATTGGCATTATGAAAATGTATTGCAATAGAATCACCGTGCCAGTGCCTATCACACCAAAAAATGCATCTTTAATAATGCTTGGTGGCATAGTAGGAACGATTGAAGAGAACACGCCTGCTAGCATCGGAAAAATGAAACCTCCGGGTACGGGCAGATAAATCCAGATCAACAAAGAAGTGACGAACATGGATACACCTTGCAATACCTTTCTGCCGTCTTCATTCAAATGCTGGATAAACGTTCGATGCTCGTGATGCCAAACCGTGTTTTTCTCTCTTTGCATGACATAAGCAACGTGACCAATGAGCGACGTACTTGGATTTTTAATATCAAAGCTTTGAAGTTGCTGCGTTAGCGTTGGCCAATCGATCTCACGACTTTGCGATTTATCTGCTTGTTCTAGCAATCGGTCTTGGATTTGTGCCATCTCATTTAAACGCGCACGCCATAGCTGACGATGTTCTTTCAAGTGGTAGCTGCCAGTAAGTGGTAAACCGACCAGTTGGAACAACTTTTCTATGTTGGCGCTGTTGGTCTCAAGAGCTTCAGTATCTATATCATTGGGCGATTTCATAGCGTTAAGCATCGCCTCTCTGCTGGTCTCAAAACGTTGAATGAAGTTTTGTTCTGTACTGACTGGCCAGACTAATCGGTACACAACAGAAAACGTGATCACACCAAGAATAGTCTCTTGCATGCGAAGAACAGCGAAGTGGAACGTTGCTTGACTATCAAATCCTCCCATACATGCGATGATGGAGCACACAGCAAAACCGATAGAGAACACATAACCATACTTTTCGTCGCTCGACATAAAAATGCACGCACCTAAAAACAAGGTGAAGAAGGTGAGAAACAAAAAGCGATCTTGAGAAAACGTCGTGATGAGGAAAAAGGCATAACCGATGCCAAGGAGGGTTCCTAATAAGCGATTATGACCTTTGTTTATCGAGTGAGCGAAGCTTTCATTTAATGCCATTACCGCGACTGCGATCGCTGCCCAATACGGTTTCTCCCATTGAAACCATAAGGCAAGGCAGATCGCGATAACGATAGACAGCGCAGCTTTGATTGCTTCTTTGGTTGAGGCATTAAACATACATTCCACCGCATTATTGTTTGATGATTTTGATAGAGGCCGTCATACCAACACGTAGTTGAAAATCTTTCGGTAAGTGATCTAATTTAACTTTAATTGGAATACGTTGAGCCAAACGAATCCACTGGAAGTTCGGATTGACGTTTGGCAGGAGATCGTTGCCTGTGCTGCCATCTTGCTTTGCGATACCGTAGCCGATGCTTTTGATTTTTCCTTCCAACACAGCTTCATTGTGCATCATTAAGGTCACGTAGGCTTTATCTTGTGGATCAACGCCAACTAAATCCGTTTCTTTGAAATATCCTTCGATCCAAAAGCTGTCTTCATCAATCAAAGCCACGACTGGGGAGTTAGCGACGACTTGAGAGCCGACACGTAAGTTCAAATTAGTGATATAACCATTCGTTGGCGCATAAACTTTTGTGTAATCAAGGTTTAGCTTGGCTTCTTCAACATTGGCTTTCGCGAGTTCTACGTTGGCAACGGCTGTCTCCACCGCATTGTCTAGGTTATTCAATGTCAGTACAGGTACAGCGCCAGGTGTGCGCTTTTCTAACTTAAGTGCTCGCTGCTCTTCGTTTTTTGCTTTTGCTAACAGAGCGACCGCTTGTTTTTGAGTCGCCAATGCTTTGTGGTATGCCGCTTTATAGATGCTTGGGTCAATCTCAAACAGCAAATCGCCTTGTTTCACTTGCGAATTGTCTTCGACGTAGACTTGGATGATTTGTCCTGTTACGCGGGGGGTTATAGAAACGATGTGCGCGCTAACTTGGCCATCTCTAGTCCAAGGGGTGTCAGAGTATGATTGGTAGTAGCTGAAAATCACGGTGCCAGCTGAACACAGTAGTAGCAGTGTGATGAGATAACGTTTTATCACGGAATTTGCCTCAAAATATGGTAATGAATCGACCAATAACGCCAGTAAAAATCACAATTAGGCTTAGCTCAGCGAGCGCGGGAAATGCAACGTATTTGTGGAGTCCCAGTTTTGTTGCAACGGTTCCAACCAAAATGGTGAGCATGTAAGCCAATGCAATAACCAGCAACAAGGGAGGGAAGTAAACTTCGCCCCACACAAGTTCATGTGGCATTGAGTTCATGGTGTTTTTCTCTATTAACTTGATGAATGTAAAGATAAGGCAAGTGATGGCATCAGTGATAATCGCTTTTGCAGGATCTAATCCATCAAACGAAAGGTGCTATGCGCTATATAGAGGGAATAGCGCAGCAAAGTAGCTTTTTGGACAGTGAAAATAAAAATAAATTTATTTTCCAATTTATTCTATGTTCATTTCAGACCACTAAGTTGTTAAATTTTCGACAATTATTTTTCAATGTTTGCTTTTGAATATGCGAAGTGATGGTTTCGTCCTTCAAATGGGATTACGAGTTGTGAGGTTTTGTTTCTAATATTCGCTTCGAAGCAAACGAGATGCTTTTTAAATTAAATAATCCAACAAATATGAGTGAAAGATTATTCGTTAGATTATTTGAGTTTTATATTTATTAGTAAGAGTAAAATTGTCATGGAAATTATTTCTAACCTTTTTGACATGGCACCATTTGTTGCTCTCTTTATTACGCTCTCTCTCGGTTATATGGTTGGTAAAATTACCATTGGTCGATTTGTTCTTGGCGGTGTTGCCGGAACATTATTAATGGGTGTAATTATTGGGCAATTTGGTGTTCATATTGATCCCGGCGTAAAAAGCATTTTCTTTGCGCTCTTTATTTACGCAGTAGGGTATCAAGGTGGTGCACAGTTCTTCAAAGCACTGAACTTTAGAACCATCAACATTCTACTTTCCGCTGTAGTGATGACGGTTTCTGGCCTGCTTTGTGTACTAGCAGCTGCTTGGATGTTTGATCTAGACAGAGGTACGGCAGCAGGCCTTGCAGCTGGTGGTTTGACTCAATCGGCAATCATCGGTACAGCGGGTGATGCGATCGCACGTCTTGGTGGTGTGACAGAAGAAGCGAAGCACCTAATGCAGACCAACGTCGCAGTAGGCTACGCGGTTACGTACATCTTTGGTTCGCTTGGTCCAATTCTGATGGTGACATGGGTATTCCCAACACTGATGAAGTGGGATATCCGAGCAGAAGCGATTGCTCTAGAAGAGAAAAACTCAAACGGTAAGCGCGATCTTGCGCCGGGTGAATTCAACGCAGTAACCGCGCTGGTTACACGAGCATTTAAAGTGAGCAAAGATGGCGGGCTAGCAGGCAAAACCCTAGCTCAGTTAAACCAACACGCTCTAGCTGCTTGTATTGAATTGATTCAACGTGATGGCAAAGTGCTAGAAGTGGACAAATTCACAGCACTGAAAGAAGGGGATGTCATTGTTGTAACTGGTCGTCGTAATGCGGTACATAAGCTGCAAGATGGTTTGGCTGACAACGAGATTGCACTTCCAGAAGGCTATGAAGTTATCGAAGAAAACCGTCAACTGATCGCAGACAACCGCAAACTGATTGGTAAGTCGCTGCAAGAGATTAAAGAGGCTTCGAACCAAGGCTCTATGCGCGGTATTTATGTGACGGATTACATTCGTGAAGGCAGCTCTATCGAAATGACGCCGGATCTTGTGGTGAAGAAAAACGACGTCATCCAGCTTACAGGTACAGCAAAAGACATCAATCGCGTTGAGAAAAACATTGGTCAGCGAATGGGCTCAGCAAACGTGACTGACTTAGTCGTGCTTGGTATGGGCATGGTGGTGGGTCTATTAATTGGTCTAATCAGTTTTAAGATTGCTGGTATTCCCGTCACTATCGGTTCTGGTGCAGGTTGTTTGATCTCAGGTTTGATCGTCGGTTGGTTGCGTAGCCGCAATCCGCATGTTGCTCAGTTTCCTGTGGGTGCCGCGAACTTTGTTCGAGATTTCGGTTTGGCAGCATTTGTGGGCATTGTTGGCCTTGAGGCTGGCCCTCAAGCGGTCGACACCATCAAAGAACACGGTATGTCTCTGTTGTTCCTTGGCATGGGTGTAACGATTATCCCTCAGATTATTTCGTTCTTCTTCTCATACTTTGTATTGAAGATTAAGAACCCAGTTGAAGCACTTGGCTGTGTTACAGGTGGACGAAGTGCGAACCCAGCATTCGCGGCTTTAATGGAAAAAACAGGTAATGCAACGCCAGTATTCTCATTCACTGTGACTTATGCAGTCGCCAATGTACTGCTTACCCTATGGGGTCCAATTATTGTCGGCATTATTACTTTAAACGCAGGCATGTAATTTAAATAAATTCGAACACTCTTATCGCCTAATTAAATAGGCGGTAGGGGAAGTATTATCCAAATTTTACTAAATAATAGATTCAGGTAAATATTATGACTACGCAAAACACAACAATTGATTTTTCAAAATTTGCAGATTTAAGCCCATTTGAATTAAAAGATAAACTAATTGAAGTGGCACAAACTGTTCCTGACCGCGCGTTATTAGATGCAGGTCGTGGTAATCCTAATTTTCTTGCGACACTACCACGTAAAGCGTTCATTCGTTTGGGTGAGTTCGCAATATTGGAAGCCGAGCGCACTTACTCATACCTAGATGGTGGCTTCGGTGGCATTCCTGATGGTGTGGGCATTGTTGAGCGTTTCGACACGTTTGCAAACGACAATAAGAAAGACCAAGGCGTACAGTTCTTGGAAAAGTCGCTGAGCTACGCAAAAGACCGTTTGGGTCTAGAGAAACAAGCATTCTTGAATGAACTGGTTAACGCATACCTTGCATGTAACTACCCAGTGCCACCACGTATGTTGACGAACATCGAAACCGTTGTGAAGCAATACATTGCAGAAGAGATGTACGGCCCAATGCCAATGACAACAGACTTCGATCTGTTTGCAACGGAAGGCGGTACAGCGTCTATGACGTACACCTTCCAAACTATGTTCAACAACGGTCTATTAAAGAAAGGTGACAAGGTTGCGCTAATCACTCCAATCTTTACGCCGTACCTAGAAATTCCAGAACTGAGTGAATACGAACTGGAAATCGTTGAACTACGTCTGGATGAGACAACATGGCAGCTGCCGATGTCTGAAATCGAAAAGCTTGCAGATACAGACATCAAACTGCTTTGTGTCGTGAACCCAGCAAACCCAGCGTCTGTGAAGTTCTCGGATGAAACTCTGGATAACCTATCAAACTTCGTGAACAACGAACGTAGCGACCTGTTCATTGTGACTGACGATGTATACGGCACATTTGCGGACGACTTTGTCTCACTGTTCGCGAAACTGCCATACAACACGCTTTGTGTTTACTCGTTCTCTAAGTACTTCGGTGCAACAGGCTGGCGTTTAGGCTCGATTGCGATTCAACACAACAACGTGTTTGACGATGCAATGCGCAGCCTTCCTGAAGCGCGTCAACTTGAGTTGGACGATCGTTACAAAACACTGACTCCGGAACCTCGTGAGATTAAGTTTATTGACCGTATCGTAGCAGACAGCCGCAGCGTAGCGCTTAACCACACAGCAGGTTTGTCTCTTCCTCAACAAGTTCAAATGGCGTTGTTCTCATTGAACTGCTTGATGGACTCAGAACAAAACTACAAAGAAGCATGTAAACGCATCATCCGCGAGCGTTACAAAACTCTGTACAAAAACATGGGTGTAGAAATTGAAGAAAACAAAGATCGTGTGGACTACTACACACTGCTTGAGCTCGACACTTTGGGCGGCAAATTGTACGGACCAGCCTTCGTTGAATGGTTCAAAGCGAGCGAGAAAGGCAAAGACTTCCTGTTCCGTCTTGCACATGAAACCGGCGTTATCCTACTTCCAGGCCAAGGCTTCGATGTAGTACACGCATCAGTTCGAGTTTCGTTAGCAAACCTTACTCATCACGAATACGAGCTTATCGGTCGTGCAACGCGCAAAGTGTTGGATGAGTACTTCGCTGAGTTCCAAGGCTAATGAATCCAGCCTGATTAAGAATAAGCCTCGGCGTTGTCGAGGCTATTCCGACCAAATAAGCACAGTGCGCGATATTGTGTTTATTTAGTCGCCAAGCTAACAAACTTCCCTATTAAGAGTGACTTATGAAAAGCATTATTTCTATTCAATCTCATGTGGTTTATGGCCACGCAGGAAACAGCTCTGCCGTCTTCCCGATGCAGAGAATGGGCCTCGAAGTATGGCCAATCCACACGGTTCAGTTTTCAAATCACACTCAGTACCAGCAAGGTTGGACTGGACAGAAGTTTGGGGCAGATGAAATTCATTCTCTAATGAGAGGCTTAGATAACATTGAGAAGTTAGGCGAATGTGGCGCGATACTGTCCGGTTATCAAGGCAGCGCAGAGCAATGTCGAGCGGTGGCCGAAGCGGTAAGTTTAGTCAAATCGCGTAACCATAGTGCACTTTATGTGTGTGACCCAGTTATGGGTGATCCAGACAAAGGTTGCATTGTGGCAGACGGTGTCAAAGAAGCGATAAGCCATAGCTTGTTGCCCATCGCTGATGTGATTGTTCCTAACCAGTTTGAACTGAGCGAGTTAACAGGTGTGAAAATTGACTCTCTTTATGATGCGGTCACTGCATGTAAAAAAGCCTTAGAGTTAGGACCGAAAATGGTATTGGTGAAACATCTGCATGCTCTAACAGATGACGCCTTCAGTATGATTTTAGCGACGCCGAAAGCAAGCTATTTGGCCCAACGCCCCAGTGTTGAATTTGCTATGCAGCCAGTCGGTGTTGGTGATTTAATTTCTGCGATTTTTACCTCTTGTTTGGTGAAGAAGATGTCTCCTGTCGCAGCCTTTCGTCATACACATAACGCCGTTTACGGTGTATTGGAGATCACCAAAGGCTATGGCACATGGGAGCTACAGACGATCAATGCCCAATACGAATTTGTCGAACCGACGCATGAGTTCAACGTCGTGAAAATTGCTTAGCGCAGTACCTAATTAACGGAGAAGCGTAAAGTTAGCATATAGAAACTTGGCATAATTGCTTTGATGGATAGCATCCTACAATCGCGATTATGGGGTTTAGCCGTGCCTAGCTATAGTAACTCCACACAACGAAACGGACTTCATTTTGACCCAATTAACTTCAAACTGAGTCTCTGGTCATACGCCAGAGAACATTAAATGAGACTGATTATGAATCGTTTAATTTCCTCTGGTGTGACGGTTGCACTTTCGCTGCTGATAGTAGCTTGTAGTTCACCTCATACGCTGGATGTTCGTGTTTCTCAAAGCAACTATAAAGATGTCGAGATCGCGAGTTCGACACCAAATGAGCCACTTCGAATGTGGGCCAATGAAGCGCCGGATTTTCTCTACTCAGCGCACAATCAAACCACACCGATCAAAGTAGAGGGTGAACAGCTCAATATTTTGGCCTTATCGGGTGGTGGCGTAAACGGCGCATACGGGGCCGGCGTTTTGATGGGGCTACAGGAAAAGGGGGAGCTAAAAGATTATGCCATCATTACTGGAGTCAGTGCTGGTGCCCTAATCGCTCCTTTTGTTTTCATTGGCGGTGATGCGATGCCAAAGATGAAAGAAGTCATGCTCAACATCAATGATAAGAATATTTTGGGTAAGAAGAACTTCTTAAATACCCTGTTTAAGGACGCGTTTACCGATGGTGAGAACCTCTATGATTTCATCGCAGGCGCTTACCCTGAGCCCATGATCGAGGCGATGGCGCAGCAACACCGCAATGGTAAACGCCTCTTTATTGGCAGTACCCATTTTGATTCAGGCGAACTGGTGATTTGGAATATTGGTGCGATTGCGAACAGTGATTTAGCGGACAAATCTGAACTTATTTACAAGGTGCTTGCTGCGAGCGCATCGATCCCTGGTGTTTTCCCTCCACAATTTATCGATGTTGAACATGATGGAGAAACACTTGAGGAGTTACACGTAGATGGCGGTCTCGCAGCGCAGGTGTTCTTTAATCCGTCTAACTTCAACTATCAACAAATCTCAGATGCTTTGGGGTTAGAAAAAGCGCCTCAGTTGGATGTGATTCGCAATGGTGCGTTAAAAGCGCCGTATCGTCCACTAAAAGACAAAGGTTTGGACTTGGTATCGAAAAGTGTCTCAAGCCTTACGCTAGCGCAAACTCGAGGTGATCTCTATCGAATGAAATACATCAGTGAAATCAACGATATCGAGATGCAGTTTACCTACATTGATCAAGATTTCAGGTACGCCAAAGTAACGAAAGATATGTTCGATCACCGCTACTTGCTGACGATTTACGAATATGGATTCAAAAAAGCCACCCAAGGGCAACTTTGGGTAACTGAACTCCCTTAATACAGGAAAACGATACAATGAAAAAAGCCGTTCTTACACTCATGATGCTTACCGCTTCCGCGACTGCATTCGCCCAAAGTGGAGCCCATCTTGACCAGCAAAAAGTGGATAGTGATATGCAGCAACTGTCTGCAATCAAAGAAGAAGGTGCAGCCTTTATCATGATTGACGAGAACTCGAGTTACGTGGCGGTCGAGTTCGTGGGAAAGTGGGAAGAGATCAACAACTATGTGTCACACAAAGAAGCGAAAAAACGTAAATTGGAAAAAGTGAACAAGCAGTTCGTGTACTCTCAGGTCGGTGAAACGTTGGAGTCACTTGAGCAAAAAGTCGTTGACCACATTTACGCTGATCAACCTAAATATTTCAGTGTCGATGTCTACCGCGATTACCATGGTGACTCAGGAGAATTCAACTATTTAGCTCGTGTCGTTGAGTACAACTAAGTTAGAGAAAACCTACTGAAGCTAGTAGGTTTTTTTGTGTCGTCGAGAAGGAATTCAAACGCAGATTGTTTCCGTTACCAAGTAGCAATTCTACGATCTTGTGGTAATTTAATTAGATAACTCTAAAAAGTAAGCACAACCTATGAATTTTAGTTTTGAACAACTTCTCGCGTTCGTAACCGTTTATGAACAGCTTTCGTTTAGTAAGGCGGCGGTCAAACTCAATAAGCACCGAACCACAATAGGGCAGGTGATTACCAATCTTGAAGACCAACTGGCGGTCAACCTGTTTGAGCGAGTGGGGCGCTCGGTAGAACCGACAGAAGATGGTCATCTTCTTTACCACTATGCTAAGCAAACCATCGAACAAGCACGTACTTTCGATAAAGTCGCATTAAGTCTAGCTTACGGTGGGTTAGAGAATGTTAGTATCGCCTATTCAAGCGCTATACCACACCGTTTTCTTGTATTGCTTCGTATTCAATTAGCAGCAGATTTTCCGATGATGCGAGTTAACTTTCTTGTTCGTAATCGCAACGAAATTAAAGAGGGTTTACAGAATGGTGAGTATCAATTCGGTATTGTCAATGTGCATGATAGTCGAGCAATACATAGTCTGGATGCGACGTTTTTAGGTCATTTTGAATTTGTTCCTTTCGTCCAGAAAGGTGGTGAACTCGCTTCTATGGCACCAGATCGAGTATTGACAGCCTTGAGGAATAGTAAACAATTTGTACTGCGGTCTCTTATTGAAGAGGGAATGGGCGAAAAAGTCATCGTAAGTTCGAACCATGAAGAGGTCGACCAATTGGCCCTTGTAGTGAAAATGGTTGAAGCAGGTTTAGGATGGGCGATTCTCCCCAGAACGTTTGCCCATTCGGAGTTTTCTAATAATCATATAGAGCCAGTGGAAGCTTCTGAATTATTGGAAGGTTTTAAGTTTGGTTTTGGCCTATGGTGCCAACCCTCTAAGCAAGTCGGTGATGTAAAAAATTCAATCATGAAGGTCGTTACAGAATACCGAGAGAAAATAATCCGTGATATGACTTAGCGGCGACATGTATCCTGCTCATCCCTATCAACAACAAGACTCAATGTGAGTCTTGTTTTTTTGTGTCTGAAAAACGTTATCGTTCTAGCGAAGAGCTAATGTCTATTGGAAGGATATAACCCTCTATATGAGAGTATGGAGTCCATAGTTTTTGGCTTAATCTAACCTCGCTCAATGGGTAAGCCCAGAGCAAAAAGTGTTTTTACCATATGTCCGCTGCAAGGACGCAGATTTTCAGCCGGGTTTAGTTACCCGGCTTTTTTTATAGTAATAAAAAATGTCAGCTGTCACCCCAAGCTCTCTGTTACAACTGGCTTGTTACTTCGCTTAGCAATCCAGTACGCAACGCTACCCCAAAGCACGGTGAGTGCCCAAAGCGCCGTCCAATGTGGAGCGACTTGTTGCCAGGTTGCCCCCATTTGGTTTAGCGCTAAGAAAGCTTTTATCGCCCAAGTGCTTGGGCTTAAATCAGCAATCCATAATAAGGGAGTAGGTATGGCTTCAATTGGCCAAATAAAACCAGCCAAGAAAATGAGCGGCATAGAGCTCACTAAGACGACTAAGGTGACAAGTTCACGCCGAGGTAATAAGTAACCTAGCCAGAAGCCTAGTCCGCAACAACCTAAAAAGAACGGGAACAACATAGCCAGCAATTCGCCCGCATTGGCGATATGGTTTACGTTTAAACGTTCGAAGCTAAAACCAAAATAATAGGCGCCGAGTAAATAATAAATTGCCACAAATACTAACGTTCTCACAAGCAGCAGCGATCCCGTTGATACTTGTGACCAATAGCCACGACCATGACGCTGTGTTCCCGTTTGTAATCCAACCGCCATGATCAACGTTTGTTGTAAAATCAGAACAAATACTGCCGGCACTACGTATTCGATGTAACCCATGGTTGGGTTGAACGTTGGTTTCATATTAAGCTTAATAGCAGAGTAATTATGGCTAGCCATACTCATGGGCACACCATCTATCACCATTTTACTGACTTTCACTTGGGCCCCTAATGTGCCTCCAGCTTGGGCCAATCCTTCTACCACGGTTCCGTACACGAGAAAATACGAGGCGTCCGCAGCGTAGGCCAGAGTCGGGCTTTTACCTAGCATTAGGTCTTTGTAAAAGTGTTCTGGTATGACTAAAAAACCGGTGATCTCTCGTTGTAAAAATGCTTGCTTTGCATCGGCAATCGTATGAAGTCGAGTGACTACGTTGACTTGCGGAGTGGCATCAACCATACGTTCTAGCTTTAAACTCGTCTGACTACCATCTAGATTAACAATCGCGATTGGTTGTTCACGAGGCGTTTGTTGTGCATAAGGCAAAGGGTATAAAAACGAGTAAAATACGACACCACCAAACACGGTCAACGTAACGACTGGATTGGTTAGAACGGCCTTAAGTTCCGCTTTAATCAGTTGCCACAATGTCATACCGCCTCCTTCGCTTGGCGTGTTGATGAAGCTGTTCGATGTTTACCCATCAAGGCTGCGGTAATGAGCAGGGGCACAACGTAACCAATCATAGGCCATAGCGAGCTTAAAGATTGTGCGGCCGATGCTCCATAGCTTGCTTGACTCACTTGTACTTCAATGTAATGGGTAATCGGCAATAATGAACGCCATGCATAAGCGAGCGTGTTCATGTCAGAAACTGGGAATGTAATTCCCATGAACGCGAAGCTTGGAGCCGTAAATGCGCCAGCAAAACTCATCGCACGTGCAGGATCCATCGACAAGAAGAAGAACAACGCTCCCATAATGATACAGGCGATAACCGTCACCAATTGTGCTAATAGCATAACCACAAAACTGCCTTCCATTGGCCAATCAAGCACGGAATAAAACCAGTACAAGAACAACGCACCTTGCGCCATAAAGACCGGAATGTACCGACTTAATAAGGTAGTGAGCCTGGCGTATGGCTTTTCGCCCAAAAATGCAAAGCCATTCTTTCCACCATAAATGCGAAAGTGCGCGGCAAGAATCAAAATAGTGCTTACTACAATACATATTTGCCAAATGGCTGGCACGATAGCCGTTACCAAAAATTGTGCGTAGTTATTGTTACGGTTAAATAATGCGGTTATTTGTGTTGACACGGGTACAGCCTGTCCAGCCGCTGCTAACGTTGTGGTGTTACCCTTAGCCAAGTTGCCCATTACTTCAACCTGAGCGTCGAAATAGCCTTGTGCTTGCGCAACAGCAGAGTTGATCAGTTTCGCTACCAAAATGTACTGACTGTTGTAAAAGACAGAAAGTTGAGGTTGGCGGTGCTGGAGAATGTCTTGGTCGAACTTAGATGGGATGACCGCGTAAGCGTAGATATCGCCTTCAATCATCGCATTTTTTGCTTCGCTTGCACTGGTGTAGTGATAGTTAACAGCCAGACTCGACGACGCATCCAAAGATTGAATGAGCTTTCGAGAAAGTTGGGAATGTTGTAGATCAACCACACCGATTGGCAGATCCCGGGCAATGCCCGCAGAGAACACTCCCCAAATCATCATCGCGAGCAAAATCGGTATCCAAGTAAGGCACGAAAGCAACCACTTGTCTCGTCGTAAGATATGCCGCTGTGAAATCTTAATCGTCATAGCATTAACCTAGTGGTTGTGATTAAAGTTCAACGACAACACTCATTCCCATACGCAGCTCAGGTTCGGGTTGAGCTGGACGAGCTTCTACTTCAAAGGTACGAAGATCAAAACCTTGAGAAGCATCGGTTGCTCTCCACGTTGCAAAGTCACCCATAACGGCAACATGCGTTACTTTGAACTCAACATTTTTATTTAAGGCAGGCAAATAGGCATCAAAGGTTGCTCCTTTTTTAAAGTGTTGAAGGTAATCTTCACGCACATTAAGTGTCGCCCAGGCATCTTCTGTATCTATCACAGTAACAACCGGGAAGCCCTGAGGTGCTAATTCACCACTTTGAAGTAGAACTTGAGAGACTTCGCCGTCAAACCAGCTGTAGATCTGAGTATCTTTCGCGTACGCTTCTACTTCGGCTACGGCACCTGATGCCATGCGCGCTTTTTCCGCCGCAGCCACTTTGGTTTCACTTCTAGCGCCTTCTTTTGCCATTTCGTACATTTGAAACGCAGCACTTTCTGTGTATTTCGCTGCTTGCCACTGAGTTAAAGCTTCATCGCGTTTTTGTTCTGCAACCACGCCATCGTTATAAAGGTTATTCACACGATTGTAGGTTTTTTCCATTAAATTCGCAGCGGCTTTGGCTTTCATCCACTGATCTTTTGCTGCTTGGATTTGTTGCTCACGTGCGCCTTTCTCAGCTTCTTGAGCTAAGGCGTCCGCCGCTTTTTCACCTGCTTTTGCTTGTTCTAACTTCGCTTCAATTTCAGGACTATGAAGGGTAAAAATAAGCTGACCTTTCTCTACATCGTCGCCTTTACGTACCATGACCTCATCAATACGCCCTGGAACTTTTGAGGAAATACTGTATTGCTGGGCTTCAATTAATCCCTGTAAGCGGATCGGTTCCGGTTGATAGGCTTGGTAAAATTGATACCCAACCCAAGAGGCAACACCCAAAGCACAAAGTGAGAGTAAAACGGGTTTTAGTGATTTAGCTGCCATGATTTATTTCACCTCTTTGGATGTTGAAGCAGGGATATAAGCGGTATTTTGATATTGTTCGAAGCTGTTCATTTCACTGCTCAATGCGAGTAGCTTGGTTAAAGATATTAAATAGCGGAAACGCGCCGCTGAACGTTGTGTTTCTATACTCGCGACATAAAGTTGTGCATCCACAACATCCAGAGAAGACGACAGACCCTGAGTAAATGCTTTTTCACGCAAGCGCAGGTTTTCGTTAGCGAGTTCAATGCTAGATGCGAGCCCTTGTACTTCATCAATGGCTTGCTGAGCCTCCAAGTATGTCTTTTGGACTAACAGCGATAAGTCTTGTTTGGCTTGGGACTTTAATGAGTCGACCTGCGAGACGACGCTTTGAGCGGCTTTGACTTTTTCGCTTCGCCCTGATGATTCAATCAGTGGAATGCTGACACCAACACCAACTAACCAGTCAGGCTTCATTTGGCTTGCGAGAGAATCGTCTTCATACAAGCTGTAGTCGCCGTAAAGATAAACTTCAGGGTAGTATTTCCCTTTTTCTGCTTTGATTAAGCTAGAGGCTTGTTTGTGTTTAGCGCTCAGAAGCTCTAACCCCGGATAGGTAAGCAACGTTTGATCGACAAAAGCAGTAAGAGGGGGAAGACTGTCGTTGATAAACAAAGATTCAGCGGGCTCTACGGCATCATCTTGCGCGAGTAATTTACCTAATGCAGCCTGAGCGATACTCAAATCGCTGGCTGCTTTACGTGTTTCTACAGATGCTTTATCTAAAGAAGCCTCGGCTTGCAGGCGCTCAACGTGCGCGATTTGTCCTTGCTCTTCAAGCTTAATGGCAAAATCTCGATGCTTTTTTAGCCCAGCTTCAACCGCTTGCCGCGTTGCGAGTACTTCCTTTGCCAGTACGACAGAAAAGTAGTACTTCGATAAATCTTCAAAACGCGCTTGTTGTTCCATTAAAAGCTGACTTTTCGCCTCATCCGTTTTGCCTTCTGCTGCTGATTGAGCCGCAGAAATTCTACCACCAGTAAAAATTGGCCAAATGGCACGAATAGACGAAGAGAAAATATCGCGCTCGGTTATGGTCGAAGTGGTATTAGCTAAGGCACCAAAAATAGGCTGAAAAGCAGGAGGTACGTTAATGTGTGCTCCTGTGCTGTCTAGGATCTGTTTTCCCGAAAGCGTGATATCGGTATCTAAACGCGTGTAATTCGCGCCAATGGTAACTTGAGGTAAGTTGAGATTGCTGGTGGCACTCTCTTGGTATTGGTAGTTCTCGACGTTTGAGCGTTGAGCTTTAAGAGAATAGTTGTTTTCTAGCAATAGCTGCCATGCGGTATCAAAAGTGATCGGTGCCGCATGACAGGCAAGGGAAATCGAGCTGCTAAGTAAGCCCAGTATCCAAAACTTTCCTGTTTTTTTCATAATGGCTGCTTTGTCGTAGAGTATTAGCTCTAATATAAAGGATTCGTAACTGCGTGTTAAGTAGGAGGGAAAATTGGGCAGTAGTATGCGCCCAGTTATATTTGTGCTGGGCGCGGGAGATGTTACAAATTTATTTCGTATATGGACAGTGAAACTCCGCTCTCCACTCGAGCTGACGAGAACCTCGCATCGTATTCAATAGATCTTTTCCACTCATTTGAGGGAACGATAACAGGACTTTGAGATCAGAAGTACCGCCTCCGTTTTTTTCATAAGCCCTGACGTGTGTAAATGTTGAATACATATTCTCTGACAGCATCGCCTTATTCAGGCATATTCCAAAGGTATCGCGTTCCATGTTTGGTGTTCCTTCTAACTATAAATGCACCTCTGTTTATAGTTTTCCAGTTTTCAGATGGTGTCTAAGTGTTTGTCATGTAGTCAGTATTTGTGTTTTGTTTTATTTTTGTCCAAACCACTGACATCAATGTTGAGCTTTTAATAGACTTCCAGCTTCACTGCTTTCAAACCGAAACTCTCATTGGTTTCGTTGATTAAAAATTATACGTTGTAAAGTCTAAAAACGCCTCAAAAACCGCTAAAATCGATGTGATCGCGATCATGATTTTAAGGGCAATTTATGTATGGAATTGAGTATCAGAGAGGAATGCTAAATTTGGTGAATGGTTGTAATTTTATGTTTCAGCTCGTCGATTAATTAACCGTAAACTCTGCGGTTTGTTTGCCTTCCTCACAGATTTATCACCGCGACAACGTCATGCTGTTAACTGAGTGTTAACGTTACGCTCAAGAGTGAATCACAAGGATGTATCAATGAGTTGGAAAACCATCAGCTTTCGTAAGCGGATGCTCATTATCATGACGCTATCGGGGTTGATAGAGCTGTTATTGCTTGTCGCCGCGGGGTTCACTTATCTCAAAATCAATCAAGAGCAAGAAATGGGAGAAAAAGCACTGGGTGTTGCCCGTTTTTTAGCGGACTCAGCGGTTGTTCGTGAAATGATCGAAACCCAAAACCCCCAGCCATACCAACTTCGCTTTAGAGAATTAACCGAAGCCATAGGTGCTGCATTCATCGTTATTGGCGACCATAAGGGAGTACGCTTAATCCACCCTGTTGATGAGCGGTTGGGCAAGCCAATGAGAGGTGGCGACAATCGTCGAGCGCTAGAACAGGGGTTGTCTTATGTTTCGACGGCACAGGGCTCGTTAGGTTATTCAGTTCGTGGTAAAGCTGCGATTTTTGACGAGCAAGGGAACATCATTGGTGTGGTTTCGGTTGGCTATTTGCTCGACCGACTGCAAGACCGCATCGAACCATTTTTGGCCTTTTTGATTTTAATGGTCATCGTAGTTGTCGTCGCTAATGCCATTGTATCCAATTATGCGTCGAGAAAGTTTCAGCGCGCCATTTTAGGCTTTGAGCCTGAAGAAATAGGGCGGTTGTACGGCGAATTAGAAGTGACGATGAGCACCATCAAAGAGGGCGTGTTAAGCATTGATGCCCAAGGGATACTTCGCTCGATAAATCGTAGTGCCTGCCAGATTCTCGGTATTGATAGAGAATCAGCGCTCAATAAACCTTTGACTGATACGCTGCGTGATAGCGATCTATATACAGTGTTAGAAAGCGGGCAGGAAGATCATGATATTGAAATATTCCTTAATCATAAGCGCCTGATTGCAAATCGCTCTCCAATTTATGTTGATGGAAAAATCGTGGGGGCGGTATCGAGTTTCCGTTTAAGGGATGAAATCAATGATCTAACCGAGCAGCTATCACAAACCAAGGAATATGCAGATTTGTTACGTTCACAGACCCATGAGCATCGCAATAAGCTCAACACCATTAGTGGGCTAGTACAAATGGGTGAACTTGATGCGGTGCAAAAGTTAATTGGACAAGAAACCGCACACTATCAGGCAATGATTGAGTTTTTAAGAGATACCGTTAAAGACCCGCTAATTGCAGGTATGTTGCTTGGAAAAACTGAACGTGCTCGCGAGTTAGGCTTACAACTGGTGGTTGAGGAAGGCAGTCGTCTGGAGCCCCTGCCTGAGTGGCTAAATTCGGAAGACCTAGTCACAATTTTGGGTAATTTGATTGATAACGCTTTCGATGCCACGTTAACTTCAATTCGCGATGAATCAAATGTTGCGTCAGAACGCAGAAACATTGATGTGTCCGTTAGCGATTACGGAAATGAAGTGATACTTGAGGTGATAGATCATGGCTGTGGCCTCCCAAAAACAATGGATCCACAAACATTATTTACAAAAGGCGTTTCGACGAAATCTCGTCAAAATCGAGGTGTTGGGTTACACCTTGTCAATCAGCTTGCTACTCGATATCACGGCCATGTTGAGATGATACCCAATACAAATTATGGGACAAGAATAACGGTGTACTTACCCAAGGAAGAACAATTATGAGTATGGCGACTCGCGTAATGATCATTGAAGATGATCTGGCTATTGCTGAGCTGCACCACAAATACTTAAGCCAACTGACAGGTTTGGAAGTGGTTGGAATTGCGACCACGAGAATGGAAGCAGAAATGCAACTCGACATTCTTAAGCCAGATTTACTATTGATGGATGTCTATCTTCCCGATGGCACAGGGCTTGAGATACTAAATACACTGCGTGCAAGTAACCAAACGTGTGATGTCATTTTGATTACAGCCGCAAGGGATGTCGATACGTTACAACAGGCGATGAGGGGTGGCGTTGTCGATTACCTGTTAAAACCAGTGATGTTTCCACGTTTAGATGCCGCACTGAAAAAGTATGTGTCCCAACGCCAACAACTAGACATCGTAGAGAGTTTGGATCAGAACCTCGTTGATAAAATGCTGCAGTCTCACGCCAATCAAGACAACTTGCCGAACCGATTACCAAAAGGGATTGATGGTGTAACCCTAGACAAGATCAGAGAGTTGTTCCCAAATGGAAGTGCGCTGACCGCTGATGAGGCAGGTGAAAAAATCGGAGTGAGTCGAACAACCGCTAGACGTTATCTTGAGTTTCTTATTAGTACTGGTGAACTAGAGGCTGATTTAAACTATGGGTCGGTAGGTAGGCCAGAAAGGTGCTATAAAAAAGTGACACGGTAGCGTTTACATTGATGCTCTATGCAAAATAAAAAGCGATGGCTTGTTTTAGAAACCATCGCTTTACAAATTACTGCTGTTCCGCTCTAAGAGGTTAGAAGTTGTATTCTAACTTCGCTTCGATAGAGCGCTCAGCGCCAAACCAACAGTTATTTTTGTCGTAACAAGAATAGTATTCTTTATCGAATAGATTGCTTGCAGAAAGCGTGACGCTAGCCCCTTTCATTGATTCAGATACCGTTGAGAAATCGTAACTTGCTGCTAAATCAAACAAGGTGTAGTCCGGTACGTTTTGACTATTCTGTGCATCAATTTGTGCTTCTCCGACATAGCGAACGCCAGCACTGGTACGAAGGCCTGAAAGATTTCCTTCAAAGAAGTAATTGGCCCATAGAGAGGCCGTTTGCTCAGGTACCCAAACCGGCGTTTTACCTTCTTGGTTGTAATAACTGTCCTCGGTAATCTCCATATCGGTATATGTATAGCCTAGAGTGAAATCAGCTTGTGCTGTGGCTTGCCATTTTGCCTCAAGTTCAATACCTTGTGATACCACTTCGCCCGCTTGATAGTTCGGTGCATATGGATTATTCGGATCGGTCAAGATCGCGTTTTTCTTCGTAATATGGAAGAGTGCTAAGTTACCTGAGATATCACCAGATAATGGGGCGTATTTAAAGCCTAACTCCCATTGATGACCGGTTGATGGCTCAAATGCTTTACCAGAAGAGTCGGCACCCGCAATTGGCTCAAAACTTTCCGAGTAAGTAAGATATGGCGAGAGACCAAAGTCTAGCTCATACAAACCACCGACTCGGAAAGATACGTTGGTATCGTCTAACTCTTCCTTGCTGTTGGATACTGCTCCTAGATAATCGCTAACGGCGTCTGTATTTGAATCGTATTTATCCCAACGAAGACCTGCAATCATTACAAGTTGGTCGTAACGAACTTGATCTTGGAAATAAACGCCAATCTGCTTCGTTTTGATATCTAAGTTTTGTTTGTATTGGAAATTCAGTGCATTACGATCAATGCTGTTGTGGTCAGGATTAAAAATGTCCTGAGTTAGCGAATACCCAAGCGTGTCTTTGTATTTTACATCTGAATCTAGATACTGATAATCAAGCCCGAACAATAAGTTATGTTCAAAATTTCCTGTTTTAACGTAGCCAGATAGTTGGTTGTCAATCACAAAGGATTTGGATTTTTCATCAGTTAAATAGGCATTTCGACCAACGGTACGGTTATCCGCTTCAAGTGCACCGTTATATGTGTTTTCCTGATAGGCATCGGCGGTCATGTAGCGGGCATTCTGTAGAAATTGCCAATTGTTGTTAAAGTCGTGTTGGACTTTGTAACCCATCATCAGAACTTCGCGTTCGTAAGTGTTCCAGTCCTCATCCCCTAAATAAGTGCTTGGTGACATCGAGCCAAGTGGGTTTTTAATCACTGAGCCAGACGCAGGCACAGTCGTGTAGATACCTGCTGATGGATCATTTTGATAGTAAACATTCACGTTCACTAATGTGCTTTCTGTCGCTTGCCAATTGAAAGATGGGGCGAGTACGTAACGTTCGTCTTCAGACGTATCGGCTTGACCATCTCGCTGTTTTGCCAGGCCGACGATACGGTAATCAACATTAGAATCACCAACTTGTCCTGTGGTGTCGAACGTCAGTTCTTTTAGGCTGTTAGTCCCTGTACTAATCGAGACAGAGTGCGAGGGTGTTGACTGAGGCGCCTTGGCGATAATGTTGACCATACCTCCTGGTGGAATATTGCCGTAAAGAACAGACGTTGGCCCTTTAAAAACCTCGATTTGCTCAAGAGCAACGGAATCGACCTGCGGTTGAAGGTTCCAACCGTTGTACAGCAAAGGAAGACCATCATAAAAGTTGGTGTAGTTAATAAAACCACGAATATTGAATAGGTCAAGTCGGGAAACGGCACCGCCACGCAATTCTGTATTTACGCCAGGTGCATAACGCAATGCTTCGCTCACCGAGTTTACGCCGCGCAGGTCCATGTCATCTTTAGTGATTACCGTGATCGCTTGCGGTGTTTCCTCCGGTTCTAAAACGGTTTTAGTTGCGGTGTTTCGGTATGTTTCTCCTAGCACCGTAATCGTTTCGTGTTGGGATGTGCTCTCAGTTGCATTGGCGTGGCCAGCGAGCAATGCGGATACGACGATAGCAACCGCTGAACGATGAAATCGAATCGGACTTTCCATATTTATAAATTCCACTACTTTTTCTATTTATTGATAATGATTGTTATTTGTATTCTATATTCAAAGAAATAGGAAAAGTTAACAATTTGGTGCAAAACACTAATCTTTGGAACTTATTCTTCTGTTCTTAGGTTTTAAAGATAGCGAGTCGTTTGGCTCTACAGGAATCCAATACTGCATTTGTGCTTGTTCGCTATCAACATCATAACCTTCTGGATAAAGCTCTAACTCATAACCATCGATAGCATGATAATTAGAGTAGGGTAGCCAATGTAAAATAAACCATTCCAGCGTTGAGGCGAGCTCTGATGCTTTGCCTATGTGTGTAATGACGGCGTAGGTTTGCTCAGGAACAGCCAAGAGGTCTAACCCCGAGTTGGAAGAGTTCGTTGATCTTGGTGCGTTTGCTGTTGGACTGCACTCATAACCTGCCCAATACTCAAGTTGTTGGTTGTTTGAATACGCTTGAGTCACATCAATCACGCCAAAGTAACTACTTTCCGAATTGTTAAGGTTTTCAGATGAATAAAGACGTGACCAAAGTGACGGTACTTTGGATTGGAAATCGGGCGTAGCGGAAAACAATCCGTGAATAGGTTCATGATAACCAGCAAGTTCAAAAGCCGGTTTTGTTTCTATTCGAACTTCAATAAAGCGCTGATGTTTTTTCTCTTCTTCTGGTGTCTTACGCAGCGTCAAAGGTTGCCTCAACCCGGAGAGTTGTTGCGTTTTTCGATATTCGCGGGGGCTTTTTGAAAACATATTCCTGAACGCACGGCTAAATGCGTGTTCAGATGTAAATCCCATTTCTATCGCTATATCTAACGAGCGGTCAGAAGTATGGATTAAGCGCTCAGCCGCAAGGCTAAGTTTAAGCTCTCTGATGTAGTGAGCGACGGATACGCCAGTGTGTTGTTGAAATACGCGTTGCAGTTGCCAGCGCGACCAACAACTTGCTTTCGATATTTCATCTACGCTCAGAGTGCTGTCTAAGTTGGTGTGAATGTAGTCAAGCACCGATTGTATTCGGTTTATGGGATGTGGGTTAATGGCGCTTGATTTCATGGCGTTCTACTTTCACATTAATAGTGATTTCATTATCTTTAATTGAGTATCATTATCAATAGGGTGATGAAATAAAAAGTAAGTAACACAGATCACGATAAAACTGTAATGGATTGCAAGGATGAGTAATTATTGCCCATATTAGAGTTTTTGCTTAAATTTTGGAGCGTTCAGATGAAACTTTTTTTATCAATAAAATACAATCGCTTATGACGTTTTGTGCAACTTATTTAAACGTTTGCACTGGCAAGTGTTGATGTAAATCAAATAGTCGTAGACAATATTGCCCCGTGTCGGACTCTCCTCCAGCGAGTACAGTGTGTACTTTTGAGACATAAGTGACTTAAATGACCTCAATACGTCGTGTTTCCAAGAATCGGAAATGCAACTTCTTGAGGTTCTTTGGGCCCATAGACTTTACCTATCAACGTAATAGGTAAGACCAATTTTCTATTTTGAGGTGCCATTGATAGGGTTGGCTCATTCTCTAGCCGTATCCGGGCACACAATAAGTACCTCGTTTTTAAGGGAAAGATGATGGTAATACCAGAAAACAGCAGCATCGTTATTTTTGGTGCTTCAGGTGACCTTACGTACCGTAAGCTCATTCCTGCTTTATACCACCTCTACGCGAACAAGCAGCTTCCAGAGAATTTTGCCATTCTGGGTGTAAGTCGCACTGAATACAGTGATGAGTCTTACCGCGCGAAGCTGAAAAAATCGCTTCAGGAAATGGAAAAGACTGAGCCAGAAACGCTTGATGCATTTATTAACCATCTGCACTACCAAGCAATTAATACTTCTGACACACAAGATTACGGTAAGCTATCTTCTCGCTTAGACCAACTTGCGGACGAATATCAATTCGAGCAACGCAATACGCTTTTTTACTTAGCAACCCCACCAAGTTTATACAGTGTGATCCCTGCAAGTCTTGCAGCACATGGTCTTAACAGTGAAGAGGATGGCTGGAAACGCCTGATCATTGAGAAACCATTCGGCTATGATCTTGAATCGGCGCGTATTCTGGACAAAGAAATTCACGAGCACTTCCAAGAGCATCAAATCTACCGAATTGACCATTACTTAGGTAAAGAAACGGTACAAAACCTACTTGTGCTTCGTTTCTCTAATGCGATGTTTGAGCCGCTTTGGAACCGTAACTTCATTGATTACGTTGAAATCACAGGCGCAGAATTCCTTGGCGTAGAGGAGCGTGGTGGTTACTACGACAACTCTGGTGCTGTGCGCGACATGTTCCAAAACCACTTGCTACAAGTATTAGCAATGGTAGGTATGGAACCACCAGCGCAAATCAATGCAGACTCGATGCGTGATGAAGTGGTAAAAGTGCTTCAATGCCTAAAGCCATTAGACGAAAACGCTCTGCGCAACGATCTAGTATTAGGCCAATACACGGCGTCTGAAGTTCGTGGGCAAAGCCTACGCGGCTACCGTGAAGAACCGGGAGTTGCAGACGATTCTCGTACAGAGACTTACATCGGTTTGAAAGCGTACATCAACAACTGGCGTTGGAATGGCGTGCCATTTTACGTGCGTACTGGTAAGCGTCTTCCAACACGCGTTACTGAGGTGGTTATCCACTTTAAACAAACACCGCATCCTGTGTTTGGTCAAAACGCACCAGAAAACAAGCTGATCATTCGTATTCAACCAGACGAAGGCATTCAAATGAGCTTTGGCTTGAAAGAGCCAGGCGCAGGCTTTGAAGCGAAGGAAGTGAAAATGAACTTCCATTACGCTGACCTGCAAGAAACGCAAATGCTAACGGCATACGAGCGTCTTCTACTTGATGCTTTGAATGGTGATGCTACGCTATTTGCACGTAGTGATGCGGTGGAAGCGTGCTGGCAATACGTACAGCCAATCTTAGATTTTAAGCAAGATCCACAATCCCTCTTCGGGTACGCATGCGGCACTTGGGGACCTAAAGAGTCAGATGACTTGTTACAGCGTGATGGCCGCGCTTGGCGTTTCCCATGTAAAAACTTAACAGATACGGATTACTGTGAACTATGATCAACCATAAGATCTACCAAACAGCAGAACAGGTAGTTGAAAGCCTAGCTAACGATATGAAAGCGTTTAGCGAAATGGGCAGACCTGTTCACATCTCTCTTTCTGGCGGCAGCACTCCTAAAATGCTGTTTAAACTACTGGCTTCAGAGGCTTACGCAACCTCCATTCAATGGGAAAACCTCCACTTTTGGTGGGGTGACGAACGTTGTGTTGCCCCTGACGATGCAGAAAGCAACTACGGTGAAGCGAACACGTTGTTGTTTAGCCAAGTAAATATTCCTGCAGAAAACATTCACCGCATCCGTGGCGAAGATGAGCCTAAAGCAGAAGCCGAGCGCTTTGCAAAAGAGATGGCAGAGGTAATCCCGAATGAAAACGGCACACCTGTGTTTGACTGGATCTTATTAGGCGTTGGTGCTGATGGTCATACAGCTTCTCTGTTCCCTGGCCAAACGAATTATGATGATGCGAACCTATCTCTTGTGGCGTCGCATCCTGAATCGGGCCAACTTCGTGTGTCGAAAACCGCACGCGTATTAGAAGCAGCGAAACGCATTAGTTACTTAGTGCTTGGTGCAGGAAAAGCGGACATTGTTGAAGAAATTAACAGTTCACCAGCACACGCACTGCCATACCCAGCGGCTAAGATTCAAGCGAAATCGGGCCTAACGGAATGGTATTTAGATTTAGACGCGGCAGCAAAAATTGCTTAAGACGCTGCTCGTCGATGAAATAAAATTGGAGAGAAACAATGAAAGGTGATATCGGTGTAATTGGCCTAGCAGTAATGGGTCAAAACCTTATCCTAAACATGAACGATCACGGCTTTAAAGTGGTTGCTCACAACCGTACTGCTGCTAAAGTAGACGAGTTCCTGGAAGGTCCAGCAAAAGGCACGAACATCATCGGTGCATACTCTCTAGAAGAACTAGTAGAGAAGCTAGAAACGCCGCGTAAAGTAATGTTGATGGTTCGCGCTGGTGACGTTGTAGACAAGTTCATCGAAGCGCTAGTACCTCTGCTAGACAAAGGCGACATCATTATTGACGGTGGTAACACTAACTACCCAGATACAAACCGTCGTGTTGCTGCACTACGTGAAAAAGGTATCCACTTCATCGGTACTGGTGTATCTGGTGGTGAAGAAGGTGCGCGCTTCGGTCCATCTATCATGCCTGGCGGTGCTGCTGAAGCATGGGAAGCGGTTAAGCCTATCTTCCAAGGTATCGCTGCGAAAACTGACGCTGGTGAGCCATGTTGTGACTGGGTTGGTAACGACGGTGCTGGTCACTTCGTTAAGATGGTACACAACGGTATCGAATACGGTGACATGCAGCTTATCACAGAAGCTTACCAGTTCATGAAAGACGGTATTGGTATGTCTGCAGACGAGATGCAAGCAGTATTCGCTGATTGGAACAAGACTGAGCTAGACAGCTACCTTGTTGAAATCACGGCTGACATTCTTGGCTACAAAGATGAAGACGGTGAGCCTCTCGTTGAAAAGATCCTAGACACAGCAGGCCAAAAAGGTACTGGTAAATGGACTGGTATCAACGCACTAGACCTAGGTATTCCACTAACGCTTATCTCTGAGTCTGTATTCTCTCGTTGTCTATCTGCACTGAAAGACCAACGTGTTGAAGCCGAGTCTCTATTCGGCAAGACAATCACACCAGTTGAAGGCGACAAGCAAGAGTGGGTTGATGCACTACGTCAAGCGCTACTAGCTTCTAAGATCATCTCTTACGCTCAAGGCTTCATGCTAATGCGCGAAGCATCGAACGAGAACGGTTGGGACCTAAACTACGGTAACGTAGCACTAATGTGGCGTGGTGGTTGTATCATCCGCTCTGCGTTCCTAGGCAACATCCGTGATGCGTACGAAGCGAACCCAGACATCGCATTCCTTGGTTCTGATGAGTACTTCAAAAACATCCTACAAGGCAGCCTAGCAGCATGGCGTAAAGTAGCAGCGAAGTCTCTAGAGTCTGGTATCCCAATGCCATGTACGATTTCTGCGCTATCTTTCCTAGACGGTTACACAACAGCTCGTCTACCAGCGAACCTGCTTCAAGCTCAACGTGACTACTTCGGTGCTCACACTTATGAGCGTATTGACCGTCCACGTGGTGAATTCTTCCACACTAACTGGACTGGTACAGGCGGCGATACAGCGTCTACAACTTACGACGTTTAATCCGCGGTCAGTAAGCTGATCAAAGCAAAAGGGTGCCCAAGTGGCATCCTTTTTTGTGTTTGCTTTTACGGAACTTCAAGAGCGCCTAGGCGCTCTTTTCAGTGGTCGTTTTCTTGCTTCGATAAAACCTGTCCTTTAGGTAGAGAATTGCACTGACCACAAGAGCCACTAAAGAAACAGTGAATAGGGCGTACATGCTGAGAATCCATGCGAATGTGGCCGTCAAGAATGCGATGAAGGAAAACATCCTGCTGAAAGACATCACATGGCCAAGTTTGTTACTTTTCATAAACGCCTCCCAAAGCTAAGTGGGGATAGACAATTGTGGTCATATGCCACACTTTTAATTGTCTGCTCTTTTGGGACGTTTCACACAAAAAAGTGGCTAAAGATTTCTCAAAAAAGGTGAAATATTGAACTGGTAGACAAATCGTTAAACTGAGTTGCACAGATATGACTTCGGTTGTCTATCACTTCAAAGTTTTTAACTACGCAGATTAAGGGCATGTAGCGCTATTATTATCGTATTCGAACTCTACGATACACAATTGCAAGTGAATCTACACTCGTAAGCTCATCCCTGTCGTCAGTTACAGTAAAAGCTTTTTTCTCTGTTTAACAATACCTTAGTAACTACGGGCAATTAAATCTGTTTTTCGATCGAAACTCAGATTGCACAAAAGGTGAAAAAGAGTGCTAGGTAAGCCTCTAAACTACGCCTATAATTAGCGCCCACATGGAGGATGTTTATTATATGAACATCCTTTATTTTTTGAAACTAGCAACAAGGATCCAGTAAAACATGTTTTTCTGGTTTTGTTTACGTCGACCAAGAAGGTAATTAACACAGCAAATTGAGGTTCTAAGATGACTCTTAACAAGTACTTTGTTTTCATTCCAGCAGAATTGGAACAGGAAATGCACAAGGACAATCAAGTGATCTCTGAGAAGGAAACTCAACGTCAGGCATTAGTAAAACAGGCACAACAACAAGGCGGCCTGTAAGCTAGGTTTCAAAGAGAAAGAGCACCGCAACGGTGCTCTTTTTGTATCTGAGGTCGTAGAATTAACTTAATATGCCAAGGCTTTTCAACTTTCTGTAAATGGTATTTCGGCTCACACCAAGCATACGAGACGTTTTGCTAATGTTCCCCTGGTTGGCTTGATATGTTTTGAGCAACTTATCTTCGACGGTTGCACGCAGTTCTGAAGTTGGTTCAGCGGATGCTGCTCCTTCTTGAGCTTGGCTGAGTTTCTTACTTAGGTGGGCTGGGACGTGTGTGAGTTCCAATATTTCTTCACCTTGCGCCATTAAGGCGGATACTTTGATTAAACTATCGAGTTCACGCAAATTTCCTGGCCATGAGTAAGACAGCATCAGAGAAAGTAGGTGAGGGCAAAGCTGTTGTTCAGATTCGGCGTGACGCCGATGAATGTTCTCAATCAGTTGTCGTTTGTCATCACGTTCCTCAAAGCGAGGTAGCTCAATGATCAAGCCATTAAGGCGATAATACAAATCTTGGCGGAACAATCCTTCGCTGACCAAATGTTCCAGATCTTTATGCGTGGCTGCAATGATTTGCGTATCGACTTGAATACTTTGGTTTGAACCCACGGGAAGCACGGTTTTATCTTGCAATACATGGAGCAAGCGGCTTTGAGCTTCCAAGGGTAAATCTGCGATTTCATCTAGAAACAAAATCCCTTTGTGTGCTTGGCGAATTTTTCCCTGATAGCCTTTGCTGTTTGCGCCAGTAAAGGCACCGGCTACGTAGCCAAATAATTCAGATTCAACCAGATCTTTTGGTAGCGCTCCGCAGTTGACGGAAACTAACGGTCCCGCTTTTCTCTGGCTGTTTTTATGGAGTGCTTTCACAAACTCGTTTTTGCCAACACCAGTCTCTCCGAGAATCAACAAACTGATGTCTTTATCGATGACGCGATTGGCTTGCTGCCAACAGTGCTCAACAGCGGAGTCGCCATAATGAAGATCATTGGACGCCGCTACAGCACGAGACTTGACCTTGCTATCTTTATCGGTAAGCGGTTTTGTTTTGAAAACGAAAGGGTGCTCATTTCCCCGAGTGGATAGAATGTCGTCTAAGGATTGCCCAATGATACTTTTTTGCGCAAAAAGTTGAGAGGCTACTTGATTGTGAGCCAAAACTTGTCCGTCTTCATTTGCAATGATAATTCCTTGCCAACCACTATTCAGTAAACCTTTTTCGCACGCTAAATCCACACGAATATGCCCTTGTGGAATCAAGTTAAGTAGTTGATTCTCCACTTGCTGGACCATGTTTTGTACTAGTACTTGCGTTGAGAAGTCATGTCTCTTTTGCTCGCTCGTAATATCTAATACGCCAATGAGGTTACCAAGATGATCGAAAATAGGATTAGCCGAACAGCTAATAAAACGATGGTGTTGGATAAAGTGCTGATCACCAATAACAGAAACGGGCTTTGCTTCAACCAAGGCTGTACCAATCGCGTTGGTGCCTTTGACCTTTTCTTGCCAGCATGCACCAGAGCTTAGCGAGATTTCCGTTAACTTTTCACGAAATCTAGGCTGTCCCCAACTGCCGATGATGACACCATCTGAATCCGTCAAAATTAAGCGACTGTCGCTATGAGCAAATAGCTGATTAAACAGAGGGAGCGCAAATTGAGTGACTGCCTCTAGCAAAAAATTGAGTTGGTGACGCCTATCTTGGAGCGTTGCTGGCGTTACTCGAATATCTTCAGGGCGTCGACGCTGTTTTAAACCCGCTTGTTCACTTCTGACCCATGAAGTTGAAAGCCAATTGTTATCGCTAATGTGTTGAAGTTCCATGACTGTACCATTTTGTCACAGTGAGGGTGTGCCATTTTGGAACACTTGAACATTGGTGTTCACACCATACATCCGCTCAAACATCGCTCACTTGGTTTGTTATCGCTTGGTAATCATAGTTTTACATTTAATTAACAACAAGTGTGGCGTAGTTGGCGTGTGACTTGCGTAATGCTCTTTGTGAACAGTGCGATACGACACTGCAATAACACATTGAACGAGAAACAAAAGGAAGAGTTATGATCTATGCACAGCCAGGTAGTGAAAATGCCATTGTTAACTTTAAATCGCATTACGATAACTTTATCGGTGGGGAATGGGTAAAACCAACGGGTGGTGAGTACTTTGACAATATCTCACCAATCAACGGACAAGCGTATTGTAAAGTTGCTCGCTCTGGCGAGGAAGATATTAATTTAGCACTGGATGCCGCGCACAACATCAGAGCAAAATGGGCCAAAACCAGCGTGACAGAACGTTCGAACATCTTGCTGAAAATTGCTGACCGTATTGAGCAGCATCTAGAAGAGCTTGCAGTTGCAGAAACTTGGGAAAACGGCAAACCAGTTCGCGAAACCTTGGCGGCAGATTTACCTTTAGTAGTGGATCACTTCCGTTACTTCGCTGGCTGTATTCGCGCGCAAGAAGGCAGTGCGGCAGAACTGGATGAGCACACCGCAAGCTACCACTTCCCAGAACCGATTGGTGTGGTTGGTCAAATAATTCCGTGGAACTTCCCAATGTTGATGGCGGCTTGGAAACTAGCACCGGCACTAGCGGCGGGTTGCTGTGTGGTATTGAAGCCAGCAGAGCAAACCCCAACATCCATTCTGGTTCTGATGGAAAAAATCGGTGACCTTCTTCCTCCTGGTGTCATCAACGTTGTAAACGGATATGGTTCTGAAGCGGGTCAAGCATTAGCAACCAGCAACCGCATTGCGAAACTCGCGTTTACCGGGTCTACGCAAGTTGGCAACCACATTCTGAAATGTGCAGCAGACAACTTGATCCCATCGACAGTTGAGTTAGGTGGTAAATCTCCAAACATCTACTTCTCAGATATCTTCGATTACGAAGATGAGTATCTTGATAAGTGTATCGAAGGTACGTTACTTGGTTTCTTCAACCAAGGTGAAGTTTGTACCTGTCCATCTCGCGTACTGGTTCATGAAGCGATTTATGACAAGTTTGTAGAGAAACTGACGGAACGCGCACATCTGATTAAACAAGGTAATCCGCTCGATACCGATACTCAAGTCGGTGCTCAGGCTTCTCAAGAACAGTTTGATAAGATTTTAAGTTACCTGGAAATCGGCCGTGAAGAAGGCGCAAAAGTGGTCTTTGGTGGTGGAGTGTCAGAACAGCCAGAGTCTATCAACCAGGGGTACTACATTCAGCCAACCATGTTGGAAGGCCACAACAAGATGCGAATCTTCCAAGAAGAAATCTTTGGCCCAGTGATTGCTATCACCAAATTCAAAGATGAGGCTGAAGCGTTGGAAATCGCAAACGACACCGAATATGGCTTAGGCGCAGGTGTTTGGACACGTGATGCGAACGTTGCATATCGTATGGGCCGTAATATTGAAGCTGGCCGGATCTGGATTAACTGTTACCACGCTTACCCTGCACACGCAGCGTTCGGTGGTTACAAAAAATCGGGTATCGGGCGCGAAACGCACAAGATGATGCTGGATCACTACCAGAATACTAAGAACTTGCTGATTAGCTACAGCATCGACCCGTTAGGCTTCTTCTAGTGAAACTAAGTAATTAATAAAGAAAAAGCAGTATGAATCAAAACCCCCGAATCTTCGGGGTTTTTTATTAGCGTGAGCTTGTCGGCTGAAGGTTAACTTAGATGTTTAACCTGCTTATATTGTGATATCAGGAACGTTGAATTATCGCCACTTTTCGTTCCATAAGCTTTTCTACGGCGGCGTTTTGCTTGTCAATGTTGAGTTGCGGATCAAAGTCCAAAACGCGATTGCAAGATTCGAGACTGGCAAATTGATTTAAACATTCACCAAGCTCTCTTTTAGAGCTTGTTCGCATCAGACTGCTTTCTGATGAGGAGAGTAGGGTGACTTTACGGCCATGAAACGTTCCTTGCGGCACTGCATCATTTTGCTGCGCTTGTTGAACGTCATGAACCGATGAATTGGTGTATGTGGATTGGATGTCATTGGACATAAAGACACCTAAACTCTCAAGTCTAAAGTTTGTGGCATCGGTGGTGCCTCATCAATGGTTACATGCGAAGACAATAACGCTTCCCACGACTCGCTGTGCGTCAGCAATTCTGCTAAAGCTGTTTCAAAATATTCGTAATCCAGTCGCCTAATGTTAATGAGTCGGTTTAAACATAGGACATGTCGGTGGTTATCCAAACTAAAAAATAACTGGTGCTCAGGCCAGTGATAATTAAAGGCCAAGAAAGAACGATAAAGATCGGAATTTACAATTTGAAGGCCAACAATCTCAGCTTCGAGCTGCAGAGTTGTCGATTCAGGATGAAAGATGATATGCACCCTTAGATTATCATCAAAGGCTAAGCTTACTTCATTTTCCGTTAGATGCAGTGCAGGCAAGCCTATTTGATGAGCAAACTTTAGCAAAATCTCATCGATAGTTTGGCGTGCTGACATAGGAATAGTCCCTTTTGAAATTTTATCAAGGAAAATATTAGATGTATCTCTTCATGTTTATCAATATTAGTCGGTTGTTATTATATTTTGGCTTTTAAATGTGTTGAGAGAAATAGAAAGGCAAAATTAAATGTGTTCAGATGCATATCTCGATGGCAGTGAGATATATGAATATCATTTTTCTCTAATAAACTTCAATTAAGGAAGGAATGAAAGTGAGCAGAAACTGCTTTTGAAATTACAGTCCATGTTAACTACGTGTTGTCGAAAAATGCGATTTATTGTCCGCTTGTAGTATAAATATAAGTTGATCTTTTATATTTTTACATAAAGAATTGTGTGAATTTCAAATGAGCTAGATTATATAAAATAAGTTTATGGGGTCATAATGAACAATTCTATATGGGCTGGTTTTATTGGGTTATTCATACTGAGTGGGTGCAGTCAGACTGTGTCCGTTAATGGGGTGGATGGCTTTGATACACAGAGTCAGGCATCAGTCTATGGTTGGGTTTCTGTCGACGGCTACTTTCCACCTTCGATTACTTCTCTTGAAGTGGAAATATGTAAAGTTATTGACAATCAATGTCTTAAATCGGCATCTCAGAGCTACCAAGGCGTTCAGTTGCCTGTGCAGTATTCGTTTTTAATTGCACCAATTCAAGCTGGTGAAGGAAAAATGAAGATTATTGGAAAGCTTTATTCAAACGGTGAGCTCGTTGCTGAAAAAGAAAAGAACTATTTATTTTTAGAGGGAAATAAACAAGAAAACTTGATTCTTGTTCCAAAAATAAACAGATAAAATTTTAAGTACTACATTTTTATTAGAATTTTCTAATTTATAAAAATAAAGACCATATCTTTCCTGTTGTGAAAGATTTGTTGTCTTTTATAAACATTAATTACATGACTTTGAAGTCATCGGGTCAGTTGTTTTTTAGACTCATACTTGTTGCAAAAACAGTATTTTTTATGATTATATCTCGCTCCTTGAACACGTTGGCTTGGCGTTTTAGGCTATAAAACATACATTTTCATGATTTTGGAAATTTAATTTTGTTCTAGAAACGATGCCGAAATCTATTTAATTGTATTCTAATGTATAACAAAACAACCAAACTTAAATAACGAAATGATATTTAAGTTTTGGCTAATGATAAACGCTATCTGATAAAAATAATAAAGACGGACAGCAGAAATTTACTAAGTCAAACTTTTACCTTTAGGTAAAGGTAATGCTTGGGTTATTCGCTAATTATTCGGGGGGTATGGTAAGTGATAGAACTTCTATGCTCTTTTCTTTGCTTCTTTAATTCATACAGCAGTACTTAGAAATAACAACAATCAAAGTAGTGCTTTGAAAGTTTCTCAACATTTGCACTGAGAAACTCAAAATAATGAAGGGTAGAAAATGGATGTGTCAGGCCAACTAAACTCAGAAAGGGTCGACTCGAGTTCACGAAAAATTCGTAGTTTTTCCTGCTATGAAAAATCTGACGAAGTATTTCACTCAGACCAGTCTCACATTGTTGTCGTCCACAATGGTCAGCTTCGAGTTCAAACAGGTGATTGCACAATCGATGTTGCTGCAGAAAATGGGGTATTTCTATCTCAAGGGGATTACTTGTTAGAGTACTCTCCGCTAGATGGGGCATACAAAGCGTCGATTATTGCTTACGACAATGAACTCGTTAGTCAGTTGCTGCAAAAACACAGTGATCTCTTGATGATGCTGCCTAAGGTAGACAAAGTTTGTTCTGGTTTGTTTACTTTTGGTTTGAACATACTCGTTGAACAAGTGCTTTCTAGCATGCAGACGCTTGAGCAACAAGCGTACCCTGATGCCATTATGTGCCTAAAATACGAAGAACTACTCATTCTCTTGCTACACAGCAAAGGAGGAGAATCACTGTATGCGTTGCTGTCACAACAAACAAACCGTACGTCGGAACGGTTACGTCGATTTATGGAACAGCATTACTTAAAAGAATGGAAGTTGACAGACTACGCGCAGGAGTTTGGTGCCAGCTTAACCACTTTTAAAGAGCTTTTTAATGAGCACTATGGCATTTCTCCAAGAGCTTGGATCAGTGAGCGTCGACTACTGCATGCTCATAAACTGCTGTTGACGAGCAAGATGAGCATCGTAGATGTGGCGATGGAGGCAGGGTTTTCCAGTCAGTCTTACTTTACGCAGAGTTACCGTCGTCGTTTTGGAACGACCCCAAGCCGCGTACGTTCGGGAGACGACCAAGTGGCTATCGCGAAATGAAATGACTTGGGACTAAAATTTTCTGACTAATTTTGAAAGTCACTCACCAGTGTAAATTCTATTATGTATCGTGTAACAACGAACGATTAAAAATTATTACATCTCTTTCTTTCTGGATTGTTCGAAAGGGGTGCGGAGACGAACATAAATGAAAAAGCAGCATTGGCGACGCCGTTCGCTTTTTCCAGACAGCATAGTGACACAGCGGAAAGTGACTGTTTTACAAAGAGGAGCTCGTTATGAAAGCGCCTCGAAACCTACGCAGGATCTCAATATTGTGCACGTCAATCACCGACAATTGTTGAGTGAAGGCGTCATAAATTATGAGCAGTTATCTTTACTTCAACGCTTGTTGGATAGAAATGTCGTCGATAGCCTATGCGCTAGCCAGTTAGTTAAAACGTATCAAAAACTTGGTGCTTCGATAGACCGGTTTGCCATGCGTTTATTTTTGGAAATTGGATCGCAGCTCAGTGATAGCAGCACAATCACAACGTTCGAACAAAGGCTGGACTACATCAACTCTCGTCTGGGCTTTCGCTTTAATTTGGCTGTCCCAAAAACGTTGATGCTTTGTTTCCATTTATCACTCAACGAGTGGATTAACCGACAAGTCGATCAAAGTGCTCTTCATGCTTCGATTAAAGTTGAACAACTTATCAATCAACTCGATATTCAGAAGGAATATTGGTCGAAGCTATCAGGGGAAGACACCAGTGCCGTCTTTGTTCAACAGCAACTCGATCTTATTAAGAGCCAGCAGCATCAACTTAAAAAGCAACTTGGGACGTTAAGCGAACAACAGTTGCAAGTGATTGAATGTCATCGTTTGTTAATTGAGAAGTGGCAACCGTCTTTAGACGAGCTGAAAGGGTTCGCGGAGTACACCTCTACAACCGAACAATTTATTTCTGAGTGGAAAAATTGGTGTTCGGAAGTGCGACTTGAAGCCCCTGAGCTGAACGAAGTTTGGGATGCATGCGATGTGGTTTACAACGACCAAAATGCGGTTGCGAAAGTATGGCAATGGTTCAAGAACATGCAAACTGTTGGTGATATCGATCACTACTATTTTGATACTCAAAGTGGTCAGTGCGGCCAGGCTTGCAATCACCTCAGCCAGATCTAAATAGGGCGTTAAATGTTAGATAAGATGATGAAATCTTTAGCGGAAGCGCTAAAGGTAGGGGATTTTATTGCCTCAGAAAATGGTTCTTACAACATCGAGGTTGACCAGTTATCACTGACCATCAAGCAACGTGCGTCATGGATTTTATGGGAAGCGACGTTACCCTTCCAGTTTAAAGAGCATCTAGATTATCAACAAGAACAAGCGTTACAACGTTGCATGCAGCTCTCATTAAAAACCATTCGTGAGGATGGCGGCGTACTGACAACCAATGATGATCAGCAATTGATTTTGCAAAGTAAAGTACGGGTTGAGGACTGTTCGGTGGAACGGTTCTCTGCTTTGCTTTCTAAGCACGTCAATCTATGTGAGCGTTACATTGCATTATTGGAACAAGAACGCGTGAACCACACAATCAACCATACAGTGTGGTTACCATGATTCTAAAAATCTTTCCCAACATTAGGCGTGCTGCAACAAAGGCATTGTTATGCGCAGTGAGTGTTGTTCCTTTGGGATACGCGCAAGCAACAGACTTACACTGGCCCGAACAACCGTTCCGCTACTATGCAGATAATGACTCATTAAAAGAGTTGTTGAATAACTTCGGTGCAAATTATCGTGTCTCGGTTTCTGTTAGTGACAAAGTCAACGATCGAGTGAATGGGCGTTTTACCCCTGAAGATCCGGCGGAATTCCTCGATTACTTATCGCAAGTGTACAACTTGATGTGGTATTTCGATGGAGCCGTCTTACATGTCTATAAGGCGACAGAAACTCGCTCACGTTTACTTCAATTGGAATTACTTACGGCTAGAGAGCTACGCAGTACGTTAATTTCCACCGGCGTTTGGGATTCTCGTTATGGTTGGAGAGCTGCTGAGAGCAAAGGGTTAGTCTATCTTGCTGGTCCTCCACGTTATGTCGACTTAGTGGTACAAACGGCGGAGGCATTGGAAACGCGCTTGCTGCAGAAATCGAATTCAACCGACGAATTATTCGTTGAGATAATTCCTTTGAAGTACGCTTCTGCAACGGATAGAGAAATTGCATATCGAGATCAGACAATTACGGTCCCGGGCATCGCATCGGTGTTAAAACGGGTCGTGTCTGGTGTTCAAACGCAAGTGGCGAGTGCGTCTAGCAAAGAAGTTACCAGTCCAGATAAGCCTGTAAAAAGTAATAAAACCGCCTCAGTTCATGGTGGCGCAACAGTTGAAGCAGAGCCGGGCCTTAATGCGATTATCGTTCGTGATACTCAAGCACGATTACCGCTCTATCGTAAACTGGTCGCGCAATTAGACCAGCCGCAATCAAGAATTGAAGTCGCGCTATCGATTGTCGATATCAGTGCCAACGATTTAAGTCAGTTAGGAGTGGATTGGCGAGCGGGAGTGTCTGTCGGAAACAACCGCATTGTCGATATCAAAACAACAGGGGATGTGAATTCGGGGGATGTGACGCTCGGCAGTGGACAGAACTTTAAGTCCTTGCTTGATTCAACCAACCTAAATTACTTGCTGGCTCAAATTCGTTTATTGGAATCCAAAGGCAGTGCTCAAGTGGTTTCAAGACCAACATTGTTAACTCAGGAAAATGTCGAAGCGGTACTGAACAACAGCAGCACTTTTTACGTCAAGCTGGTTGGTAAAGAAACCGCAGCGCTGGAAGAGGTCACGTATGGCACGTTACTGAGAATTGTCCCACGTATCGTTGGTGATAGATTTGCTGCACGACCTGAAATTAACCTGAGCCTTCATCTCGAAGACGGTGCAAAGATCGCTGATGGTGGCGTCGATGATCTTCCTTCCGTTCGTAAAACTGAAATCAGCACCTTAGCGACGGTTAAACAAGGGCAAAGCTTACTTATCGGTGGTGTGTACCGAGATGAAGTGAGCCATCAGTTACGTAAAGTGCCATTGCTAGGAGACATCCCATATTTAGGCGCGCTGTTTAGAAGTAATACCAACACTAAGCGCCGCACAGTACGAATGTTTATTTTAGAACCTCGAATTGTTGTGGATGGTATTGGCGATAGTGTGTTGATTGGCAACGAATATGACTTGCGACCAAGTATCGGCAAGCTTAACAACATCTCCAACAATAGCGCTGAATTTAAATCGGTAGTGGAAGTATATAGCTGCACATCGAGGGTTCAAGCCGAGCGCTATCAACAAGACTTATTGTCACAGCAAAAGTCGTCTCAATTAACGCAGTGCCAATTACCAACAGGGCAAAAGGGTTGGCGGGTGAAAGTATTGGAATGTGATGACTCACAAAGTGAGTGTGTGCGCCCTTCAGAGGAGTCTTAACCGCGATGCAGCAATGGAAAATTCGTATTTTATCAGGCGTGCATACCGGAGTAGAAGTCACCTTACCTGAAGGTACTCTCGTGCTTGGCAGTGACGACTTTATTGCTGATCTTGTACTGTCTGATGCTGGGGTCGAAGCGAACCATTTCACCCTCGTTTGCCAGCAAGACTCGGTCATTTTACGAGGCTGCGAAGAGGCAAATATTAACAGTGAAGACATCGCTGTTGCAGATGATGGTATCGAGTTGTCACGCCATGCTGTTGTCTCGGTCGGCGTTGTGAAGTTCGCTCTGGGATACGCGGAAGATGCGTTAATTGTGAGTAACGTCAGCGACGAATCTAGCCAACAGAATACACCTGTGGTTGCTGTGCAACGCTCTAGCTGGAAAAAAACAACGCTCATCGCTTTGCTCTGTAGTTTTGTCCCGAGTGTCATTTTTGCCGGTATGTGGTACAGCCAAGCTAACGGAAACAACAATGAAATTGTTACAGAAGCAGAACCCATTGTTTTGGTACGTAACATCTTAGGCGAGCTCAAACTTAGCGACGTTCGTGTGGAATGGAATGCCGCCGCACGCCAAGCAGTCTTAGAGGGCTATGTTGAAGACCGAACACAGAAACTCGATCTGCTTGGTCGAATTGATGTATTGGGCATCAATTACAAAAGTGACTTAAGAACGATGGAAGAAATCCGTCGCGGGGTTCGATTTATTTTGCGCAACCTCGGCTATCACCAAGTGAAAGTCGAAAATGGTGATGAGACCGGCACACTGCTGCTGACGGGCTATATCGATGATGCAAGCCGCTGGAACCAAGTTGAACAAATCTTGGAGCGAGACGTGCCTGGTCTTGTTGCGTGGAAGGTTGAACTGCAGCGAGCGGGTGCCTACATGGATACGCTAAAAGCGTTATTGACGGATGCGGAGCTACTGAAAAAAGTCCAGTTGGTCACCAGCGGTGATCGCATCGAAGTTCGTGGTGAGCTTGATGATATCGAAACGACTCGATTTTACGGTGTGACCCGAGACTTCCGGGAACAATATGGTGAGAAACCGTACTTAGTTTTGAAATCCATACCTAAGGTGAGTAAAGGCACCAACATCGATTTCCCGTTTCGTAGCGTTAACTTTGGCCAGGTTCCATATGTGATTCTGACCGATAACGTTCGCTATATGGTCGGTGCAAGAACGCCTCAGGGCTACCGAATATCCAGTGTTACACCTGCTGGTATTGAGTTGGTTAAAGGCGGGCGGGTGATAACAATAGAACTTGGATATGAAGGTGAGACGAACAATGACAAATCTTGAACAAATTTTAAATAACGACACAAACGGTGCGGAAGTGCACAAGATTAAGAGCAAGCTCTTAGAAGCACAAGCGGTGGTGAAACGTCAGTTGGATTTAGGGTGCTCACCACAGCAGTACCAATTGCTACTCAAACAGTATGAAGCTTACACAGCCGCCCATGCGGTCGTTGAATCATACGAAGCTAACTAAAAAATACGAGGAAGTCTTATGTCATTTTACGATGCTAGTAACAGTGTAAACCTTGATGATGTTAAAGCTAAGTTAGAACAACAAGCGAAAGATGCCAACACAGAAGTGACGGCAGCCATCAAGAACCTAGAAACCAATGCCGATGATCCATCAAAGCTTGCCGAGCTTCAGCACGCGATCAACAAATGGTCTGTTGTTTACAATATCAATGCGACCACCACTCGTGCGATTAAAGATGTGATGCAGTCGATTCTCCAGAAGGTGTAAAGCATGGAACGAGAAACGCGCCAACTGCTGGCTGAAATCGCGCTGATGGCAACAGGTATGCATCGTCATCAAGAAGCCAACACGATTGCAGATGGCCTTGAAGCAAGCTCAGGTTCTGAAGAGACCGTTGCGATGATTCGTGCAATGAGCCTCATGAATAAAGGCTTGTATGAAGAGGCTCATCAATTACTCGAACCACTTTGTAATGCCTATCCAGATCTGATCAGCTTAGCGGCTCTTGCTTCTGCCAAAGCCGGTTTACTGAGCAAAGCGGAAAGCTGGGTAAAACTTGCGTCACAAGGAAGCGAAGAAAGCCAAGCATTTGCTGCGAGCTTTTCTCAGGACATTAGGAATCTTGGATGATCATTGATTCAAGTAACCTAAGTCTTCAACACCAATCTTTGCGTCAGTTGGAGTCGCGCCATTATGAGCGGAGCGATGAAGACAAGATGAAAGCACTCATGGAGCGAAGTGACAAGCAAGAGCAAGTTTCACATGTTTCTCCAAAAGAGACGCTAGAGAAAACAGAAGCCAAACTGGCGGAGATTAAAGCGTGGTACGAATCATTAAAAGACGCAGAGGTTGTCAGTAAACAAAGTGTCTTATCATCGTTAAATGAAGCGTTTTCCGACCCTCAAGTTAAACGAGAGGCAATGTGGTACGCCTTTCATGAGGCGAAGAGTGCAAAAGGCAACGAGCAGCCACAATCTGATTTGTTAAAGGTGTTGAAGCAGGAGTTACTAGGGAATTTTTCGGGACAGCTTATTGCCGAACCACCTGCTGATAAAACAGCACTAAAAGCAATGCTAGCGCAGCATTTTCCACTGGGTGCCCAGAAAGAACAAGCCTTATGGCATTGCTGGGCAGAGTTGAAGTCGTTACCTGATATGGCATCAACACTGGACATGGTTCGTGATGAACTTAGCTTCATGATCCAAAAAAATGCGATGGTGAAAAACATCATGACTCACAGTCACAAGTTAGATTTATCTTAGGAGTACATATGATAAACACGCAGTACACCGAGGTGATGCAAACCAACATTGATAAGTTACAGGATGCGCAAGTCGAAGACGGTTTAAGCGAACGTTTTGAGCAAGCCATGTCGGTTCCCGAGGCAAGTAATGGCCTGGAGGGAGGTTTGCTAGAAAACATCAGCGAGTTGAAAAACACTATCGATAACGCGAAAAGTAACCTGCAAGACAACATGAAGATGGTGGGTGATGATCCGGCGCAATTACTGCAAATGCAGTGGGCGCTGACACGCATTACTTTTCAAGAAGAGCTGATCGCGAAAACCGTGGGTAAAACCACACAAAACGTAGAAACCTTATTGAAGGCACAATAGTGATGATGAATAAAATGAGAGCAGTTTTCATCATGCTCACGTTGTTTCTGGTAGGTTGTCAGACCGAGTTATACACCAACGTTACTCAGAAAGAGGGTAATGAGATGTTGTCGATCTTACTATCCGAAGGTGTCGTTGCAACAAAAGAGCCTGACAAAGACAACACCGTCAAGTTAATGGTAGACAGTTCTCAAATCGCCTTCGCGGTAGACGCGCTAAAGCGAAAAGGTTATCCAAGAGAGCAGTTTTCCACACTGAAAGAGGTGTTTCCCAAAGACGATTTGATCTCGTCACCATTAGCAGAGCGAGCACGTTTGGTGTACGCGAAATCTCAAGAGCTCTCCTCAACCTTATCTCAGATTGATGGCGTGCTAGTGGCACGTGTTCATGTTGTTTTGGAAGATCAAGATCTGCGTCCAGGAGAGCGTCCAACTCCAGCTTCTGCCTCCGTATTTATTAAACACGCGGCAGATATTGCGCTTGATTCATATGTTCCGCAGATCAAATTATTAGTGAACAATAGTATTGAGGGGTTGAACTACGATCGAATCAGCGTAGTGATGGTACCCTCATCAGAGGTTCGAGTTGCTACTCAAAACAATCAATTTAAAAGCATTTTGTCGGTTCAGGTCACCAAAGAGACGGCGAATAATCTTATCGCTATTTTGGTGTTCTTGGTAGCGGCACTCATCGGCTCGAATATCGCTACTTTTACATGGTGTCGTAGGAACACGAAGCGTGGTTAAACCAGAAACACCACTCGCGCAGGTACAACACCAGTTTAACTATGCGCCTTGCCAGTACATCCATAGAAGTTGGATAGAGCAAAAGCAGCCTTGGTTACTAAATATCGAAGGCTGGAGAGATAACCCCATGTTCAACCAATGGTGTATCAATGAGTGGGCGTTATCTCCCGTTCCTGAGATGGCTTTTAACAGACCTTGTCATAGTTTGGCATTGCTCCCGACAGACGCGTTGAATCAACTCGTATTGATGGTGGGTGGAGCTTTGCATTGCGTTGCGATGCGAAGCGTTGTCTTAAAACATCCTAAACAGGTTCTGAACAACGTATTTGGTTTGGAAGGCGCTCGGTTCTTAATTCAAAACGGGCCGATGCTGTTATCCAGCTGGCCGCAAGGCTGGCAGCGTTCGTTACCAGAACTATTGGATGAAAGGTCTGTTGAAGCAAGCATGAGGGCGCTGGGATATTTTTGGATGAGGTTTATTTTGATTAACTCACTAGAAGATGTTGTTCTTCGTTGGCAATTCAAATTAGAAAAGCAACTTAGCGAAAACGCGGAAACAGCTAACTGGTTGGAAGCGGATCAACGAGATCTGGCGTATCGACTCACAAAAAAAATCGCAAAACAGGTTATTCCTCAATGGTTTCATTTGTTGAAATAAAAACAGACAATTTGCAGCTGGCACCTGGCTTAAAGGTGCTGAAAGCGAAAGATTATGCCAGTTATCTGGATTCGCAACACTTAGTTGAAGCCGCGAACTCCAAAGCTGAAAGCATCATTGCTAATGCCCAGCAAGCCTACGAAACCGAAAAACAACGTGGTTATCAAGATGGCCTTGCACAAGCCAAGATTGAAAATGCGCAAACGATGGTTGAAACTTTAGCACGTTGTAATGACTACTATCAGCAAGTCGAAGAAAAAATGACAGATGTGGTGTTAGAAGCAGTACGTAAGATCATCGATACCTTCGATGATGTCGATACCACGGTGAGTGTAGTTCGAGAAGCGTTGCAACTGGTGAGTAACCAAAAGCAGGTCATTTTACATGTCCACCCAGAGCAGGTTGTTGAGGTGAGAGAAAAGGTGGCTGGTGTATTAAGTGATTTCCCTGAAGTCGGTTACGTTGACGTGGTAGCAGATGCGCGCTTGAAAAATGGAGGCTGCATTTTGGAAACAGAAGTTGGGATCATCGACGCCAGTATTGATGGACAGCTGCATGCATTAAAGCAAGCCATGGTGAAGCAGCTCAGCGAGCGTAAAATTACGATTCATGAATAAACCTCAAAAACTCAGCACTTGCTGAGTTTTTTCATTTTAATGCCTTTAAACAAAAAAAATCCGACCATTTCTAAAATATTCACTGCCATAAATCCTTAAGAATACACCTAAGAAAGCTGCTTAGTTGATAAGTGTTGCAACCAAGCAGCGCCTCTAAAACAACAAAAATAGGATTATTTAGTCGAATGGCTAATGGATTTATAACTTCTTTACTGACAGATTTTGCCAGCCGCTGCCAATTGGAGCCGTTGGTTTTTGATGAGGATGATTGTTGCCATCTACTCGTTGAGCAAAACACAGCAATCACAATTCGTGCACAAGAAGATCGTGTGACGCTTATCGGGCTAATTTCAGGTGATAAACCGAGTGCTGATACTTTGCATCAACATATGAAAGGTGCCTTAACGCAAGGCTCTCCAGCGGTATGCTGGGAGGAAGAGACCGGATATATCGGTTTCATACACCTGCCTCAGCAACTGCTAACTGCATCTTTTTTCGATGAGTCATTTGCGAATTTCATCGAGTGGTTAAAAAGTGCGAATACACAAGAAGTAACCAATAAAACAATCGAAGTACCGGAAACGAATACCACTCATTTTTCCACATTAAGGGTTTAAAGCATGATCAGTTTTGGAAGTGTTAGCGCGTTGCAGGTCGCCATGCCGCAAGCTCGTAACGAGATACTTAACGAAGGTAAGCTGAGTATTGGTGGCAAAGAATACCAAATCAACGCAGCGACCCAAGAATTTACTCGCGCCAATCCTACGAATGGTGCGGTAGCGCGATTTTTTGAAGCGACAGGAAAACTGTTTCGCGAAGGTAGCCCACAATCGGTAGCGAAAGCCCTTACAAAAGCCGTATTTGATAATGAGCAAGGACAAGCTCAGCGTTTACAAGCTGCTTCTTCTGTTGAGCATGGACAAATGTTCTTCAAAGATGGAAGCATAAAAACCGCATCAGATGTCTTAAATGCCTTTGCGAAGTTAGACAGTAAATCAGTTCAGTCGAACTCTGCTGAGCTAAACCAGTTAGCTGAGCGAGCGATGACAGAGGCAATGTTAGAAACCGATTCTGGTAAAAACCTCACATCACTGATTGGCGAAAGTGCAGCGAAGTTGCTTGCTGGACGTGTAGTAAAAGACTACGGCGGTGGTGTATCTGCAGCGCAGAAAAACCCGGCAGGTAGCATTAATCAAATGCAAGCGGTGTTTGATATGGAGGTGATGCATCTTAAATCGGCGCAACGTCATATCGAAGGTCTAGCAAGCACCGATCTAAGCCAAGGTGTATACGCTGAAGGACTGGCAGAGGACGCGTTTAACAAAAGTGGCGTAACCAATAATGTTGAAAGAGCTGCGGCGTGGATCATTAATGCTTCTAACTCTAAAGGAAACGATGCCGAAAATATTACGTCTTTACTGAAAGAATACGCGTCTAATGGTAAAGATTTATTGAATATGGAAAACCTAAAAGAGCTACACGCTCGATTGGTGCCTAATGTTGAGCGTGATTACCGAGGGCCAAATATTTCGGGTGGCACTTTGCCTTCAAGTATTGGCGGTGAGGGCATGTTAAAGCAGCACATTGAAGGCTTTTTGAAAGAGAACCCTGTAGAAGATAAAGACTTAGGTAAGCATTTGTTCGCCGGAGTTATCGGGTACCATGGCTTTACCGATGGAAATGGTCGCATGGGTCGCATGCTATACGCGATAGCAGAACTTCGTAACGACTCGTTCAATCCTTTAGCTATGGATGCAGAAAATAGCCTTCACGGTATTAAGTGATTTTTTACTTCTATTTAATTTTTGGAGCGGCGATTGCCGCTCTTTTATTTTCCAGCTTAACCTTAATTTTTCTTCTCAATAAAACGGCTAATAGCAATAAAAATGAGACGTTGAAATAAAGTGTCGGTTTCTATCTCGCCATAAAATCTCTTTTATCCTTATTCGCTTATTTAAATGAGCCGTTATACCCAAGTGGCTTCGCTGCAATAAATATATCGATGTCACTTAGTTATAATAAATTAGACAGGACACAACATGGATACAGGAAAGATTAATATGCTTCTCTCTGAGCTAGGAGAAGTGCTGAACCTTGAGCGCGTGACAGCGTATGACGATCAAATGTGGTCACTGCATTTTGCTGAAAACAACAGTGTCGATGTTCTGCTCGTAGAGGAAAAAGGCGAGTTATTGATTTCCAAAAACCTGCTTATAGAACAAGATGATATTACGCTAGATAAACTTCAAGTTTTACTTGAATACAACTTCTTGTATCGAGAAACAGGTGGTGTGCAGTTTTGTGTGAATCCAACACGCAAAGACGTTGTTCTTCAAGTTGCTATCGCGGCTGGAAGTGAACTCACCAACATTGCTAACTTAATCATTCAGTTGAACGAATTAGTTGATACTTGGGGACAGTTATTTCAAAACAACACGGTTGTAGATTTTAGCCAAACAGACGTACACGCATTTATTCAAGTTTAAGGCATCACACATGGTCAATATTAATACATCGCAAATGCACTCGTTGAGTCAGTTAACGTCACATTTGGCGACACAAAATCAAGCTGACGACAAAGAGGTTCGAGCACACAACGGTAAAGATATTTTTGTTAAAGAGGGCGCACCAAAAAATAAAAGTATCAGCGCGCGTATTAGCCACCAGAATAAAGCGAAAGATATTGTAGTGAACCTGCTTACTAAGCAGGGTATTCCTAAAGATGTTGCGAAGCTGATGCTGAAAAATGTGTTGAACGGTGAAAACAAGTTAACGCTTGGGAGCCTGAAAAATCTTGAGAGATTGTCGTCTGGTCCTAGCTCAAATTGGCCCACTTCACAAACGGCAGCCTCTTCTTCCAAAACCAATAAAGCCTCATCGAGTGTCGCGCTTATCAACGAACATAAAGCCAACCTTCAAAAGCTTGGTGATTTTGCCTGTACGGACTTAAATACGTTCGGTGTTAAGGGGTCACAGTTTTATGAAACAAAAGGAAAGCCACGACTAAAAGAGCTTCGCGCGAATCATGCAAGATCACAGAGCGACGATGTCCGCAAACGGAGTTCAAGCTGCAGCACAAAGAGGAACCGCACCGCAATTAAGCACTCTACAGAACATTGCTAAGGCAGTACAAACCGCGAAAGCTGGCTGCTGTACTACATTTGCCTTTGCTGCCGCCGCTGAGATGATTCAAGGCATGTCAGGAACACCTGAAAGTGAACCCAAAGTAGAAGTGGTTGCGTTTAAAAAGGGTCATTCAGGTACACACCTTTATGTACTGGTTGGTCGACAAGAGGGGAGCGACATAAAAGATCCATCAACGTGGAGTAAGGATGTGAAAATTGTTGACCCGTGGGCGACATCTGCATTCGGTGCACCAATGTTTGGAGATGCACAACGACCACCTGTTTCGAATATGTTCCCGCCAACAGAAGTCATTTTTGATAGCCATAAACTGGGTTAGTCACTCTGCAAAAGAAGTGAGCAAATACACCATGCTAAGCATCTAACCTTTATTGAAAGAGCAGCTCTGAGCTGCTCTTTTTTATTACTCTGGCAACTCGATTTTAGAGCGAGATTTCTGCGGAAAACCTCACAATGAAGGCGAAAAAGTGACAAAAATAAAGCCATTACCGACATCGTTCAATCTGCAATCGTTGTTCAATAGAGTTATTGAAACAAAAGGAAAAAGTTATGAACACGATTCAACAACTGCTCTTGGAGTTTTGCCAACTCAATGAGTTGCCCGAACTGAATTTTGAAGAAAATGAACGTTGTCAGCTACTGGTCGATGATCGCTACATGTTGTATTTCATCGCGACAGATACGGATGATTTGATGTTGTCTGTAACGTTCGGAGGGTTAGAAAAATCCGGTGAACAACGACTAAAAGGTTTAGAGCTTCTTGCTCATGCTAACTATCAAGGAATTGGTAGTGGCAACCTCGCACTTGCTTTGGCTCCAAACGGTCGACAGCTTGTCTTAGCAGGACGTAAACCCGTTGAGCATCTAAATACGACGAACCTTACCGCTTGGTTTCACGAAGTTATTGAACAGGCCGAGCTGTGGCAAGCGCGTTTCGCAATGTTGGATCAAGCGATTCCAACCACCTCTAATCATGAACAAGCTCATGTTCAATCACTTCGTGTGTAGGAGAGAAAAATGGTTAATACAACACAAAAAATCAGCCAAAGCCCAGTACCTGATCTAGAGCAGTTTCGTGCAGTTGCTGCGCAAAAAGATGACCGAGTGATCAGTAAAAGAGGTGAAGTAAAAGAACCTTCCACATTCCACAAAGGTCACAAGTTTGCTTCTATTCACGAAGGCGTATTGAGAAGCAAATACACTAAGTTTTTCCAAGAAAACATCAAAACTCACCTTGATTTAAAACAAGCGCTACTTAAGCAAGAAAAACCTGAGGTTGCGCTGTTGGCTTACTCCCTAGTGAGTCCTTCAGGCTATCGCGGTGAGCCACTTACTGAGCGTAAAATCTTAGAAGTTGTCAGCCTATTGGATGAAATAAAAGTGAGCAGCGATACGTACCAGCAGCTTAAAAATACGTTTGATGCGATCAGCAAAGATCCGCGTATGCAGGTGAGCTTAGAAGCCCAGTATCCGGGAAAAATGGATGGCTTTGCTGCTGAACTGCTGCAGATGGGCAAAGAAAAGCTAAAAGGTTCTGGTGTTAACGCCGTTATTAACTTGGCATTACCTGGCGTTGGCTTATTGATTTCTACAGGTCGAGAGCTGCACAAAGCGGCCGTAAATGGTGATGCTGAGGCTTACCATCATCAGTTAGAACAAATTTCACAGCTGCCAGGGCGAGATCAACGTCTTTCTATGCCGATGCAGCAAACCTTGGCTCAAGGTCATGCGATACTGTCGGCTGAAGGTGGCATTGGAGCTACATTAGGTATGGCGACGGGGAGCCTGGGCACGTTCGGTGTTAGCTCTGTAGCAACGGTGGGCGTCACACCGATAGCAAAAGAGGCAATCGGTTCTGCGGCAACGACTGCTATCATGAGCGGCGGTGGTTTTGTGGCGAACCAAGCTGGGGCATACGGGTTAAATACGGAAGTAAAAGAGCAACTTATGCAAGATGAAATGTCTGGTGTTTTACCTAGACTTGAAGTTTCCAATGCAAAAGGAGACTTTACCTTCAGTATGCAAGATCCGGCTTCTGTCCGCGCATTAATGGCGTACCTTGGCCCTAAGGAGGATACTGCAATGACTTCTCCTCAAGCGCCTAAAGAAGCACAACAGATGGAAGCCGCTCGATTAACACTGAAAAAGATGTTGGGTTCAGAGCCAAGTGAGCACTTGGTTCCTGACGTAGATTCTATCTTGAAGCTAAGCCCAGAGGATGCACCAAGTAAAACCGAGTCTATTGCTAACGGGGCGTTTAAAAAACTGTTAGGAGAAGATTGGGATTGGCTCATGCCAGCTGTTCGAGCGATTGATAAAGGGGAAGCAAGTAAAATAAACGAAAAGCTAACCTACAAGCTCCCCCTAGATGCAGCAAACGGACGAGTTTATCTTGATAAATGCCCAAACCTGAGTGACGTCCAGTTAGATGCGCTAGAAAAACTAGGCTCACCAAGTCAATTGCGATTGATGTACTTGGCTGAAGGCTGGGTGTAATTTCAAATGGTAAAGTAGGGGGTAGGTGCTGCTCCTTACTTTATCTACCGTCAGCGTTCCTTTTTGGGGCTGGCTCATGTCCATTGAATTTAACTTTTCGACTGAAGAAACAAACACACAAGTGTCAACGTTATACCAACCCAACCAATGAAAGAAATTTCTTCCCCAACAATCGCAACTGCTAGTGCTGCTGCGATAACAGGTTCAAATAGCGTGAGTATGCTAGCTCCACTGGCTGTAACAAACCGTAGCCCAAACCCAAAAGCGACGTAACCTAACCCCATTGGAATCAAGGCCATGTAGAGCATGACCGTCGTATTAGTTGATGATGCAAATAGATTATCGCCCGTGATGAAAAGTGTTGGTAGAAGCAAAACTCCACCAATACCAAAAACACTTCCCATGGCTGTTTGCGATTCAATGCCGTGGTCAATCATAGTCTTTACTCCCCATGAGTAAATGGCGTACGTCAAACCTGCCAATAGGCCAAGTAATACACCCCAATGCTTCATATCATGATCAAATAAGCTATTTGCGGATGACTCAGAAGCCAACAACAAGGTAATGCCAATGACCCCGATTGCGAAACTCATCATCCAGCGCTTGGTTATGGTCTGATTTCGGCTAAAGAGACACTCTAACAAAGCAGAAAAGAAAGGTGCAGTGGAGATAGAAACAACCGTACCAATAGCCACACCGGCGAATCGCATTGATGAATAAAAAGCCAGTGGGTAGGTGGCTAAGGCGATAATACTAACCAGTAACGTTTTCTTCTTATGTACGACTTTTCGAAAATCTCTCTTCAGTGACTTCGCAGACAGACATGCTTGCATAAATCCACCAATACCCATAGAAAATGCGCCAATGGCGAGAGCACTGACATCCGGTGCCAAGCTGGCAGCGGTGCCCGTCGTTCCCCACAGGGTTGAAGCAAAAAGTATGGATAAAGTTCCTAATTGATAGTCGGTGAAATGTTTTTTTAACACTGTAATTTCTACCTAGTGAATGGCTGTTTTAGGGTAGAAAGAATAAAAGAAAGCGATAGAGATTTTTGTGCTGAAAAGACGGAATACTTGTTCCAGAGGACTATTTTAGTGACTACCGGGAAAACTCTCTAGGAGACATGCCAAAATGCATTGAAAACCGTCGACTAAACGCGGAAAGGTCACTATAGCCAACTCGTTCAGCTATCAACTGAACTGGAAGGTCTGTATGAGTCAGTAGTGCTTTGGCTTTTTCCATACGTTGTAATGTAATGTATTTATGAACGCTCACTTTTAGCTGCTCTTTAAAAAGCTTTTTAAACTGCGTCGGACTCAAGCAAGCGGCATTCGCTAATGAGGCAATGGTGAGTGGCTGATCAAGCTGCTCGGCGATCACAACCTGTACATCTCGAATACGCGAATCTACGGAGCGAGACCGCTTTTGTTGCTCCAGCAACAGATAGAAGGTTGCAACCATTGAGTTTTCAATTTCATCATTAACCTGATACTCAAGCTGTTTTTCGACAAACTGGATAAAGCTCAGTAGAGGCGGGCTAATCGAAAACACAGCCACACTACTATCCATCAAATGAGTGGGCAAAGTGGTCATATCCGCAACAATAAAGCGTGATGACTCTTCGGCATTAAAACCGTGAGCACAACTTTTGGGGATGACTATGCAGTCGCCAACCGCCACCTTTCCGACATAACTATCCATATCAATATGTATGTTGCCCTGGAGAGGAAGCACCAATTGATGATAATCACTATGAGTATGTCGGCTCATACGTTTCGTGTAGGAGCGAATGCTTAAGCTAGATTTCATAAAAACAACATACAGTTAAAGGATACCGCATTATAGCGTTGAAAGTATCGAGGTTGAAAGCTGGGCAGTTGTAAGCCCAGATCTTGAATGGGATGTGGTTTGTCAGTCCGCCTCGGACTCTAACGAGGCCAACCAACGAAGCACTTCCGCAGTTGCTTCAATAAGATCGCTTGGGATGTACTGGTCGACGTTGCCGTCGGCGTATAGTGCACGAGCAAGAGGGACTTTTTGCATCACAGGAACGCCTTCTTCTTTAGCGATTGCGACCATACGTTTGGCTACCGCCTCGGTTTCCATCAAAGTGATGACGGGCAGGGGCGTTTCGCCTTTCTTGTAATAAAGGCCAACCGCGATATGTGTTGGGTTTGTAACTAATACATTAGAACGTTTAACGTTTTCGCGCTGATTGGAGGCTTGTAGCTCTTGGTGCAACTGACGACGTTTGCTTTTTATTTCTGGACTGCCTTCCATCTCTTTGTATTCGCGCTTCACTTCGTCCTTGCTCATTTTGAGCTTTTTCGTGTGATCAAATTTCTGGTACGCAAAATCTGCGGCAGCGATGACGATGAAGCCTACCGAAGAGATAATCATTAATTGTTTAATCATGACGCCAGTAATGGTCGGGACACATTCTAGCCCACAAGTTGGAATTTGCATTAAAGCGTTGATGTTACCGCGTAATGTCACCCAGATAATGCAGGAAAGAAGAGAGACTTTAAGGATCGACTTGATAAACTCAATCACACTCTTGAGGGAAAAAATGCGTTTGGCCCCTTCGACGGGATTGATCTTTTTGATGTCGGGTTTAACGGATTCACCACTAAATAGGAAGCCGAACTGCCCCATATTGGAAAAGATGGCGACGAGTGCAGCAACCAGAATAATCGGGGCGAGTAGATAGGCAATTTCTTTTGCGATGGCAATAGCGACATCGACTAGCGCATCTTGGAAACCCTGATAAGCAAGCTTACTTGGTAGTAGAATAAGCGCTGAGATGTGCGACATGTAATAATCGGCGAACGCAAACAGTACAATTATGAGCGCCAAAATTAATGCAGACGATACGATTTCTTGGCTTTTGGCAACCTGACCTTTCTGTCGAGCATCGCGTAACTTTTTTGCGGTGGGTTGCTCTGTTTTTTCTGCACTCATAAAGAATCCTAAGCGTTATTGCCAAATGGTATTGAGTTGTTCTGCGAATCGGGTAATGCCGTAAAACTGTACTTCAAAGTGATCCATCATTATTCCGAGATACACGATCAGTAAAACACTCGCGATGGCACTTTTTATTGGCATGGCAAGGAAAAAAACATTCAATTGCGGTGCAAAACGACTGATAAGCGCCAGACCAAACTCAGCAAGAAACATTGCCAACACTAATGGAGCGGACATCAACACACCAAGCCACATAAGCTGTTCAAATTGCGCGTAGAAGAAGCTCACCCATGCGTCGCTAACGGTTGGGAAAAAGTCCACGATCGGCCAAGATGTATAGCTTTTGAATAACGCATAGATAAAAGTGACAAAGCCCCCGCCAGAGAAGAACAGGGTAATCAACGTTTGGGTCAGTAATACCGCTGTTGGTGTGGATTGTGAGCCTAGCGTTGGGTTAAACATACTTGCCATGGCAGCCCCACGTTGGTTGTCGACCAGAAAACCGGCCGCTTCTATCGCCCAAAAAGGGATAGCAGCAACAAACCCTATCAATAGCCCAATTAATACCTCCTTACCCAAAATCACTATCAGCAAAATGCCGTCGGTTTCTGCAGGCAAGCTTTGCTGATTAATCATCGGAAATATAAACAGCGCGAGTGAGCAAAGTACACCATTTCTCACCATGGTGCCGCCTAGCATTTGCTTGCTCAAAATAGGCAAAAAGATGAAGCATGCCATTAACCGAGGTAACGTCAGGCTGTACAAAAATAAAGCCTGGTGTAAGTCGTGATAACTCATCGTATTTGAGGAATTTTATCCATAGCAAGCGAGGCGAAGGCGTGGAGCTCTGCCCCTAGCCATTGCGTTGTGACGAACAGCGTAATAATGACCGCGATAAGCTTGACCACAAAGCCTAACGTTTGTTCTTGGACCTGAGTTAACGCCTGAATAAGCGACACCAATGTACCAACCAATGCTGCGACTAAAATCGGCGGTAATGACAAGTACAACACTAGGGTTAATGCTTGAGTCGTGAAATGAATGATTTCAGCAGAATGCATACTTTCTCCGTGATTAACCGTAACTCAACACTAAGCCGTGGGTGAGCTTTGTCCAGCCGTCAAGCAAGACAAAAAGCAACAATTTGAAGGGGAGGGAAATCGTCATTGGCGATACCATCATCATCCCCATCGCGAGTAGGATATTCGACACAATTAGGTCAATAGCGATGAACGGTAAGTACAACAGAAAGCCAATTTCAAAAGCGCGAGTAAGCTCGCTGACGGTAAATGCGGGCAGTAAGAGCAATAAACTGTCCGACTCTAAACGGTCTACGTACTTCTGTGGCCACAATGTGCGTGCAGCATCAGTGAAGAATATGGCTTCGGTTTCCCGAATATGCTTTTTCAAAAATTCTCGATAAGGCTGTAAACCGCTTTCAATGAGGCCTTCTACACTTGCAGAATCTTCAAGGGAGATATCATGCTGCTTTACGTAGTCGTAGGTTTCAAACCCGACGGGAGCCATGATGAAAATTGACAGAATGATGGCCAATCCGTAAAGCGCCATATTCGGCGGAATTTGCTGTACACCGAGAGCGTTACGCAGCAGTGAGAATACAACGGCGAGTTTCACAAACGACGTCGCCATCATGGCGATAAATGGGATCAGTGCCAGCAGTGCTAAGCTGACAATGAGATTGAGCTCGTCGGGTAACTGGATCATGCTGGCTCCTGCGTGCCACCGAACAGCTCCAGTACGCGCACACCTAAATGTTCGTTAACATTAACCAGTTCACACTCACCAATGATTTTGCCGTTGGCACGCAATGTTACCGGCTTAGATACAGGCTGGTTTAGCTCGAATACGTACCCTGGCTGAAGCTGGTTAAGCTGCTCTAGCGTGATGGTTTGATGGCCGATATCAAACGTGAGTTCCACAGGCAGTTGCTGGTGGTCGGTTAACATTTCTGAAGTGTTTACGTCATTCATATTGGTTTCTTTTTCAATAATGTGAAGAGTTTGGTCATCTAGCTGGCAGCGCCAGAGATTCTGGTTAGATACTTGAAAAATGGCTTGTTGCTTGGCGATGTAACCATCGTCAAAAAAGATGACATCTCCCAGCTCGAGCGAATTAAATTCGCTTAACGTCAAATGGGTCCTTCCAAGACTTAACCACACAGGTAAAGCGAGGTGTCGAGCTTGTAGAGCAGCGCTGTTTGGTAGCGCATCCAACAACACGTCTGATCCTTCGCTAACCCACAAACAAAGAGAGCCGTTAGGCTTATTGAGGGTTAACATTAAAGTATGCTCTTGGGCCTGGCTCGCCTCTAACGGCTGTAGTTGACTAAGAATGGGTAACTGACCAAATAGCGCTTTGATTGCCTCACTATGCGGTTCTATCTGTGAGCTCAAAAGTGCTAACTGGAGGGAGTTAGGCAGGGACTCAAACGCAGTAGCATTTAAGGTCGATTTCAGCCAATGTTGGAGCTGCGCACGAGAAAAGTCTACTTGTAGGGTTTGCCCTCCAATCAACGTGGTTAAACGGAACCCTTCAAATGAAGGGATTTGAGCAACAGTAATCGATACGCTCTGACCATCAGTCCCTTGGAAGTGGCACTGTTTTGCACAAAGTTGATTGCTGAGCGCGATACTTTCTGCATCCACTTTGGGTATTATTAACGGCGTCATAGGTCATTCTCCGCTTGCCATTCTTCATACACGCTGCGTTGTTGGCGTGAGTGTTGTTGTTCATGTTGTTGTTGATCGAGCTGTTGAGTTTGTTCGCTGATCGCTAAGCGAAGTGGCTGCTCACCGCCGAATCGGTTTAGCCGTTCAGCAAGATCTTGTCTAGCTTGCTGGCTAATAATGGAAAGGGCATGCTCTTGTCGAATCGTCACGCTATACCCTTGAGCGTCCAACTTTATGTGGATTTCACCACCTTTTAATTGCCCTTCACTTAGAAACAGCCGAACCTCTTTGTTGTCCGATGCGGTTGGTAGAGCAACATAGATTTTGTCCACCAATTGCTGGAGTAATTGGTTTACGTCTCGCGTTGGGCTTGGTTGAGCCTGCGAAGCAACACTTTTTAGGATGACATCGCCTTGTGTTACCGCACTTGCAAAGGGTTGAGAAGGCACTTTTTCTTCATCCGTTTTAACGGCGACTAGTGCGCTTTTCGTCACGATTTTTTCAAGAGGCTTGGTTTCAGGCAGGCCACCAGTTTGGTCTGGTCGTTTGCCTGTATTCTGTAGCGGCGGAGTTGCACGCTTATTGTGCGTTTTTTCAGTTTGCTTTTTCGTTAAGCCAACAATGTTAATCCCATCTTGAGCGAGCTCTGTCTCTGTCGCACTTTGGGGAAGCAAGCCAGATTCAAGCGTAGAGAGACAATCCGGCGAGGTATGTTTATCCATCGGCGTCGGTTTATCATCTTTCAAATGAGCTTGAGCTTGAAAGTGAGGATCAACACGCTCGGTAGAAGGGGAGCTTAGAACTGTGTCGCCATCGCTTTTTCCATCATGTTTAAGCAATTTATTGTTTTCGCTAATTATTTCTTCGCTATTTTCTGCGTCGTCTTGCGATTTCTCTACGTCTCTCTTAGTGACGACGTCACTTTTGCCTTTTAAAGTGGAGATGTTTTTGTCAGCGTTGGCTTCTTGATTCGATAGGGTAGGTTTCTTATCTAGACCTTGAGATGTCTTGTGCCTTACCGGTATGTCTTCTTCGCCACTATGATTTTTTTGGGGATTCGCAACGATAGACTCCTTTCCCTTGCTAGGCTTCTTCGTCATTGCATGCTCGAATTGTGATTGAAGCTCGGCCTCCTTCTCGAGAGGCACTTGTTCTGGCGTTGATTTGTGCAGCGTATTCGATGCTTCAGTTGTTGGGGTAATGCGCATAGTGAACCTTTAGATAATGTCGACAGTGCGAAACTCTTCCTGTTCGAGTTCTTCTTTGTATTGCCTTTCTCGCGATTTTTCCGCGACTTCTTGTTGCTGCAACTGAACGAATTTTTCTTTGGTTTTATGGGCTTGTCGCGCCTCTTTTTGCTTTTCTTTAAGTGCCGAGCGTTCGATTTCAAGCGCTTTTTTTGACTCGGCCACACGTTGTTTAAGTTCGGCTTCTCTCTCTCTTAACAACGCGATTTCTTGTCTTAATGTTTCTAGCTCTTTGAGAACGAGTGTTTGTTGTTTTGCTTTAGCAAAACGTCGCTCTTCTTCTTCCTGGCGCCAAACGTGATAGTCCGCGACAGAACGTTCGGCCTTTTGAACCTGTGCTGCGGCGTTTGACACTCGGTATTCTTGACGCTTGACGGCTTTATCCGCACGTTCAGCGCGAATTTTTTTGATTTCTAATAAGCGTTCTATCATTGTTTCGCCATCCCTTTAAGTTGAGCGATAGCGCCATCAAGATCGCTTGGTTCATGAGTACCTTGGCGTAAAAAGGCGCGTATATCATCACTTTGTGCAATGGCCAAATCCGCTCGACTATCTGCGCCATGTTGGTATTCGCCAATTTTGATTAGCAGTTCAACTTCTTCATACTTAGCTAACATTTCGCGAATATGAGCAGCAGACGCCTGATGATCGGGTTCAACGATTTGATTCATCACTCGGCTTGCTGAGCGAAGTACATCAATGGCGGGGTAATGGTTCATTGCCGCAAGTTTGCGCGAGAGAATGATGTGCCCGTCTAGAATTGAGCGAGTTTCATCCGCGACAGGCTCCGTCATGTCGTCACCTTCCACCAACACGGTGTACAGTGCTGTAATTGATCCTTTGTCTGATTGTCCAGCTCGTTCCATCAGCTTTGGCAAAGCGGCAAAAACAGAAGGCGGATAGCCACGTCGTGTTGGTGGCTCGCCTGCGGCTAGTCCAATCTCCCTCTGTGCGCGGGCGAAACGCGTTACAGAATCCATCAGAAGTAGCACGCGTTTACCTTGGTCACGAAAATATTCTGCTATAGAAGTGGCAACAAAAGCGGCTTTGGCGCGCTCCATTGCTGGGCGATCAGAGGTAGCGACCACTAAAACCGATTTGGCCATTCCTTCTTCGCCTAGGTCATGCTCAATAAACTCGCGCACTTCGCGTCCACGTTCACCAATCAAAGCGAGAACGGTCACGTCAACTTCTGCGGAGCGAATCAGTTTTGCCAGTAGGGTACTTTTACCCCCACCAGCCGCTGCAAAAATACCCATGCGCTGACCTTCACCACAGGTCAGTAGCCCATCAATGGATCGAACGCCAAGAGAGATTGGCTTTTCAATTAGTTTACGTTGCATTGGTGGTGGCGCATCGCGATAAACAGGATACCAAGCACTTGGTTCCTGACTCTGCGTACCATCGAAAGGACGTCCAAGCCCGTCAAGCGTTGTACCTAACAGGTGGTCGCCAACACCCACTTCGTGCATTTTGCCCATTGGGCTTACTTCTGTATTTGAGGAAATCCCAAACATATTTCCTAACGGGGTGAGCAGAGCGTGATGCTGCTGGAAGCCAACCACTTCCGCTAACAAAGACAGAGTTTGATCGGGATTACGCAACTCACACAGTTCACCTACACGAACGCCAGGGACGACAGCTTTGATAATGGTGCCGGTGACTTGTGTAACGCGCCCGCGAATTTGGATCAAACGCGTGTGTTTAATCGCAGATTGTTGGATATCAGTGATGTATGAGAAATCGTTCAAGGTAAAAATATGCGCAATGATTGATGCTGAGAGAATAGAAAGTATAAGAATCAATTTATAGTGAATATCAGTCGGGAGTTTTTAGAAAACTGAAAGCGCACTAAAAAAACACGTCTGATTTTGACAGCTTCAAAAAAGCGCACTTCCTATAATTCGCCTGTATTGTGCGGAAGGAGTGCAAGTGAATGAGTATTATCAACAATCATATCGCAACAAATCCAAAGTTTGATGCGTCTATCCAAAACGGGTTGGAATCGTCTCGCCCCGACGTTTCACAAAAAGGCAATTATCGCGGTGAAACCGTCCGTGTTCACAATGCCACACAATCACTTTTTGATGCGATGGAAGAACTCACTTCACTCGGTTCCGAAAAAGCAGAGAAAGATCTGACCAAGCGCAAAGTGAAAGACAGTGGCGTTCGAGTTAATGAAGCGCACGAACTCGTTTCTGACTATCTGCGAAAAGTCCCTGATCTTGAAAAGAACCAAAAGATCAAAGATTTGGCTACAAAAATGGCGGGAGGGAATATCTCGACCATCGCTCAATTGCAAGCTTATTTGAATGGATTTTCAGAGGAGAAAAGCCATCAATACCTTGCGTTAAAAGCCGTGAAAAAGTTTTTGAGTGCGAGTCCAGAAAGTAAACACCTACTAGCGCTGATTGACCAAGCACTTCTAAGAATCGAGCAAAACCCAGATACATGGTCTCAAATTGATACGGAAATCCGTGTCTCAAATTTTGCTGATGAATACAGCCAAGAGCAAGAGTTTAGCTCTTTGCATCAGCTGCGCGGCTTCTACCGCGATACCGTTCATAGTTATCAAGGGCTCGGCGCGGCTTATCAAGATGTTGTGGCGCGCTTTGGTGAGCAGGAGGTATCGACCGCTGTTGACTTTATGCTGCAAGGCATGAGTGCAGATCTTAGTGTTCAAGGTAGCAGTATCGATTCGGTTAAGTTGCAGTGGTTGATGTCCGATATGCAAAAACTCAAAACTCTAAATACGTTGCAAGATCGTGTGAGTCAGCTGTTCCAAATGTTTAAACCGGAAAGGACGAATTATGGCTTATCAAGTTTCTAATTTGATGGCTGATGTGATTGCGTTGGTAGAGCAGCGATGGGTAAGCAGTGATGAGATATGGAAAGTCGCCAACGCAATGGAATTGACGGCGGTAGAACAAACAATCGATTTTTTTCGAGAGTTCCATAAGTTAGTTCGCGCAATCCCAATTGACGTATTCGCCGATGAAGAACAACGACAGAATTTAATCCAAGCGGTACAAAAGGCGCTAGACGAAGCCATTGATATAGAAGAAGAGGAAGCGTGGGAAGATGAGTTGGATTGATGCATCCGTCGATGAATTTTGCCGAGGAATGGGGCTCGATGCCGTCGATTTCTCATCAGCTGGACGGGTGCAGCTGGATTTTGAGCAAAGTGGTACGCTGCATATTGAGCGACAGGGTGAGCAGTTATTCTTGATGTTGTCTCGAGCGTTATCTTGGCATCAAACCAGTGACATGATTCAAAGTGCACTGTGTTTGTGTCATGCCGATCAAGGCTGGCCTTTCGAAATTAAAACCGGCTTGTTAGATGAGCAAACTCTGGTTTTTTCAGCAAGGCTAAAAGGAGAAGAAGTAACACTTCCGACCTTAGAGCAAGCGTTTACGCTTTTGGCTCGTCTACATAACGATGTGGCAGGCTCATGACTCGAGTCAGCACTTTAAACGTAGGCATCGAAGCCTTTACGCATGTTACTCATAGTGAAGTTAAGGCCGATTTCCCAGAGCGATTTCAACTGCTTCCTGATGGTCAGGCGGTCGCTACACATTTAGAGAAGCTCTATGACCTCCGGCCTTCAGACCAATATCTCATCGCGTTAACTAAGCCCAAGCTGCTGCATTCAGAGTTGTTGCGTCCAGAAAAATACCGTCAACAATTTGATGAAACGTTGGCTCAGCTGCAAGTTCTTGCACAGGACTCAGGCTCCGCTTCTTTTATCAAAGCATCTGAAACGCTACAAAGTACACAACTTGATCAGCGTTACCTCACTATGGCGCTCAATCTCCTTATCCAGGTCTAACCAACATGTTGAGATCCAAAGACATTGAACTCTTACTTGTTCACGCTGCGCTACAAGTTCAATACCAAAAGCCAGAGCATGCCATTTCTATTCTCGATGCGGTTCTAGAAATAGAACCGCAGCACAAAGAGGCGATGCAAACACTTGCTGTGGCGTGTTTACAAAGTGGTCGATATACCCGGGCGATTGAGGTGTGTGAGCACTTATTAAAATCCGACCTTCATCCTGACTCGGCAGGACTCTGGTTTTGTTTAAGCCAAGCGCGTTGGAAACAAAATGACGTCGATGGGGCACGCCAAGCGCACCGACGCTATCTGCAATCTTTAAATAGTGAATCACATGAATAAGTTGATCGATATTCTAAACAAAGTAGGGCAACGAAAAGACATCATGCTTGCGGTGATGTTACTCGCGATCGTCTTTATGATGATATTGCCACTTCCTACCGCACTGGTGGATGTGCTGATTGGCACCAACATGAGCATTGCGGTGGTGCTGCTTATGTTAGCGATTTACATCACCACGCCACTTGAGTTCTCTGCATTTCCTGCGGTGCTATTGATCACGACATTGTTTCGTCTGTCTTTATCTATCACGACAACCCGCTTGATCTTGCTACAAGGCGATGCTGGTCAAATCGTTTATACATTCGGTAACTTCGTTGTGGGCGGTAACTTAGTGGTCGGTATCGTTGTGTTCCTGATCATTACCATTGTTCAGTTTATGGTGATCACCAAAGGCTCAGAGAGGGTAGCAGAAGTTAGTGCGCGCTTCTCACTCGATGCGATGCCTGGTAAGCAGATGAGTATTGACGGTGACATGCGTGCCGGAGTAATTGACGTACACGAAGCTAGGCACCGACGATCACTGATTGAAAAAGAAAGCCAAATGTATGGCTCGATGGATGGCGCGATGAAGTTCGTTAAAGGCGACTCCATTGCGGGTCTGGTCATCATTGTGGTCAACATCTTAGGTGGTGTCACGATCGGGGTAACGCAAAAAGGCATGAGTGCTTCTGAAGCACTTGAGTTGTTTGCGATTTTGACCGTTGGCGATGGTTTGGTATCGCAGATCCCGGCACTTTTTATCGCGATTACCGCCGGTATTATCGTGACGCGTGTTTCTCATGAAGACTCTTCTGATCTTGGATCGGATATTGGTGGGCAGGTGATTGCTCAGCCACGAGCACTTCTTATTGGTGGTGTGCTTTTGGTGCTGTTCGCACTCATTCCTGGGTTTCCAAAAATCACTTTTCTGGTCTTGGCCGCCGTGGTTGGTGGTGGTGGTTTCTTCCTTTTCTATCAACAGAAAAAACAAGCGGAATCAGATAGCACCGACTTATCAAGCTTTGTTTCGCAAGGAGCCGGATCGCCAGCAGCGAAGCCAAGCAAACCCACGCCTTCTAGAAACAGTAAAGGTAAGTTAGGTGAGCAAGAAGAGTTCGCCATGACAGTCCCGCTGTTGATTGATCTTGACGCGAGCCTTCAGGAAAGCTTGGAAGCGGTCGCATTAAATGAAGAGCTAGCAAGGGTTAGACGCGCACTATATCTCGACCTAGGCGTGCCTTTCCCAGGCATCCACCTGCGCTTTAACGAGGGGATGCAAAATGGCGAGTACTTAATTCAGTTACAAGAAGTCCCGGTTGCACGAGGACGAATTGTTAAAGATCAACTCTTGGTGACAGAAGGGAATGAACAGATCGATTTATTAGGCGTGCCTTATGAGCAAGATGAAGATTTTCTACCTGGTATTTCCAGCATTTGGGTGGCACAGAGTTATGAGCAAAAACTCGTAGCCAGTCATGTAGGTTTTCTCACACCCGACAGAATTTTAACGTACCACTTGTCTCATGTTCTTAAGGAGTACGCGCAAGACTTTATTGGTATTCAGGAGACGCGTTATCTGTTGGAGCAGATGGAAGGCAGTTATTCGGAGCTAGTCAAAGAGGCCCAGCGTATTGTTCCGTTGCAAAAAATGACGGAAATCTTGCAACGCTTGGTTTCTGAAGACATTTCTATCCGAAACCTTCGCGTGATCTTGGAAGCCATGGTTGAGTGGGGCCAAAAAGAGAAAGATGTTGTACAGCTGACGGAGTACATTCGTTCCAGCTTAAAACGTTACATTTGCTACAAATACGCGAGCGGACAAAACATGTTGCCCGCTTACTTATTGGATCAAAGTCTCGAAGACACAATACGCAGCGGTATTCGTCAAACCTCAGCAGGGAGTTACTTGGCGTTAGACCCGTCAGTAACGCAACAATTTGTCAGTGATGTGAAACAGACCATTGGTGACTTAAGCCGCATGCCGAATAAACCTGTGCTAGTTGTGTCTATGGATGTACGCCGATATGTGCGAAAGCTTATTGAATCGGAATACTACGATCTGCCCGTTTTGTCATTTCAAGAACTAACCCAGCAAATCAATATTCAGCCACTTGGAAGGGTGGGGATGTAATGAAAACAAAACTAATACTCTCGCTGGCGCAAGCGGGGATCGAAGTGACGCCATACTTTTGGCAACAAAGTGAAATTCAACTTGGTTATCGAATTGAAGTTGAAGGCTTAGAGCTCGTTTTTCGGGTGGAGGACGGTGAAATCATCATCGTTCTTCTGAAACGCATTCGTCCAAAATTGGGGTTGAGTAACCCCTTTGCCGGCTTATTTCTCTTGGCTGAACATGCCATTCAACTTTATCCCTCCGATTGGGTCATTCGCGGCAACGTCGATGTGTTACGTGGTAGCAACATGAGCAGCCAGCGATTGGCACAGTTCTATCTAAAAGCATGCGGTGCAAGCCATGATGAGCTAGACGGCTGGTACTGTTTACGCCTAGCAGATTATAGACCTTTGAAAAAGTTGAAAAAGTAAAAACTCACGACTGTTACTGACAGCACCGATGAGATGACCCGCTTTAAGATAGGAATCAAGATGAAGCAACCGTTTACCGATGCGATTGAGAACGCTGAGCTTGCCATTAGAAAAGCTGAAGACAGAACCGATATTTTTAACGAGCTATTGGAAGGCTTAGGTGTTGGTCCTGTTGCGGGGGATGTTTTACTTGGAGGCATAAAAGCGCCAGTAGATACCATGAAACGTGCAGAGCAAGAGCTAATAGACGAAGTCCAGCGCCGCCGGCAACAACAAAATCAGCTACAAGGTACGTCAGGTAAACGCAGAAAGCGTCCCACAGTGATGCGCGGCATGATGATTTAGAGGTTTGGAAATGACGAATATGAAAACGACTGGCTCTACGACAGGAGCAACAGACACAGCTGCGAGTAGTGCACCATTACCCACTTTCCAACAAAACTTGATAGAGGCATTTACCCCTGTACTGGGTGAAGCAGAGACTCAGCAACTTGCCTCGATAATCTCTTCATTGCCAACTATCTCGGGACAAACGGAATCACAAAGTATCGCGCTTTATGTTGATACACTTGAAAACCTAAAAGCGAAAAATAACGCGTTTGCTGGTATATCATTGACCGACACCGCATCTGTTTGGATAAAGTCGCTACAAAGTGCTAGCTCAGATGGCGAATTAACCGCAGCCGAGTTTAATGCTCAAACAAACCAAACGCTATCAAATCAGTTTCAGGCTTGGTTTAGTAAGTTACTGACGGAAAACGTAGATAGCTCGTTGTCTACTGAGTTTGTTAGTCAATTTAATCTGGGCACTCAGAGTAACCAAGCGGAGCAGATCGCCAACCTCTCCGAGACAGGTCTGGCTAATGCCACCAAAGAAATTTCTCTTTTTGTTGCAGAGCTTGCTAATCAAATGGGCTCCCGTGAAGTGAGAGATGCTTCTATTTCTTTTCTTCGCAATGCCTTTAGTAGCTTAGGTTCCGTTAATCTCGCGCAACTGAAGAGCTCGGACTTTCTGTTGACTAAAGAGAGTTTCGCCCTTCAAGTCTCAGCTCAATTAAAAAGTAGTTTTCAAGGCATTGGTATTACTTTAAGCACCGATGACGCAAGTGCGCTAGCTAGCAGAATTACCTGGACTCCTGGTATTTCTAAACAGCAGCTTAAAGAAGCGTTAGATGAAATGGCCGCTCAAGTGAAAGGCCAATATAGCGCAGCTTATGGTGAGGCGAGTGGAACGAACAATCTAAAAGCAACACTTAATACTGTCATTGGTGGAACTGAGCCTTTGACCCTTTCTAGTCTGTTCGCCAACTTCGCGGTGAGTTTAACAAATATAGAAATCGATGACTTTTACCAGGACAGCGCGATAGCCGATGTCCAAAAGACACAAATAACGGCAGCTCAAGTTAATTTGATCAAAGAAAACACCGAACGAGATATCCGATTACAGTTTGAAAAAATAGTAAAAGGTGAATCTACCGGGGCTTCATTTACTGAGCGATACGAGGCATTGCGCAAAAACTTAGGGGCATTGAAAGAGCGTCTACTCAATATCACCGATAAAGAGAAAGCGGATCGCGAGGTGAGAGCAGAGCACTCTCTAACGGCTCGTGATTTGTTGGCCGTTGTTGAGTCCAGCATTGGAGACCGTTTTGATGAGCAAGTGCTGCTTGCACTAAATGAGCGTCGTGTTAACCGTTTAGAGAAACGTAATGACCAGAAAGAGGCATTAGAGGATCTCACAATACAGCTTAAAGTTTTTGGTGTTGTGCAATCAAAAATTCACTCTACGCAAAGTGTTGATGGGGTTTATAAACCGGGATATCCAGAAAGTAACTTCAAAGCGAGTGACTTTAACTACAGCAATCAAACGGATTTTGAAGCTTCACCTGAGTACAAGTATTTGACGGATAATAAGATAACAAACCATCGAGACTTCCTTCAAACACAAGGTATTACTATCGGTGATGGTGCTTCGTACCAAGACGAAGAGAAGTCGAAAAAGCTGTCTAATTTTTCTAGTTCTGTCAGTGCTAAATCCAAGTTGCTTAACGATGAAGTGCAAATCAAAACCACTGAGCTGAACGACACCAGTTCTCAATACAACTCGACCGTTGAAGCGATGAACAAGTTTGTTCAGAAGTACCACAGTATTTTACAAGAAATCCTACGAGCCATTTAAGGATAACCAACCATGACTAAAACAAACGCGACCGATCCATCTCAAATGCAAGCAGAAGAGCTGCTGTCTTTTCTGGAAGAGGGAGGCACGCTAAAAATGTTGCACGATGTGTCTCAGGACACCATCGAACACATTTATGCCGTAGGTTACAACTTTTTCCAATCGGGAAAGATTGAGCAAGCAGCGAAAGTATTTCAATTACTCAGCATGCTTGATCATTATCAGGCGCGATTTTTCATTGGCCTTGGCGCGGCTCGTCAGGAGTTGGGTGAGTATCTGCAGGCAATAGACGCCTACAGCTACGCAGCGCTAGTGGACGTAAATGATCCACGCCCACCTTTTCACTCTGCTGAATGTCACCTTAAACTGGAACAACTGACAGAAGCAGAGAGTGGGTTTTACAGCGCGAAGGAGATGTCTGCCGGAAAATCACAATATGCAGATTTGCATGAGCGTGCAGGCATCATGTTAGAAGCGGTGAGAAATAAAAAGGAGTAATTAGACTATGAGTTCTATTGCACTTGACCGCATCCAGACACAGGTTTATAGCCCTGAATCTGGCCAAGCCACGTTAGATAACGTGCAGAAAACGGCGTCTACAGCGACGCCTTCTGTGACGGTAGAAAACGTGAAGAGTAAAGATGCAGATGTACTGAACACCGGAAAAGTAAAAGTTCAGTTAGATGCACCTAACGCAGCTGTTAGTGACAAAGTGAATGATTTGACGCTAAAAGCCATGGCACAGCTGCAAAAGATCGTCGATACCATTGCAAAATCTCTCCATGCAGTTGCAGACCAAACAGGTTCGATTGCCGTCAAAATCATCGCAGGATCTGCTGATGATTTTGAAGTAGAGCTTGCTGCTATCACGGATAAACTGAAAAGTGCTCAAAACGAGCTGAAAATTCAGGAAGTGAAGGTCGCAAAAGCTAAGCACGAAAAAGAGATGGTGGAAAACCAAGACAAAATCAAAGAATCGGAAGCCGCTGCAAAAGAAGCCCAAAAATCAGGCTTAGCAGCGAAGATCTTTGGTTGGATCAGTGCGGTGGTTTCTATTGTTGTTGGTGCCGTAATGGTGGCAACGGGTGTTGGTGCAGCAGCCGGTGCACTTATGATCGCTGGTGGCGTTATGGGAGCAGTGAGCATGGCGCTGCAAGAGCCAGCCGTTCAAGATGCGCTAAAAGAAGCGGGCATAAATGTCGATGTGCTAAACAAAGTCGTAATGGCATTAGAAATCGCCGTCGCGGTTATTGGAGCTGTTGTGACGTTTGGTGGTGCAGCAGCTGGCGGTATCGCGAAACTTGCAGCAAAAGGTGCTGGTAAGGTAGCTCAAAAGGTCACAGAAATCGCTACGAAAGCCGCTGCAAACATGGCGAAAGTGGCGGATATGGGCACAAAAGCTGCGACAACAACAGCGAAAGCGATTCGTTATGGCGCAGAAACCGTCGATCTTGCCGTCAATGTGGGTAAAGGCGCAACGGACAGTGTCCACGCTGCTAACAATGCTCACGTGACAGAGATTCAGGCTGATATCACAGACCTTCGAGCCAAAATGACGTTAAGCCAGGCTGTCATTGATAAGCTCAAAGAAGAGATTGGTAAGTTGATGGAAGACTTCCAAGAGCTGATGAGTCTCATCATGCAAATGATTCAAGCGAAAAGTGAAACTATGCAAACGGTGTTAAGCCGTCCTGCAACGGTATAAGGAGTTTATTATGCTAGATAAAGTAGGCGGAACGGGTCGTGGTGAACTATACGGTTTAGGCGACACCATTAAAACCAACAAAGCAGAAAAAGCGCCGGAAACAAAGCTTGAAGCGGGCGCCGTTAAAAGCCAAAGTGAGTCAGGTGTTTCTGGTGCAGCACGCTACCAGTTAGAGACACCTAAAGCTCCTACAGTGAGTAACCAAGCTCAAGTTGTTGCAAACCTAATGAGCGCTCTTGCACCGACGGTGAGCTCATTAATGAGCACAACGATGAAAGCGCTTAACGGTGAGGAGGTGATCAAGTCACCATCAGATGCGGTATCACAATCGTTGACGCTATTAACATTGTTGTATCAAGTATCAAAGCTGAGCCGTGAGCAGCAAGTGCTACAACGTGAAATTGCTGTTGAAGCAAACGTCGCGAGTTTAGAAAGCCAAGCGGCAGAACTCAACAACTCGGCAAGCGCGATGATCGCGATGGCAGTCGTTTCGGGTGTACTAGCGGGTGCTACCGCAATTATTGGTGCCCTTGGTTCTTTCAAAGCAGGGAAAGAAATCAAGAATGAAATGGCGAGCAATAATGTACTTAAAACGCAAAAAGCTGGCTTCGATCAAGCAGAAGAGTTATTAAATAACAATAGCTTGTCTAAAACGCAGCAAGATCAGGTTAAGCGTGCGCACTCACTAGCGAAAGACAATATCGCAGACACGACAGCGCAGCTGACAAGTGGTGGCCGTAAGTTCGATAAGTTGATGAGCTCAAACCAAGCGAAGAACGCGATTCTTCAAGCTTTGGGCCAGATGGCAAACTCAGCATCGAATGTAGAGCAAACCAAAGCGCAAGCGCGCAGCAAAGATGATGAAGTACAAGCGACTCGCGCACAAGCAGCCAAACAGAAAGCCGATGAAAACATTGGTTTCCAAGAAGGCTTATTGAAAGAGCTACGTGACTTGTTCCGATCTATCTCAGATAGCCAGAACCAAGCGTGGCGAGCATCAGTCCCAACGGTGTAACCATCCGTTTCACTAACTACAAAGCGTTGTTTATACAACGCTTTTTTTATGGGATAAAAGTATAAACGCTATTTATCAGCAGGTTAAGTTGATAAAAAAGTATATATCTATAAATCAACCTCCAAGGATGAGAACTCAAACGTTATCAAATTGTTAACGGTTGCTATACTTAAACGGTCATCAACACAGGTAAAAGGGATGTTCAATGTTTAAGTTTAAGCAAATCGCACTTGCGGCTTCTTTGGCTGCACTCACAACAGGCTTTTCTGCGTCTGCGGAGGAAACGTTTGTCACGATTGGTACCGGTGGAGTAACAGGGGTTTATTATCCGACTGGTGGCGCTATTTGTCGCTTGGTTAACAAATCGCGAGAAGATCACGGTATCCGTTGTTCGGTAGAAAGTACTGGGGGATCGATTTATAACATCAACACTATTCGTGCTGGTGAATTGGACCTCGGTATCGCGCAATCAGACTGGCAGTATCATGCTTACAAAGGAACCAGTAAGTTTGAAGAAAGCGGGCCTTTTAAAGAGCTACGCGCCGTATTCTCCGTTCATCCAGAACCGTTTACTGTCGTTGCACGTAAAGACGCGAACATCAAAACTTTTGATGATTTGAAAGGTAAGCGCGTTAACATTGGTAATCCTGGTTCTGGTCAGCGAGGTACTATGGAAGTGCTAATGAACCAGTATGGTTGGAGTAACGACGACTTTAAGCTTGTCTCTGAGTTAAAAGCAGCAGAGCAATCAAAAGCACTTTGTGATAACAAAATTGATGCGATGATTTATACCGTTGGTCACCCAAGTGGAGCGATTAAAGAAGCCACTACGTCGTGTGATAGTAATATCGTAACGGTAGCTGGACCTAATGTAGAAAAACTGGTTGCAGACAACAGCTTCTATCGTGTCGCAAATGTCCCGGGTGGTATGTATCGTGGCACAGATAGTGATGTTCAAACCTTTGGTGTGGGCGCGACGTTCGTTTCTTCTACTGCGGTACCAGAAGATGTGGTTTATAACGTGGTTAAAGCGGTATTTGAAAACTTCGATGATTTCCGCCGTCTCCACCCAGCGTTTGCAAACTTGAATAAAGAGGAAATGGTAAAAGACGGTTTATCTGCGCCTCTTCACCCAGGTGCGCTCAAATACTACAAAGAAGTAGGGCTGATTAAGTAAGCGTTACTTTCTCTTATTATTGATGTAAAACGCCATCTTTCTCGAACAATGCCACTCGTTTAACTGCGAGTGGCATATTTCTATTTCTCGTCATCCTGTACAGCGACGAAGGAGCGTGATACAGGATCTTCCATCCGAGCACTTTGTGATCAAAATGGTTTCATTAGCCGCTCAGTGTAGTGCTATTAGATTCCTAACCTCGCTGGAGTGACACAAAAAATCGTTAAGCCATCTGCATTAATCTTTCGCGCTGGCGTTTTTGTAGGAGTGTTATCCACTTGTACAAGTTTTGCTTAAACATAAACATCAATGAAAAAGTAGATAGTGATGAGAATAGAAGAAAGAGCAACAAACCCTTTAACATGATTGGGATTCAGTTGACGAGATACACGAGCTGCAAGATACCCACCTACCAACGTACCGACCAAAACAACACTACCTGTGCGCCAGTCAATGGAGCCATTGGCAACAAAAATCACGATAGCAATGAGTGAAACACACGTAGATACGAGCAATTTCAAACCGTTCATTAAATTAATGTCTTGGTGGCCAGCTACTACCAGATAGCTCAGAACAATAACCCCTAAACCTGCGTTGAAAAAACCACCGTAAGCAGAGACACCAACAAGTAGTAAACCCAACGCGATTGCTCCGAGTATGCCAGCATGTTTGTGCTCTTTCGCGACAGTTTTGATTAGCATTGTTAAACGAGAACCGGTGAGAAAGAGCACGGTGGCAAATAAAAGTAACCAAGGGATAGCTTCCATAAATAGCGATTCTGGCGTGTTGAGCAACAGATATGCTCCGACAGCGCCGCCGACTAAACTGAATGAGACTGTGAACAGCAGTTCATGCTTGTTCTTCATGATCTCTTCTCTGAACCCGACGGCTCCGCTAATGTAACCCGCACATGAAGCATACGTGTTTGTTGCGTTAGCCATAATAGGAGGAACACCAACTGCCAATAGAGCCGGAAAAGTAATAAAGCTTCCGCCTCCCGCTATGGAGTTAATAATCCCACCAATTACGCCAGCAACGAATAAAAGTGCGAGTTCTAAAAGCATAAGCAATCCTTGTTATGTTCTTTTTCATTGTTAGAGCTTCAGATGATCTAACCCACATGCTCTAATGTTCTGATATGAGGTTTACTTTACCCGCTCTAAAACAAAATTGTTCAGTTCTGTAACGTTTTTGATGACATGAACGGCTTTAGTTTGAGAGTACCCCTTGAGGCGAGACATAAAGTCATCATTCCAGAATGCGGGGCATTGCTGAAGAACTTTGTAGCTTTGTAACGTTCCTTTCAGTACCGAACTACCATCAGGCCAACCTTCAGGTTTAATGAATAGTCCTTTAAGGAGACGTTTCGTCACAAACCAATAGCTTACTGAGTATGGTAGATCAATATAAATGAGAGTATCGGCTGCATCTAAACGAGCGTTGAAAGAGCTGATCGGTCCAAGGCCATCTATAATCCAACGATCTGAGCTTAGTATATTGCTATGGGCTTCATCAAAAACGCTACGCTCAACGGGATCACCGTTTGGTTTATAGACTATTGAATCTAATTGATGAAGAGGAAGACCGGTAGCAGACGCGATTGCTTTACTTACCGTCGATTTTCCACTGCCGGGTTTACCAAAAACTGCTATTTTTTGCATTGTGACCGCCTCCAAGAGAGCTTTTCCCATACGGTAGAGACAGAAAACCCACCGCTATGGGTGGGTTCGATAAATACTGAGCGCATCAAAAAATCCCACCATTCCTATGGAATGATGATAATTCGTTGGTTAAGTTGCGCTAAGTGTGTGTTCATACAATCACCTTCATATAACGACAGTGATTTGTCAATACCATCTGTACAACAAGCGAACGATTTGGAAGGGGGAAGATAAAGCCATCACGATGGATGGCTTTATCTAGGTTGAAAGAGACAGCGATTACTGCTCAACGCTGACTGGCTGTGCTTTAAACTTTTGAATCAGCTTTACGATTAGTGGACTTGCCAATACCAATACAGCTAAAACAGTAAAGGTAAGGGTAATAGGACGCTCCCATAGGAAACTCAGTTCTCCATCTGAAATCATTAATGCGCGGCGTAAGTTCTCTTCCATTAATCCTCCAAGGATGAAGCCCAGCAATAAAGGTGCGAGCGGGAAGTTAGCGAGCCGAAGTGCAATGGCAGCCATAGCAACAATCAGCATCACGAACACATCCATAGTGTTAAAGGAGACCAAATAAACCCCGGTGATTGAGAAGAATAAAATCATCGGTAGAAGCACCGTTCTTGGAACCGCCAAAAGCTTTGAAATATACGGAATCAACGGTAAGTTCAGGATCACAAGTACGATGTTGCCGAAGTACATGGAAATGATCACTGACCAGAACACATCTGGGTGTTCAACAAACAGGCGAGGGCCAGGTTGAATACCATAAGCGATCAGAGCGCCGAGCATTATTGCTGTTGTACCAGACCCCGGAATACCAAGCGTTAATAGCGGTACAAATGAACCACTAGATGCTGCATTGTTCGCAGACTCTGGCGCAACCAAGCCACGGATACTGCCTTTACCGAACTCATCCTTTTTCTCTTTAGGTGCGAGGTTGCGCTCCATACCATAGCTTAAAAAAGCAGCAATGGTTGCCCCTGCGCCAGGAAGAACGCCAGTGAAGAAACCTAATATTGAAGAGCGAATTGAAACAGGCGCAACATCTTTGATTTCTTCCTTGGTCACTTTCATTGAGCCAATGTTGCTCAGCTTTTCTTGTTCTTCATCGCTGGTGTCTTTTGATGGTTTAAGAATGCCCATCAATGTTTCACCCAGTGCGAATGTCGCCATTGCAAGCAACAAGAAGCTAAAGCCATCCATTAAATCCGTTAAACCGAAGGTAAAGCGTTCAACGCCTACGCCTTTATCGATTCCAACTGTAGATAGCATCAAACCAAGAATGGTCATCATCCACGCTTTGATTACCTGACCTTTCCCCGCAAAAGCCGCGACTGCTGATAACCCAAGTAGCATCAACGCAAAATAGTCCGACGATTGGAAGCTAAGGGAGACGCTAGCCAATGCTGGTGCGGCAACAAGCAACATAATGGCAGATAGCGTACCGCCAGTGAAAGACGAATAAGCTGCCAAAGCTAATGCTTTACCTGCTTGGCCTTTTTGGGCCATTGGGTAGCCGTCAAATGCTGTGACCACGGTTGAAGAACAACCCGGTGCGTTAATTAAAATCGACGATGTAGAACCACCAAATACCGCACCGTAATAAACACCCGCCATCAAAATAAGGCCCGAGGAGGGCTCTAGGCCATAAGTAATTGGGATCATCAAAGCAATGGCTGAGATCGGCCCAAGTCCAGGTAACATGCCGATAAATGTACCGACGAAGCAACCCACGATCACCATCATAATGTTCATTGGCATTACTGCGGTGGATAAACCTTGTAGAATTCCATCTAACATAATTCAGTCCTTTCTTTGACTACCAGATGGTGAAAATCAAACCCGGTTCGAGATAGATGTCCAAACCTTGAGTGAGTAATAAGTAGAACGCGATCACGAATGGAAACGACGCGCCAAACAGAACGGGTTTACGTCTTTCCCCGAGCAGATAAAAGCCAGCCAATAAAAAGAAGCCAGTAGCTATCACAAAACCTAGATAAGTCAGGCCCACGCCGTAGAGTGCCATTAAAATTAAAAAGGCAATCAGTAACTTCCAATTGAAGGTCAGCACTGCGCCACTTTTTTTATCTGGTTGTCCTGTCACCAGCAACAGCAAAGAAAGGCCGACACCAACGTAAGTCAGGATGGTTGGCAGAGTACGTGCGGTGAATGGTTCATACTCATCACCTGGAAACAATGGAATCTGCGAGGTTTGATAACCGTAGCAAAGACAGAAGAGTAGAAAGATCATTGCGCCGACGCGGTCACGACAGAGCAAGTACTCTTTGGTGAAAAAGTTGGTTGAACGAGGCATATTCAACTCCTAACAAAAGTAAAAAAGACCGCATATGGACGTCAATGAATAAACTAAACCATTAACAATTAAGCATTTCGCTGCTAGTCGAGCCGCTTTGGGTATATAAACAAAGGAGTGTGCATGCCGATTGTCGACAATGTCCATATGCGGTGAAACTTAGAGTGCAAATACAATGGGGAAATACCAACCTACGTTATTCATTGAGGTTGGTATCTGAGGGACCCCAATTCGATTGTTACTTCAGGAAGCCTAACTCGCGCATTAAGTCACCCATCTGTTGCTCTTGATCTTCAAGAAACGCGAAGAATGCTTTATCCGCTTTATAGTTGTCGATCCAACCATTGCGGTCTCGAACGACTTGCCATTCGTCGGTGTTATACATTTTAGTAAATGCGGCATTCCATTCATCTAGCTTTTCTTGGCTTGTGCCTGGTGCTGCAAAGAATCCACGCCAGTTAGCAAAGACAGTTTCATTACCATATTCGGTGAGAGTTGGAATGTTAGGCGCAGCTTCTAAACGTTTTGGTGCTGTAATCGCTAACACTTTCACTTGCCCAGACTTAGACATTTCGAGTACTTCACCTAGCCCTGTAGAGAGCAGTTGTGTTTCGCCTGAAAGTAGGGCTGCCATGGCTTTTCCACCTGCATCATAGGCAATGTAACGAACTTTACGCGCATCAAAACCTTCACCTTTGAAAGCTGCTGCTATAACCAAATGATCCATAGAACCACGAGCAGAGCCACCAGCAACCTTCACCTTACGTGGGTTTTCTTTAAAAGCTTTAACGACATCTTCCCAAGAGCTGTAAGGAGAATCGGCTGATGTAACAATGGCGCCATAATCGGCAACCGTTGCGGCAACAGGAGTCAAGTCGCGGAAAGATTGTGGGAAGATCCCACTGAGCGAGCGAACGACGATCGGTGTTGAGTTCACCATGAGTGTATCTTCTTGACGATCAGCCGTTTCAATCAAATGTGCGATTGCTTTGCCACCGCCACCACCAGATAGGTTTTGAAATGATACGGTTTCGACGATGTCCGACTTTATTAATACATCACCAGTACCTCGGGCGGTCATGTCCCAACCGCCACCGGCACCTCCAGGGATAAGAAAGTGCATTTTTTCAATATCTGCAGCAAGAGCGTTGAATGAAAATGAAGCTGCGATGATTGAAGCGGCGAGCGTTGGTTTGAGTACCTTTAACATGTTCACGTTCCTTATGTTGGCGACTCTATTTAGTTGAGCCTTATTGTTTTTGCTCAGTTGTTATGCCTTGTAAGCGTTAAAGCTGAACTTGGTGTAAAGGTTAATTAAGTGTTAAATATCTGTCTGTAAAAGAGATATAAAGAGAATATTGAGCATTTCGGTTATTTTGTTCATAAAGTTCACGACGAGAAGTTGGTGTTAGGTCACGCGGCTTTACGCTTTGGTAGGCCATAATAAAATGACGGAAAATGAACGAGGAAAAGAGAATGAAAGGGACGTGTTTGTGCGGCGCAATTGAAGTCGTCGCTGAGGTTAAAAATGAGGTTAGCCTGTGCCATTGCTCTATGTGTCGAAAATGGTCGAGTGGCGCACTTCATGCGGTGCATTGTGGGCCTAACGTGACGTTTAAAGGTGGCGAACCTAAACGTTATCAGTCGTCAGACTGGGCGGTGAGAGGTTTTTGTGGCGAATGCGGCACAAACCTTTTCTATCATTTGTTGCCGACAGGTGAGTACATTCTTTCCGCTGGTTTGTTCGATAACCCAGATTTCAAACTCACTTTAGAGATTTTTACCGATGAAAAGCCAGCTTATTATGACCTCAATTCCGCTTCACAAAAGATGACTTCGCAACAAGTCTTTGATCAATTTGTACCTAAAGAATAGTTTTTTATCCGATTATTGTTCGACAGCTGAGCTTTTAGTTTTTAGATCATAAGCTTAAAGGTTTACAAGTTGTCGACAATATGAGTTCCCCATTCTTTATTTCTGCTAAAAACGGCACTTAATAGGCATTTTAGGCCAATTTAAATTACGACCTTAGTCTAAATTGTCGACAATTTACTTGATTGTCGACACTTTGATCGACTACTTTATATTCAGGTTAAGAAATTGTAGACATTTCGATGTCGGTAACAAGAGTATCTGAATATGAACTCTGAGTTGAAAGCTCGTTATAAAGTGCTGGGTTCTGAGAAAGAACACACCAAATCCGAAACGCTGACCGAAACACTCATTGAAGTCATTGTTAATGGCGACGTGAAGCCTGGCCATAAGATATCAGAGCCTGAGCTAGCAAAGAAATATCAAGTCAGTCGTGGGCCTTTGCGTGAAGCATTGATGCGCTTAGAGGGGCTAGGGCTCATCGAGCGAATTCCTCATGTTGGGGCTAGAGTGACCACTTTTTCTCCGGAAAAGCTGATAGAACTTTATGCCGTTCGAGAAGCATTGGAAGGCATGGCGGCAAGGTTAGCTGCGCGACACATTACGCAAGAAGAGCTCTTAAGCTTGGAAATGCTATTGTCGACACATTCCAAGCATATAGACCAAATGGAAGGCGCGTCTTACTTCCATCAACATGGTGACTTTGATTTTCACTATCGCATCATCCAAGCGAGCAGAAACAGTAAGTTAATATCTCTGCTGTGTGATGAACTCTATCACTTATTACGGATGTATCGTTACCAGTCGCCACGTGCGCAATCTCGCCCGAATGAGGCGCTCACCGAACACAAATTCATTTTGGAAGCCATTCGCAATCGCGATGAAGAGCTTGCAGAAATGTTGATGAGAAGACACATATCAGGAAGTCGAAAGCTCATCCAATCTCAAATTATACATACAGAAAGTTTAGACAAAGACTAGAAGGAATTCGTCATGAGCTTAACACCGGGAGCGAAATTCAGACTCGCCATTGAACAAAATAATCCACTACAAATTGTCGGCACTATAAACCCGTATTGCGCCATGATGGCAAAAAACTTGGGTCACCAAGCGATTTACTTGTCTGGTGGCGGTATCGCAAATGCGTCATACGGATTGCCGGATCTCGGTATCACAACATTAAACGACGTTTTGGTTGACGTTGACCGCATCACTAACGCATGTGATTTGCCTCTTTTGGTTGATATCGACACGGGCTTTGGCGGTGCATTTAACATTGCTCGCACGATCAAAGCGATGGAAAAAGCGGGCGCGGCAGCGGTGCACATGGAAGACCAAGTCGCACAGAAACGTTGTGGTCATCGTCCGAACAAAGCAATAGTCAGCCAGCAAGAGATGGTTGATCGTGTAAAAGCCGCGGTTGATGCACGCAATGATGAAAGTTTCGTGATTATGGCTCGTACAGACGCGCTAGCTGTTGAAGGCATGGACAGCGCAATCGAGCGTGCGATTGCGTGTGTGGAAGCTGGCGCAGACATGATCTTCCCAGAAGCGATGACCAAGCTGGATCAGTACCTTCAGTTCTCAAACGCACTTGAGCAAGCAACTGGAAAGCTCGTTCCTATTCTGGCCAACATTACCGAGTTCGGCGCAACGCCACTGTACGGCTGCGATGAGCTTGCAAAAGCGAAAGTCGATATGGTGCTTTACCCATTAAGTGCGTTCCGTGCCATGAACAAAGCTGCTGAAACGGTCTACAAACATTTGCTAGAAGTGGGTAATCAGGAAGCACTGGTTGATTCGATGCAAACACGTAAAGAGTTGTATCAGCACCTGAATTACCACGACTACGAAGACAAACTTGACCAGTTATTCTCTGAAGGGAAATAGCGGGGAAAAGCAAAAATAAACGGAAGCCCAAGAAAAAGATAATCGGAATTTATCTCATCTAATAACGTGAAATTCGTTTGGCTAAAAACACCCCAGAGAGGGAAAAGTCAGACAGAAAAGGAGTTCAAACAATGTCTCAAACTGCAGAAAAGAAAGCAGAATTAGGTGGCGCAGGCCTTCGTGGTCAAAGCGCAGGAAGCACAGCTTTATGTACTGTCGGAAAAACGGGAACTGGTTTAACTTATCGTGGATACGATATTACTGATCTTGCGAACAACGCACAGTTTGAAGAAGTGGCTCACCTTCTGTTACGCGGTCACTTGCCGAATCAACAAGAACTTGATGCGTACAAGACACACCTACTCAGCTTTAGAGGTTTGCCAGCCGAGCTAAAACAAGCTTTAGAGTTGATTCCTGCAAGCGCACACCCAATGGACGTAATGCGCACGGGTTGTTCTGTATTGGGTAACCTAGAGCAGGAAATGAGCTTCGAGGAGCAACTGAAAGCAACCGAACGTATGCTAGCCTTGTTCCCTGCCATCATCTGTTACTGGTACCGCTTTAGTCATGATGGCGTGCGTATCAACACCGAGGATCAGACTGAAGATTGCATCGGTGGTTACTTTTTGCGATTACTTACAGACAAAGCGCCATCTGCGCTGCACAAACAAGTGATGCATTGCTCGCTTATTCTTTATGCTGAACATGAGTTTAATGCTTCTACATTCGCAGCACGCGTTTGTGCATCAACGTTGTCAGACATCCATTCTTGTATCACGGCAGCAATCGGTACGCTTCGTGGACCACTTCACGGAGGTGCGAACGAAGCGGCGATGGAAATGATTGAAGATTGGCAAACGCCCGACGAGGCGGAAGCGAACATCATGAAAATGCTAGCCAATAAAGACAAGATCATGGGCTTTGGTCATGCGATTTATCGTGAAAGTGACCCTCGCAACGCCTTAATAAAACGCTGGTCCAAAGAGTTATCGAAGCAAGTTGGTGATACACATCTATATGCGGTTTCTGAGCGTGTTGAATCAGTGATGAAGCGAGAGAAAGGTCTGTTCTGTAATGCGGACTTCTTCCATGCATCGGCTTACCACTTCATGGACATTCCAACCAAACTATTTACCCCAATCTTTGTGATGAGTCGTTTAACGGGCTGGGCTGCACACGTTTATGAACAGCGTGCCAATAACCGTATTATTCGCCCAAGTGCTGATTACACGGGCCCAGATCATCAAGAATGGGTGCCTATCGAGAATCGCTAGCGCGAAGGTCAACGAGGGCATTATATGCTTTGGTTGACCACCTCCTTCCTTTGTCATTCTCTCTAACAGAGGAAGGAGAACCTCTCATCACTGTGTTTCTGGAGCAATGGAAAACCTTGATGAAGGTAAGATGTAAAGACTGAATGGAAGCAAACCATGAATACAAATATTAATACCCAATATCGTAAGCCGCTTCCGGGAACTCAACTGGATTATTTTGATGCACGCGAAGCCGTCAATGCCATTTCTCCTGGAGCCTATGAAACACTCCCTTATACCTCTCGCGTGCTAGCTGAGCAACTGGTCCGTCGCTGTGACCCGAACACATTGACAGATAGCCTGAAACAGTTAATTGAACGCAAACGCGATCTTGATTTTCCTTGGTATCCAGCACGCGTTGTTTGTCATGACATTCTTGGTCAGACCGCTCTAGTCGATTTAGCGGGTCTGCGCGATGCCATTTCAGATCAGGGCGGCGATCCTGCAAAAGTGAACCCAGTGGTTGAGACACAATTGATCGTTGACCACTCTTTAGCGGTTGAACATGCGGGCTTTGACCCTAATGCCTTCGACAAAAACCGCGCGATTGAAGAGCGCCGCAATGAAGACCGATTCCACTTTATCGAGTGGTGCAAAACAGCGTTTGAAAACGTCAGCGTGATTCCAGCTGGGAATGGCATCATGCATCAAATCAACTTGGAAAAAATGTCTCCTGTGGTACAAGCAAAGCAGGGCATTGCCTACCCAGACACCTGTGTGGGTACGGACAGTCACACACCTCACGTAGACGCTCTTGGTGTTATTGCGATAGGTGTCGGTGGTCTGGAAGCAGAAACCGTCATGCTTGGCCGACCATCAATGATGCGTCTACCAGATATTGTCGGTGTCAAACTGACGGGTAAACGTCAACCGGGCATTACCGCAACGGATATTGTCCTCGCGATTACTGAGTTTCTGCGTAATGAGCGTGTGGTATCTTCATATCTTGAATTCTTCGGAGAAGGCGCACGTGATCTAACGATCGGAGACCGCGCAACGATTTCAAACATGACACCAGAATACGGCGCAACAGCTGGCATGTTTTATATTGATGAGCAGACCATCAATTACTTGAAACTAACTGGTCGAGATGAAGAACAAGTTGCTCTAGTAGAAAATTACGCAAAACAAACCGGTCTTTGGGCAGACGATCTTGATAGCGCCGTTTACGAGCGCGTACTTGAGTTCGATTTATCATCAGTTAGCCGTAACTTGGCTGGTCCGTCAAACCCTCATCGTCGTTTACCAACTTCTGAGTTGGCACAGCGCGGTATTTCTGGAGCGTGGGAAGAGAAAGAAGGCGAGTTGCCAGATGGTGCAGTGATCATCGCTGCTATTACCTCATGTACGAATACCAGTAACCCAAGAAACGTGGTTGCTGCTGGCCTTGTCGCGAAGAAAGCCAACGAACTTGGTCTTGTACGTAAACCTTGGGTGAAATCGTCTTTTGCTCCGGGTTCTAAAGTTGCACGCTTGTATCTGGAAGAAGCGGGCTTGTTACCAGAGCTAGAGAAGCTTGGCTTTGGCATTGTTGGTTACGCATGTACAACTTGTAACGGTATGAGTGGTGCGCTGGATCCAAAAATCCAACAAGAGATCATCGACCGTGATTTATATGCGACAGCGGTGCTTTCTGGTAACCGTAACTTTGATGGCCGAATCCATCCGTACGCCAAACAAGCTTTCTTGGCTTCACCACCATTGGTTGTCGCTTATGCACTAGCCGGTACAATTCGTTTTGATATCGAGCGCGATGCGCTTGGCACGGACCAAAACGGCAAACCAATTTATCTCAATGATTTGTGGCCAAGCGATGAAGAGATCGATGCAGTTGTCGGTACTCATGTTAAACCTGAGCAGTTTAAGCAAGTTTACATTCAGATGTTTAAGCTGAATGATCAAGAGCAAAATCCCAACCCGCTGTACGACTGGCGTCCGATGAGTACCTACATCCGCCGACCACCGTACTGGGAAGGTGCGCTAGCGGGAGAAAGAACATTGTCTGGTATGCGTCCATTGGCGATTCTGGGCGACAACATCACCACTGATCACTTATCACCATCCAACGCGATTCTTGGAAGCAGCGCAGCAGGTGAATACTTAGCGAAAATGGGTGTGCCAGAAGAAGATTTCAACTCTTACGCGACTCACCGTGGTGACCACTTAACGGCGCAACGCGCGACCTTCGCTAACCCAAAGTTGTTCAATGAAATGGTGAAGGAAAACGGCGAAGTCGTGCAGGGATCTCTGGCTCGTGTAGAGCCAGAAGGGCAGGTGGTTCGTATGTGGGAAGCGATTGAAACCTACATGAATCGTAAACAACCATTGATCGTGGTGGCTGGCGCGGATTACGGTCAGGGGTCATCCCGTGACTGGGCAGCAAAAGGCGTTCGACTGGCAGGCGTAGAAGCCATTGTTGCTGAAGGCTTTGAGCGTATTCACCGTACTAACTTGGTTGGCATGGGCGTACTACCACTGCAATTTAAGTCGGGCGTTAACCGCAATACGCTAGAGCTGGATGGTACGGAACTTTACGACGTGGTTGGAGAAATCAAGCCGGGCGCTGATTTAGCGCTGGTTATCACACGCAGCAACGGCGATAAAGTCGATGTTCCGGTTACTTGTCGCTTAGATACCGCTGACGAAGTTCACGTGTACAATGCGGGCGGTGTTCTGCAGCGTTTCGCGCAAGATTTCTTGGCACAATAAGGAGTGCGTATGTCAAATAATACTCCGAATCAAACAAGCCAAATAAAAGTGCCCGCGACGTACATGCGTGGCGGCACGAGTAAAGGTGTCTTTTTCAACCTAGAGGATTTACCTCAAGAAGCGCAAGTGGCTGGAGCCGCACGTGACAAACTGTTGCTACGCGTTATTGGCAGCCCTGATCCTTACGCGAAGCAAATTGATGGCATGGGGGGCGCGACGTCAAGCACCAGTAAAACAGTGATTGTTTCGCGCAGCAGCAGAGCCGATCACGATGTTGACTACTTATTTGGTCAAGTGTCGATCGACAAACCATTCGTCGATTGGAGTGGTAACTGCGGCAACTTGTCTGCGGCAGTTGGTCCCTTCGCCATTCATGCTGGGCTGATTCCACAAGACCGCATTCCAGAAAATGGAATTGTGACGGTGCGTGTTTGGCAAGTGAACATAAGCAAAACGATTTTGATTCACGTGCCAATCGTCAATGGTTTCGTCCAAGAAACCGGAGAGTTTGAACTCGATGGTGTCACGTTTCCAGCGGCAGAAATTCAAGTGGATTTTGTTGATCCTTCCGATGGCGAAGGAAGTATGTTCCCAACGGGTAACTTAGTTGATGATTTGGTGGTGCCGGATGTGGGTACGTTCAACGCGACCTTTATTAACGCGGGCATACCAACCATTTTTATTGATGCTGAATCGATAGGATATCAGGGCACAGAGCTGCAAGACGATATCAACAACGATGACACAGCATTAGCGATGTTCGAATCCATCCGTGCATATGGCGCGTTAAAAATGGGCCTGATTTCTGATTTAGAAGAAGCTCAAACACGCCAACATACGCCGAAAATAGCGTTTGTTTCTAAACCGAAAAGTTACCTGTCTTCAAGTGGTAAAGCCGTTAATGAGTCGGATATTGATGTGCTCGTTCGCGCGCTGTCGATGGGCAAGCTACATCATGCAATGATGGGAACAGCAGCCGTTGCTATCGCTTCTGCTGCGTGTGTGCCCGGAACGTTAGTGAATTTAGCCGCTGGTGGCGGTGAAAAAGAGTCCGTGACTTTTGGTCACCCGTCAGGAACGTTAAAAGTTGGGGCACAAGCGAAGCAAACTGAGCAGGGCTGGGTGGTGCAAAAAGCCATTATGAGCCGAAGTGCGAGAATACTGATGGAGGGATTTGTGCGTGTACCCTTCTATGTCTTCGATTAAAAGAGACGATCTTTGGATTAAAAGAGCGATCTTTGAGTAGAACGAGAGCAATGTCAGGACATACTGGAGGAAGCAATATGTCTTCATACGAAAAAGAATACTTATGGGCGAAGAATGAACCGGAGAGTTTTTGGCGCGCTCAAGCGGAGAATATCGATTGGTTCGAATCTCCTAAAACTATCTTGAAATCTGATGAAAACGGCATAGAACGTTGGTTTCCAGATGGTGTAATGAATACGTGCTGGTTAGCATTAGATTACCATTGCGAGCAAGGACGCGGTGATAATACTGCACTCATTTATGACTCGCCAGTGACAGGTCGTAAAGCCACGTACACCTATAGCGATCTACGTGACCAAGTAGCAAAAATTGCTGGCATGCTGTCTGCTCAAGGTGTTGAAAAAGGCGACCGAGTCGTTATTTATATGCCGATGATCCCAGAAGCCGCAATGGCGATGCTTGCCTGCGCGCGTTTGGGGGCGATTCATTCCGTAGTATTCGGTGGTTTTGCACCTAATGAGCTTGCTGTACGAATTGAAGATGCAGAGCCGAAAGTGATCATGACTGCGTCGTGCGGGATTGAGATCAACAAAGTCATTCCATACAAACCAATGGTAGACAAAGCCATTATGGACAGCCGTTGGAAGCCTGAGAAAGTGTTTGTTTTCCAACGTCCAGAGTGCGACGCTGAGCTAAACCAAGATAGAGACTTAGATTGGCAGCGAGAGTACAACCAAGCGCTGCCACATGGTTGTGTTCCGGTGTTAGCAACCGATCCGCTCTACATACTTTATACATCGGGTACGACAGGTAAGCCGAAAGGCGTTGTGCGTGATAACGGTGGCCATGCTGTCGCGATGAAGTACTCCATGAGCGCAATCTATAACATTCCTCAAGATGGCGTCTTTTGGGCGGCATCTGATGTGGGCTGGGTAGTAGGGCACTCTTACATTGTTTACGCTCCACTGATTCACGGTTGCACTACCATCCTATTCGAAGGCAAGCCTGTTCGAACACCGGATCCTGGGGCATTTTGGCGAGTGTGTGATGAATATAAAGTAGATGCGTTGTTCTCTGCTCCAACGGCGTTTCGTGCGATTAAGAAAGAGGACCCGGAAGGCGAGCACTTAAAACGGTACGACTTGTCGAATCTGAAAACCATCTTTATGGCGGGAGAACGCCTTGACCCTCCGACACTGGAGTGGGTTCAGAGCAAAGCGGACAAGCCCGTTATTGACCACTGGTGGCAAACCGAGACGGGCTGGGCCATCGCGGGCAACCCGACAGGTGTCGAAATGATGCCAGTTAAAGCTGGTTCTTCGACGAAGCCCATTCCGGGTTATCAGGTCGAGATTCTGAATGAACTTGGAGAGGCTGTCGGGCCTAACCTACAAGGCTTTGTCGCATTAAAACGTCCGCTACCACCAAGCTGTCTGCCAACGGTTTGGCGTAATCATGACCGTTTTGAAACTGGTTATCTTAGCCAATTCCCAGGCTACTACGTGTCAGGTGATGGTGGCTATCTGGATGAAGACGGTTACCTGTTTATTATGGGACGTATTGATGACGTGATTAATGTCGCGGGACACCGATTGTCGACAGGTGAAATGGAAGAAATAGTAGGAGGCCACCCAGCGATTGCAGAATGTGCGGTGGTTGGTATCCACGATGATCTAAAAGGTCAGCTTCCACTTGGCTTTGTGGTACTAAAAGACGGTGTAAAAGTGGATGAGCTAGACCTTGAAGGTGAGCTTGTGGGCAAAGTGCGTAGTGAGATAGGTGCAGTTGCTTGCTTCAAGCATGCGTTGGTTGTAGACCGTTTACCGAAAACACGTTCAGGTAAAATTTTGCGTCGAACTATACGTCAAATAGCTGATGGTGAAAAATACACCGTTCCGTCAACGATTGATGACCCAAGTAGCTTGAACGAAATTGAGCGAGTGCTACGACGCTGAGAAAAACTCAATTCTAACTAACCCCTGATCCTCGAACTCTGTTGGTTGGTTCTGCCTCTGTACGTTTATTAAGTGCAGGGGCCTTTTTGTTGTTCAAACAGTACAAACGTATCGTGAAAGCATTTGTGACTTGCCAATACGACGTTTTCCTCACAAACTACAGCCATTCCATTTTTAGTGACCCTTTGTATGACCACGTTTGCGATTAAACCTGCGTGTTTTAGCGACCTAGAGTTGCTCAACGATCTTATGTTCGAGCTTCATGATGAGCATCATCTTCAATCTCCTGAGCTTTTCAAAACGGCAGAGGAGATAGAACAAGAAAAAAGCATTGCTCGATATATTGACGACCCTGAGTGCCTTGTTTACGTAGCAAAACAAGGAGATGAAATTATTGGCTTTATTTCTGGTCACTTCTGTGAACTTATTTCTACCGTCAGCCAGCCAGTTATGATGGGAAGCGTGGATGAGCTCTATGTGCTGCCTGAATATCGAAAACAAGGTACGGCGCAGGCTTTGATTAATAAAATTGAGTCAACGTTCTCTGATTACGGTGCAAAACAGATGTTTGTTGAAGTATGGCATTTTAACCAGGGCGCAATATCTTTGTATGAAAAACAAGGGTTTGCACACCATATCCACTATTTAAGAAAACCGCTGAACGAATAATCGTATTTAACTTTAATATTGTGATTTAGGTTCGATCGAATTGAAATCATTCAGTTCGTCAATAGACTTTTCTCTATAAGTTGCTCGCAATGTTAACAAATTGATATGCACCCACATTGGTATCGGCGTTTTTGTCTGCTTGTTTATTAGTAGCACGAGGATCGTGCTTACAAAAACAAGAGGACAATATTTTGAAACTAACAAAATCGTTACTTGCTTTAGCCGTTTTGCCAATGTTCGCAAGTGCTGATGATTTGTCACAGACGCAAAATCATACTATCCAACCCCAGATCGTAGGCGGAGTAACTGCCGACCCACGTGACTGGAAATTCTACACCCAAATTGTTAGTCGTTATGGTAACCGATCATATTGTGGGGCCAGTTATATCGGGAATGGTTACGTCCTGACTGCTGCACATTGTGTTGAGGGTGATTCTCCGAATCAGATTGCGGTTAAAATCGGTGGCGTTGTTTATAACGGTAGTGATGGTGTTCGTGCAAACGTCAGTGAGATCCATATGCACCCGGCATATCGCCGCGCGACGCTTTCTCATGACCTCGCGGTATTGAAGCTCGACTCTGTTCCTCAAGGTGTTTCTTCAGTTGAAATTGCCGATGGCAGTCTAACGCAATACGCGAGCATCGGAGATTGGCTTAGTGTTGCTGGCTTAGGGCGAACTTCTGAAGGAGGAAGCTCTCCGTCTCGATTGCAAGAGGTTGACGTCCCACTTGTGTCGGATATGACTTGCCGTCAAGCCGGTGGCAACTACACAACGGTTGGAGAAGTGTCATTCTGTGCGGGTATTCCTCAAGGTGGGATAGATTCTTGTCAGGGAGATAGTGGTGGTCCAATCGTCATTAATCGCAGTGGTGTAATTACTCAACTTGGTGTGGTCAGTTGGGGAATAGGTTGTGCTCGTCCTGGTATGTATGGGGTTTATAGCGATATCGCTGCTATGCGCAATTTTGTCGATGGTGTTATCGGAACAGCAACACCACCAAAAGAGAATGTTTCTGTTGGATACACCACCGAACAGACACTGGCATCATTTTATGTTGGGGAGTTACAGCAACATAGCTTTGTTATCCAGAATTCAGGGAACACCACGTTCACTGTGGAAAATGTTCGCGCGTTTGCTTCGGGTGTTACTGATGCAGCTGTTATTGCCAATGATCAGTGCTCTAAGGCGACGTTAGCAATGAATGCAAGTTGTCGTGTTGATGTTGAATTTGGTGCTACTCAGAGCGGAGAAGCAAGAGTGGCTTTGAACTTCAACGTTGATAAGACCAGCACACAATACCAAGCGTTAGTATCTGCTCAAGCGAAAACGGTGACAACGCCTCCCACAGATAGCTGTACAACTGTATGGCAAGCCAGCTTAGTGTATCTCAAAGGAGATACGGTCACTTGGAATGGTAAAGTTTGGCAAGCGCAGTGGTGGACTCAAGGTGATAACCCAGCAGACTCAGGGCCTTGGGGTGTTTGGCAAAAAGTAGGCGATGAGAATTGCACGTCTAACTAACGATCGGGCCAGTGAATTTGATTCGTTGACCATGAGATAAGATTCATTCTTGGTTTCAACGATCAGTACATAGTTACCATAACTGGGGTTTATTGTTTGCGAATAATAAGCCCTTTTTTATTGTGTCAACTATGAGAACCCACAAAATGTGTATGACTTTTTCCTGACGTTATCTTTATATAACTGGCAGAATTGCGATCAACATTTTATGTTTTGTCTGATTTTTGTCAGGTTTGCATTAAATTATTCTCCAGTGAGCGTTGAGATCAGGTTTTACGCGATCAACTCAGTTTGGCATAACTCGTTACTTAATTTTTGTCGAAAAAGATAAGATTAACTGCCATGATTCATTGGTTATCATTATGTTTATTTAAGGTCATATTTTGTGTTGAGACAGCTGTTATTACTCATCCTTTGTTTTATTTTGTTACCTGTTTCACCGATCTCTACGGCTAAAGCCACTGCGAGCGAAGTTAAAGGAGCGCTCTGTATTGTTCGCGCTGATGACAAGTTAGTGCTAGTTCATGAAGTATTAACGGATAAGATTTCTCTACCTGGCGGAACCATTATTGATGGTGAGTCTCCACAAGTTGCTGCTCAACGAGAAACGTGGGAAGAAACCGGTATAGTGGTTACGGTTGGAGAGGAGCTTGGCAGAACGGACACTGCGATTTTTTACGACTGTATATCAGACTCTGACATTATCGCTTTTTCTATGAATAACTCTTTAGGTGGAAATGAACTGCCTATTTGGTTTGCCCCTCATTATGGAGTAGAAGTTGCGTCAGCTATGCTGCTTAGCCCATCTGAATTACCATCATCTTTGTATCGTTATCCTGAGCAATGGCCACAAGTCACTCAGTTTTTTGATCAAGCTACAAAGCAATCTGTATCTTATGTGACTCAGCTGATTGAATCCGCGCCTTCATTTCGTCAGGTTGAATTGGCGTGGCTGATAGATATACAGAGTTGGGTAGGGGCGTTGTCAGAAACGAGTTACGAGGTAGCTAGTCAGATCTCGAAACTCGTTATAGATCTGACAGAACCAACGGTACTACTCTTTCTATTTCCTTTTGCCATGATGCGCTTTGGTAGCCGGTTTGTGTACCGACTTTTTTTCGCAATTAGTGCAACGTCGCTTATGGTGCTTGTCGCTCAACAAGGCTTTTCGCTACCGCGCCCACATGTCTATATACCAATGATGGAGTTAACGCACAGCTTTGGCTTTAGTTTTCCTAGCTTGCCTATCGCTGTGTGGTTTTGTGTGCTGACGTTCTTGTTTCATAGAACCCAGTATTTTGGTTTGAATGGAACAACGGCAGTCTTCGTGTTCATCACTCTTACAGTGGTGTCAGGTAAGTTTTTCCTCGGCAGTGCCTTTATTTTAGATATGTTATTTGGCGCGCTGTTAGGTAGCTTGGTGGCTTGGCATGTTCTTCGACTGGAGACAAATCAAGATGTGAACGTTGATCAAGTTCTAAGCTCAAAAGGCGTCTGGTTCATTATGACTGCGACAACAGCGGTCATCTCCGTCATCTGGCCATTACCTGTGTTTGGTCGCTGGTTAGCAATTTTAATCACTGCATCAGCGTTGGCCATGACATTTAAAGAGTCGAAAGCACATTTAGATACTCGGCAGATGATCTTTGTGACGCTGGCATTGTTGCTTGTTGATCAACTCTATTTGTACTCGGCTAATATCGTATCGTTTAGCGGTTTGTGGTCATTAGTCTTGTCGACGTTACATTATCCATTATTAATGTTGTTATTTATGCTGCTTGCAAGAAAGCTGACTTGTGAAAACCAACCGAGCAAAACGTTGCTAGATTGATGGCTGTATTTGTTATCTATTAGTATTTGAGTAAAAACAAAGCCTTGCATTACAGCAAGGCTTTTACACGTTTAGTCTACGAACAACGCCGCTTGCCTATCTTGGACGGCTAGGGGTGTTAAACGTAAGAAGCTTAACGCAACAGACATGGCGGAAAGGGCTATGCATTGAGCACGAACTTTTCTATAGCTTTAGCGACACCGTGCTCATCATTACTTGCCGTAATGTAGTCAGCGATTTGCTTGGTTTCTTCCATTGCATTTGCCATCGCGATACCAAGGCCAGCGTATTTCAGCATGTGGTGGTCATTTTCTGCGTCACCCATACAGATAACTTCTTCCGGTTTAATTCCCAGATACTCGGCAATTGCGGCAACACCAATACCTTTGTTGCTCGCAGGGTTAAGAAACTCAAGGAAAAACGGAGCGCTTTGAACAACCGTAAACGCTTCGCGCATTTCAGCTGGCAGTGCTGCTATAACTTCTGTTAGTTTGCTTGGCTCAGCAACCATCATAGCTTTGATGATTGGATGATCGTCTTCTAGTGATTCGAAGTTCATCTCGGTGACATTTAAGCCATTTATCTTTGCTTCAATATCGGTGTAAGGGTTGTGTTCGTTGGTGATTAAACCATGAACTTGACTAAAAGCATGGACGTACGCACCTAGCTCTTCGGCTTTTCGCGCCACCAATTTTGCAGCTTTACCATCTATGATTTGCTGGTGGATGATGTCGTTTGTGCCTACGTTCTTGACCATCGAACCGTTGTAGTAAAGAACAAAATCTCGATCGGAATGGATATTCAGTTCGTCGAGCTTGTCTTGCATTCCTTCTAATGGGCGACCAGAAGCGAGAACGACAGTAACGCCTGCTTCTCGAGCTTTTGCGATCGCTTGTTTGTTTTCTTCAGAAATGGCTTTATCACTATTGAGTAGCGTGCCATCCATATCTAGTGCGATCAGTTTATACATCATTTCTTACCTTAAAGTTTTTTGGGATCTGTCAGTGAAAAAGGCTTGGTTTAACGTTAACCAGAAACCTATATTCATTACGCTATGAAACTACAAAATGGTCTATTTTAACAATTAATTTTTGGTTTAAATTGACCTAGACACGCGTGTCCATTATGGTCTTCGCCTCGAAATGTTATGAGTTGAGTGAGTTCTGCGTTGTATAAGCTAAATGAGATGTTTGAAACCATCCAAGGGGAAGGGGTTTTTACTGGAGTCCCTGCTGTTTTTGTTCGGCTTCAAGAGTGTCCGGTTGGTTGCTCATGGTGCGATACCAAACAAACGTGGTATGCAGATGAGAATGATCAACGTCAAATAGGCGATATTCTGGTGAAAACGGAAGATTCTCCGACGTGGTGTGTTGCATCTGCCGAGAACATCGTAAAGCAATATCAACAGCAAGGCTTTAATGCTAAGCATATCGTGATTACTGGTGGAGAGCCTTGTATTTATGATCTGCGCCCTTTAACAAAGGCGTTTGAAGATATGGGGTGCCAATGCCAAATTGAAACCAGTGGCACATCAGAAGTGATTACTTCAGAAAATACGTGGGTGACAGTGTCACCAAAAGTAGCAATGAAAGGTAAATTACCAGTGCTTAATAGCGCGTTAGAGCGGGCAAATGAGATTAAGCATCCAGTCGGCACCCAGAAAGACATCGACCACCTTGATGATCTTTTAGCAAATGCGAACGTAGCGGCTGAGACTATCATTGCACTACAACCAATTAGCCAGAAGCCTCGTGCTACGCAATTGTGTATTGATACGTGCATTGCCCGCAATTGGCGTTTGTCTGTTCAAACTCATAAATATTTGAGTATTGCTTAGACGAGAGACTCGTCATCATTCGAGGTAGCTTTTCTATCTAATTCCGGTTTCGCGAGTAATGCCGTTGGTAGCTTTGCTATCGAAACATTGTCGATATATCTAAACAATTTATAGCGTTGTAAAAGCTAAGCAGTGTTGGCTGCTGTGGTGTGGTGCTATCTTTGGTTCGACAATCGTTTCGCATTTAATTGATGCCACCAATCTGGCGGCATCAAAATGAAGCTCTGTTGGCTGGAGTTTCACGCTGAGATAAAACGTTTAGAAGCTAACGCAAAAGGTTTTATCCCAGCGCTATTACCGCTAACAAAGACTATTTGCTCGCTAAGTATTCTTCTAAGCCGCTTTGTCGCAGTAGGCACGCTGGGCATTCACCACAGCCTTTACCAACGATTCCGTTGTAACATGTTAAAGTATTGTTTTGGACAAACTCCAACATATTGTGCTTATCAGCTAGAGCCCAGGTCTCGGCTTTAGTAAGCCACATTAAAGGAGTCTTAATGTTGAAGGCTTTATCCATACCTAAATTGCAAGAGAGATTTAGAGAGCGAATAAAGTTGTCTCGGCAGTCAGGGTAACCACTAAAGTCTGTTTCGCAGACTCCCGTAATGATGTCTTGAATGCCAAGCTGGTAAGCATGGATACATGCGTAAGTAAGAAAGAGAATGTTTCTCCCTGGAACGAATGTATTGGGTACGTTAGCGTCGCTTAAGTCATTAGATACCGGAATGTTGTCTCTTGTCAGCGAGCTTATCGCTAACTCATTAATTGATTTTACATCCAGGACTTTGTGGCTTTTGATGTTAAGTTGCTTACCTAATTCGATAGCGATATCTATTTCATCTGAATGACGCTGGCCATAATCAAACGTTATAGCATGAACTTCATCATATGTATTTAATGCATCGATTAAGCAGGTCGTAGAGTCCTGCCCACCGGAAAAAACCACAAGTGCTTTTGTTGTAGCCATGTTGAACCCTTAGTTATGCTCTTTGATTCTTTGGTATTGATACGTATTCTTAGGCGTTTAATCCCAATTACGTACTCGACTTCGTGGCGATTGCGTCCGCAATCAGCTGGGCTGTGCTCTCAAGCACTCTTTGCTTGTCATCATTTGACAGCTTGTGGAGATTCACAGCAAGTTCAGCGGTGATTTTATCTTCACAAAAAAAATAGTTTAGAGGCACGTTTAGCTCATCTGCGATAAGTTTGAGCGTTTTTACGTCGGGAGTATGGCGCTCCCTTTCGTATTGATTCATCCTTGCACTTGCAGAACTATCATCCATGCCGATACGGATGCCCAGTGCTTTTTGGGACAGATTCGCTTGTTTACGCGCATGCTTAAGGCGGGCTGGGAGTGGGTTATTAAACAACACTTAAAGTTCATACGAAGGACTTGGATGACTAAGATTATCTTAGTTTTTCTGATTTGTGTATACTAAGTAATACTTAGTTATTACCGAGGTCGCCAAGGCCGTGTATGTATAGCTAAACAAGATTTCGTATCTTTAGGTTGATTAAGTGACGTTGAATCTACTTCTTCAAAAACTGCCGTATGAAGGAGTGGGAGGAGCGAGTAAGGGCACGAGAAACCGCAGCGATTTGTAGAGCAGAATTTGCTCTTCACATAAACGTAGTCGTCTAAGTTGAAGAGCAATATTGTTCTTGATGATCAACTATATACTTAAGTAAATAACTGTGTCGCACAATAGATCAGAGCTGCTGCTAAGCTCATATTGATGACTTTGCCATATCTTTGGAATTGCGATTGAAGTAGCTTTCCTGCAACGGCCCAGACTACGTTGCTAAGAAGTGCGATCAAAGCAAGAATGAGGCTAGTCGCTAAGATCCAGTAGATATTCTGAGTGTGGGGCAGTACGAACGTAGAGATAGAGGTAATTCCATAAAGAATGATTTTCACATTAACGAACTGCAAACCGAAACCTGTTAAGAAACTGATACCTTTAGAATTATCCGGTGAAGTTTTGATCTCACTCGTAGCAAGCCCCCAAGCCAACCAAACAATATAAGCTGCTCCAATCCATGTTAGCCAAGGTGTAATCACGGGCAAGAGGCTGATCATGTTATACGTGAAAGCTCCACAAAGTAGCATCAAAACAACATAGCCACAAAACATCCCCGAAATCACTTTTGTTGAGCGTTTTAGTCCATATTGCGTCGCGATGCTGAGCGATAAAATGTTGTTTGGCCCTGGTGTAATTGAAGTAATGATTACGTAAGTAAAAAATGCGGTGTAGATGGCGGTCATCTCTATCTCTCCTGTTTTTACTGCACTATACTTCGCTACAATTGATTAAAAAATCGAATAAATTAAAACTTAGACTTTTAATTTATTGAACTGTTGGTTGTGGAGTCTAGTCATGAATCTAAAACGCTTTCTTACTTTTAAAGCTATTGTTGAAGAAGGATCGTTTCTAAAAGCGTCACAGAAGCTTTATTGCACGCAATCAACCGTCACCTTTCAAATCAAGCAGTTGGAACAAGATCTGTCTTTGCAGCTGTTCGAAAAAATAGGGCGTAAGATGGTTTTGACTCAAGCAGGAGAAAAGATACTGCCTTACGTCTATGAACTGGCGCGAGTGATGGAAAATATTGAGGGAACAGCACAGCAAGAAAACTCGGAGCCGACCGGTGAATTGAAAGTGCTGGTTGCTGAGACTCAACTTGCTTATAAGATGGCTAATGTTTTAAAAGAGTTCAGGATCAGAGCGCCCAATGTTCGACTCTCTCTGCAATCACAAAATTGCTATCAGATTCGAGATGAGTTGATAGCGGATAAAGCTGATTTAGGTGTGTTTTATCGAGTTGGTAATGACGATACGCTCAAGGTCCACGAGTTTGAGCACGAGCCACTGGTATTGGTTGCTTCACCGCTTTTAAAAGGGCTAGATTTAAAGAAGAGAGAGCAACATATTGATTTAGGGTTTATAAGCAATGGCCCTAAGTGCCTTTTTCGACAGATGTTTGAGAGCATTATTCAGGAGCGTGATATTAGCATCGACAACATGATCGAACTTAGCAGTATTAATACGATCAAAAACTGCGTTGAGAGTAATATTGGTATCTCTTATTTACCTCGTTTTACGGTTGAAAAAGAGTTGCAAGAGGGCAGTTTACAAGAGCTTGAGTTCACCGAATTTTCACAGATGATCAAGCCACTTTGTGCTTATCATGCTGGGAAGTGTGTGACGCCGGCGATGGAAGTCTTTATTGATTGTATGCGTAACGAGTATGAACGGTTTTCTACTCAGAGCCGGTGATCTTTAATATGTTCTATCTGACATAGTTTCGTTTTTACTCCTTTTTACTTTTTAAGTGGCTACTTCTAATTTATTGATTTTTATTGCTTTGTTGTGAATCCGACTGTTGTGGGATGATAAATGGGATCTGATGTGAAGAGCTATTTATTGACGGAAAGAGATAAGATATAAAAACGACGGCGTGTGATAACTAGATTAGATAAGGTTACATAATTAACAGTGTAATAAATGCCATTCTTTATGGATTATTTTCAACGAGACTTAATTGTTACGGTTCGTTATTATTAACTCGTTAACGCATCCATTGCTAGGAAGTTAACTTACGCATATTGTTTTTTTCATCATTTGCAGCAAATATAATTTGCTGCTTTTTTTTAGCCAAAAAAGTTCAAAGCTTGAACTACAAGCTCTGAACTCTTATTTATACTTAGTGATTTTCTACTTTAATAAGTAAAACACCGTTTAAAAGTATCGCGTAACCTAGTAACTCTAAGCTTTCTTCAACCAAGTTTTTCACGTCTCTATTGTATGAGTTCCCCATGAACTCGACCCAAAAATCACCATACCCTGCAAATCGTGAGAATAAGAAAACAATAAAAAATCCAATCGTTAATGTCGTGAAGCTAGAATGAGAAATGAAAAGTTTTACCTCATTTTTTATGTTAACTATATTATTAAAACAAAAATAACAGACCGAGACTATTATAATCCAAGCAGGATACTTCCATGAACCGTGAGGGAAATACTGCTCTATGTGGTAGTCTATTTCTCTAACGAATATAACCATAAAAAATGAAGACATTATTACTAATATGTGTTTGAGTTCAAGATATTCCTTAGATTTATACAAACACATTAACGATGAAAAAAGCACAAATGCTATTTGAGTCATTTCTATAAGAGAGTTCTCCGATGTGCTTTTGTCCATTTTTACGCTAAAGTAAATCGTTGCTAACGTATAAATAACCAAAAAAATAAGATAAGATATTTTATATACTAACAAACTAGTGACCGAGGTGTGTTTTTCTTCAATATACATCGTAACTTGTATAGGTGATGGATTTGTTAGTATTATAAATCAAGAATTTTTTATATTTAGTGAATTAAGCGCCATTTAGAATGGAACTTAATTCACCTAACATTAAACTTCGATGAATATTAAACGTTACTGGTTTAATTTATTGATTTTATTTTATTTTTTATTTTCTGCTAATTTTGGTTAAATAGAATCACCTAGCTTTTATTGAAATGCTTTTCCCATACTGGTGGTATGCCAATTTCTTCTTGAACGATATCAATGAATGCCCTAACCAATGGTGATTGCTGACGGTGTGAGTACATGGCATAAATATCACCAAAATCTTGAGTTTCATATTCTGGTAAAAGTTGAACTAAATTAGAAGACTCTAGGTTGTTAGGAAGCATAAATTGACCTATGAGTGCTGCGCCCAGACCTGACTTTACGCTTTCAATTATTAGCTCAGCTTCATTGACCATGTATGATCCTGATATTGGGTATGTATCTAAACCATCTGATTTTTCTTTGTCGTAGAATTTAAGTTTGTCGACAATAAAATTACCATTTGAATAAATAATAAAAGGTAGCTTAACTAACTCATCAGGCGTTTCTGGGTTACCATGTTTTTCAATTAAATTTCGAGAAGCAATGATTGCAGTCGTATTTTTTGCTAATTTTCTTGCTACCATTGATGAATCCCTCATAGGTCCGATTCGAAAAGCAATATCAAAATTACTTCTAATCACGTCTACATGAAGATCATCTAGCATTAGTTCAACACTTGCTTTTGGGTACTTATGTAAAAACTTCTCTATCGAAGGTTGTAGATAGAGTTTTCCAAATAATGTTGAGCTTGAAATTCGTACTTTCCCTGAAGGCTCAGTCTGAAAGTTCTCCGCTATTTGTTGAGTATCATCAAGGAGTTGAGATATTTGGTCTGCTTTTTCAACTATTTGCTTGCCGACTTGTGTTAATGAAAGAGAGCGAGTTGTTCTGTTTAATAGCCTAACGCCTAAGTGCTCTTCTAACTGCTTGATGTGTTTAGATAAAACAGAGCGGTCGATATTCATCCCATCTGCTGCTTTTGCAAAAGATCCAGCTTTAGAGACTTCTAAAAGCAGGTGTAGTTTATTTGCTAAATCCACAATGTTTATCCAAGTTAGATATTAGCGTATTAGTTTCATGTATAACTACTGCTCTGTCTAGAAATTATTAATATACTTAATAACCAAAAGAAAAGGGAGCAATAGCTCCCTTTATTATGAATTTAAATGAGTATTTATATTATGGTTATAGTGTTTGACGTTTTTTGTTTCGACTCACTAACATGTAAAAAACAGGTGTGAGTAGTAATCCAAATACCGTTACGCCTACCATACCCGAGAATACGGCAATACCCATTGCTTGTCGCATTTCCGCTCCGGCCCCTGTACCAATCATTAATGGAATAACACCAGCGGTAAATGCAATTGATGTCATTAGAATCGGTCGAAGACGTAAACGACATGCTTCCAAAATCGCTGATAAGGTATCTTGGCCATTGTCTTTAAGTTCTTTAGCGAACTCCACCATCAAGATGGCATTTTTACACGCTAGAGCCACAAGGACAATCAAAGCAATTTGTGTGAATATATTGTTGTCACCACCAATGAACCAAACACCTGCTAGTGCAGAAAAAATGGTCATGGGAACGATCAAAATGATAGCGAATGGCAGTTTTAAACTCTCGTACTGCGAAGCTAGCACCATGAAAACTAACAAAACAACAAGTGGGAATATATACACCATCGTGTTACCAGCCAAAATCTGCTGGTAGGTTACATCAGTCCATTCATAAACCATTCCCTCTGCTAGGTTTTGAGCCAGTACTTCCTCAATAGCCGTTTGGGCTTGGTCAGAACTGTAACCAAAAGCAGGACTGCCGTTTAGTTCTGCACTAGGGTAGCCGTTATAGTGCATCACGCGGTCAGGCCCAATCGTAGGTATGATCTCCAGTACAGCGCCGAGAGGAACCATTTGTCCGGCAGCATTTCTTACTTTGTAGTTAAGTATTTGGTCAGGTTCGAGACGATAGTTCATGTCTGCCTGGGCATTCACTTTGTATGTTCTACCAAACATATTGAAGTCATTGACATACAACGATCCTAAATAAACTTGAAGCGCATCAAAAACCTGCTCTAGAGGAACACCTTGCAGCATCGCTTGTTCACGATCTATTTGGATGTCCATCTGCGGCACTTGTATACGAAATGTGGAATATAATCCCATCAGCTCGGGTCTTGTTGATGCCTCACTTATTACCAAGTTCAATTGCTTGAAGAGCTCATCAAACCCCTTGTTCGCACGGTCTTCGATTTGAAGCTTAAAGCCGCCAGTAGATCCAAGTCCTTGGATTGGTGGTGGTGGAAAAATCGCAACGAAGGCTTCATCAATAATTGAAAAGCTCTTATTTAAAGATGCAACAATCGCATTTGCGCCGAGAGTTGGATCATTTCGTTTATCGAAGTCCTCAAGCGTAACAAAAACGATGCCACTATTCGGACTGTTAGTAAAACCATTGACCGATAAGCCTGGGAAAGAAATGGTTTGTGCTACGCCAGGTGTTGCCAGCGCGAGGTTTTCCATTTCTTTAATAACGGACTCTGTTCTATCTAAACTTGCTGCATCTGGAAGTTGGGCGATCGCAACTAAATACTGCTTATCTTGTTGAGGAATGAATCCTCCAGGAACCGCTTTGAATAGAGAAACCGTTCCCCCGAGTAACGCAATGTATACCACCACAACAACAAGGCTAAAGCGAATCAGCTTCTTGACCAGAGCTTGATATTGGTTCGAGCTGTACTCAAAAATTCTATTGAATGGCGCAAAAACATACTTACCAAAAACCGCATCCAATAGCTTGGTTAGCCGATCGGGTTTTGCGTTCTTATCTTGTAATAGCAGTGCTGATAAAGCAGGCGATAACGTCAACGAGTTAATTGCTGAAATAATCGTCGAGATCGTAATTGTTAGTGCGAACTGCTTATAAAACTGACCGGATAACCCTGTAATAAAGGTCGTCGGGATGAACACCGCACATAACACTAAAGCAATTGCAATAATTGGCCCGGTAACTTCGGTCATTGCTTGTTTCGTTGCTTCTAGTGGTGCAAGGCCATTATGGATGTTCCGTTCCACGTTTTCGACGACGACAATGGCGTCATCGACGACGATGCCTATGGCGAGAACAAGTCCAAACAACGAAAGCGTGTTAATCGATACTCCGAGCATTTGCATTACGGCGAACGTACCGATTAATGAAACAGGCACCGCAATGATAGGGATGATAGACGCGCGCCATGTTTGCAAAAACAAAATGACTACAACAACAACTAGTACAATTGCCTCTAGCAGAGTATGAACCACTGCGTCTATCGATCCACGAACAAAGACGGTCGGGTCGTAGGCTATTTCATATGAAACTCCAGCTGGAAAGGCTGCTTGTAAACGGTCCATGGTTGAGCGAACCTGATTCGATAGCTCAATAGCATTAGCACCAGGGCGCTGGAATACGGGCATCGCCACCGCTGGTTTACCATTTAACAAGGCGCGCAGTGCATAAGAGTTTTGACCTAGCTCTACGCGTGCAACGTCTTTAAGACGTGTCAAAGCCCCTGTTTCGTCAACTTTTACTACAATGTCGTTGAATTCATCAATATTCTCCAAGCGGCCTTTTACGTTCAACAAAACTTGGAATTGGTTTTCATTAGCGGCTGGTTGCGCACCTAATGAGCCTGCTGCCACCTGTTGGTTTTGAGATCGGACGGCGGAGACAACGTCCATTACGGTTAGATTTCTAGAAGCGAGCTCATCTGGATTTAACCACAAGCGCATTGAGTACTCGTCACCACCGAAAAGGCGCACATCACCAACGCCTCCGAGCCGAGCTATCTCATCTTTCAAGTTTAAATTAGCGTAGTTAGCTAAATAACTGACTTCACGGCTAGAATCTGGAGAATATATATGCACAACCATAGTGAGATCAGGAGAGGCTTTTTCGGCAACAACTCCTAACCGTTGGACGGCTTCTGGTAATCGGGGCAAAGCTGTAGTGACGCGGTTTTGAATTTGAACCTGAGCTTTGTCCAAGTCCGTACCTAAAGCAAAGGTTACGGTCAATGTCATTCTGCCGTCACTGGTTGCCTGCGAAAACATATATAACATGTTTTCTGTACCATTAATTTCTTGCTCCAGAGGCGTAGCAACTGTTTCTGCGATTACTTTTGGGTTCGCACCAGGATAGTTTGCTGTAACTACCACTGTAGGAGGGACAACCTCTGGATATTCACTCACAGGCAACTGTAAAAGTGAAATTGCGCCTACTATTAATATCAATAGCGATAACATAGAGGCAAATATGGGTCTTTGAATAAAAAAGTGTGCAAATTTCATTCGGTTGTCTTCTTAGTCTTGAGCTAAACGTTTGTTTGGCAACGATGTTGAGTTTGAAGCCATAATCAATGAAGTGTTGCTAATATCTAGCGTGACATTTTTTGGTGTGACTTTGCTATTTGGGCCAACTTTTGCTGGGCCATTTACCGCAATAATTGAGTCGGCGTTCAAGCCATTCTCGATGGCACGAAATGTTCCGTAACGTTCGCCTAAGGTTACGATGCTGTATTGCAACGTATTCTCTTCATTGAGTGTTAATACAAAGCGGTTTTCTAGATCTGTGCCAATAGAACGCTCTGGAACGAGAACTCGTTCAACTGGTTTGGTTGTTGATATCTGAACTCGGCCAAACGATCCCACTTTTAAGTTTGATTTTGTTGCATCGAATACCGCTCGAACCTGCAAAGTACCGGTGTTTTCGTTGATGGAGTTGTCGACAAAGTCAACGCGTCCAAAAAACTCCTGCCCATTTTGTCCAGATAGTTCAAGACGAGTAGGTAAGTTAGAGTCGGCATTGATTGTCGAGAAGTAACGGTTCCAAGTTCGCTCATCGACATCAAAGTATGCATATACCTGATCGTTAGAGACAATGTTTGATATAACGCTTTGATTTGCGTTTACATTGTTTCCTTTAGTAATGAATGCTCTTGAAATAGTGCCGCTAATAGGGGCATATATCTTCGTAAACTCAAGATCTAACTTTGCGGATTCTAACTGAGCACGCAAGGCCATTAGTTCTGCAGAGCGTTGTTTTACTGCGGTATCTCGGGCCTCTGCTTGTTCCGCTGAGATGGCCTTTCGCTTAACCAGTTGAGCGGCTCTCTTTTGTTCGTTTGCTGCTTGCTCTAGCGCAGCTCGAGCACTCTTAACTTGCGCTTCAAGTCGTGAGACCTGAGCTTTGAAGGTTCGATCATCAAGAGTGACGAGTAAGTCGCCTTTGTTGACACTCTGTCCGTCTTTGAACTCTACCGTTTCAATAACTCCGGAAACGCGTGGCATTAAAGAAACTTTCTCTGGGGCTTGGAGCCTTGTTGTAAAGGTGAACCACGATTGAACGGGCTCATAGATGACTTTGGAGACGTCTATCGTAGGTAAGGGAGTATTAGGTTGTTTGGTTATCTCTTCGTCTGCACAAGCAGCTAAAACGGATAAAAGGCCAATGCCGAAAACTTTCTTTAACATTTGTCGCGCCCTAAATGATTCTGTTCATACTAAAAGGAACGGCATTGTATTCATTGTACCTATGGGTAAATAGGCCCTCAGCGAACATAGAGTAGTGATAAAAATGCACGATTAAATATTGGTCAAAATGCTCACTTTTTGGTTTAAAAAAGGTCAGTTTAGGGTTTTAAAGACGTGGAGTATTGTTAAATGTAATAAGCCATAATAGATAGGAATAACTAAACAGAAGCTAAAGATAGCGACGAAAATTAAAGCGTTTTTAATTCGTGCATTATTTGCAATTCACTGATGCAATTTGAACCATAAAAAATTGAAATTAATTTTGTAAAATCCATTTCCCATCACATAAAGAATAAAAACTAAATAAGGAATTGTGCAGTGGATCTCGCAAGCCAACTTGAATTACTACTGGATGTCTCTGAATACGGAACTTTTGCTAAGGCAGCTGACAGAAATCATATAGATCGTTCAGCTTTGTCAAAACAGATCAAAAAGCTAGAGGATGAATTGGGCTTACGGCTGTTAAACCGTTCCACGCGTTCGCTATCCCTGACCAATGCTGGTGTTGAGATGGTGGCGCAAGCTAAGAAAGTAAGAGAGGTTCTAACTGAAACTCGTAGTATTGCTGCTACATTTCAGGATGAACCGAAAGGTAATCTGAAAATATCAAGCTCCACTTTCTTTGGCAGAGCATACTTAAATCAGGCAGTTAAAGAGTTTATAAAACAGTACCCAAACATTACTGTAGAGCTGCTGCTCGATGATAATCGAGTCGATGTTATCCACGAAGGTTTTGACGTTGTGTTTCGTATCGGACCAATCCGAGAGTCCAATATGATAGTACGTAAGTTGGCAAGTAATAATATGGCACTGGTTGCATCGAAGAGTTTTATTGACAAGTATGGAACCCCGAGCTCTCCAGAAGAGCTTATAAAAATGCCAGCAGTAATATACTCTAATGCTAACTTTAAGGCGGATAAGCTACGTATAGCGCCAAGCCAGTCATCAAGCGACGTTAGAACGTATAATATCAACGGGCAGTACTTCGTGAATGAAACTGAGTTAATGCTCGATGCCGTAAAATCTGATCTAGGGTATGCTTTAATAGGGCAGTTCTTTCTTCAGGAGAGTTTGAGTAAACAAGATCTTGTACAGTTGCTTCCTGATTATAATCTTCCCGCAATAGGGGAAATATATGCAATGTATACTCACCGAAATCAACAACCATTAGCCAAACTGTTCATTGATACTGTTCAAAAAATAATAGGGACACCTCCTGTTTGGATGGATTATCTCAACTAATATGAGTACTAGGACATAATGTTTTAGATTGAGGGCTTGTTTATATTTATCCATAGAATATGGTTGAATTTGCACTTTAAAAATAATTGCCACTGTTCATAATTTCACTCGATTCAAACAACACAAGTAGTGGTAATTAAATGAAAATGACAAGAACGTCGATCGCAATCGCTGCACTTTTCTCTGCAAGTGCTGCAAATTCAGCCATAGTTTATGAAGATCAAGAATCAGTATTAAATATTCATGGCCGAGCGCAAGGGATGTATTATTTCTCTGATGATAAAAATGCTGACGGAGATAATAGCTACATTCGTGTAGGACTTTCAGGTGAGTCTAAAATAAATGAAGATCTTTATGCATTCGGCTTATATGAGTTGGAATTTAAGTCTAATCGCAGAGATGCTGATGGGATTGAAGATGATGAATTTGATATCCGAAAAGGCTATGTAGGAATTGGTGCAGATTACGGAACAGTAAGTTATGGACGTCAATACGGTGCGGTCACTTTAGTATCTGACTACACGGATATTTTCCCGGAGTTTGGTAATGAAGCTGCTGGTGTAAGTGCGGATCTATATGGTACCGGTCGCTCCGATTCAGTATTTAAGCTAACGACAAGCTATGAAGGTTTGAATATTCATGTTAGCTATCAGGCTGAAAACGATGAAGTGTCAACAGATGCAGCCTCTTATGGTGCGGCGGCTGACTACAAGTTGCCATATGGCTTCAAAGTTGCGCTTGGTTACAACGAAGGTGAAGGGCAATCGGGTGCAGAAGATGCAGAGCTGCTAACGGGTGCTATTGCATTTGAATACGACAAGTTTTATGCCTCTGTTTTATACAGTGATGGTGAAAACTGGGCTAAAGATGGTTCTGAAAGTAATATTGATTACACCGGTATTGAAGCAGTTGCCACTTATGAAGTAACAGATAAGCTTTGGGCACTAGTTGGCTATAACAATCTAGAGCGTGATGATGAAGACGTCGTCGATTACTACTCACTAGGTGCAGAGTACGATTTGACTTCTAATTTTAAAGCACTAGCAGAATACAGAATTACAGATGTAGACAATGAAGACGATATTCTTGCAATAGCTGCGAGATATTCATTCTAAAAAATTAATAAATATAAAAAGCCTGAAACTATTTTCAGGCTTTTTATTTATCGGTGTAATTTTATCAGTGCTGATTTTCATCCATATATAATGGATTATATTGATCGTTACTTGTTAAAGTGTTTTGGATATAATTGTTTTGTTAGCTAGTCCACTGCTAGTTTTCATTTTCATATTTTTTGAATGATGATTTTTTTCTTTGGCAACAAGAAGTGTCTTGTTGCCTTTTTTATTTTCACGCTTTATGGTTAATTAAAACGAAAAGAGTAGTTTTATATATTGCTATAAACGATAAAAATGTAACGACAATTGTCGATCTTAGATTTAGTTAATCTTCATAGAAAATTGAACTCAATTTCAAGTGTTTTTTTCATTTAAGTGATGTGGAATCCATATGGCGAACCAAGCGAATGACAAAGCGCCAAACGACGAAATGTATCTCAATGAAGATTGGAAAAATGATTTTTATGTAAACGATAGAGGTAGGGGTTGATACTGTTTATGTAAGGAGAGAGCGATTTATGAAAAGCAGTCGTTTCAATGTGATTAGACACCTTTACTTTCTTAAAATAGGAAGGGCTCTAAGAAAGTAAAGGTGCAGACGATTTTTTAGTTTTTACCGCCGTCACTTGTTCTGAAGTGATAATCGAAGTTTATGATTGCACGATATTTAACTTCATCACGGTTAAGTGCGTATTCTTCAACTCTCACCTTACTATCATCGATTGCAATATCACGAGGGAAACCGCTTCCAATGATGTTTAGACGATTTCTAAGTTCATGTTTTGATAGCGTTTGGTATTCATCGACAAGATCAAACGCAGAGCTATAAGCGGCATCTTTTGTCGTAAAGTCATTGAGAACAACTTTGTTTGTAGAGTGTTCGACATGAATACCAGCAGTAGCAGATAAACTGAATAATAATAGTGATGAGAGCGTCATTAGTTTTTTCATATAGTCACCTTTTTATTTGTATTACAAAGTCAAGATGTCCAACGAATCCTTGTTAATATCTCTCGACAAAGGTGATAGTGCCATTATAGAAATGTGCTGTACATCACATTTGTGACCATTAACTATGGAAGAATTGTCAACAATAAAACTCAAGCACTTTTGACATTACGGTCAATGTGAAAAAGCGAATATCTGTATGGTTTCGTTAATAATTAAACCACTCTCGGAAACGCTGACTATTCAGTCAAAGCGTATGTTTCTTGTCGTTATAGTGACCTGCCTACAACTTAATCACTTAATGCATGCAATTCAATTGCAATGGCTTGGTATAGATTTTCATTCAGATCTTCCAGCTTAGTAACGATCCTAAAAATTCTAGTGATTAAAAAGTCATTGTTTGTGGTTTTTTATTCTATTGTCGTGTATAAAAAAACTTTACAACGAATGATAAAGGAATATCCATGAAAAAGTTATTGTGTTTTGCTGCACTGGGGTTAGCTGTTTCGACGACGGTTAATGCAGACCCAATTTTAGACGACATCAAAAGTACAGGGGAGCTAAAAGTCTGCTTTGATTCTGGGTATATGCCTTTTGAAATGACAGCAAAAAATGGGCAGTACATCGGGTTTGATATCGATTTGGGTAAGCAAATGGCGCGTGCCATGGATGTTAAGTTTGTGCCGGTAAACACTTCATGGGATGGCATTATCCCAACACTGTTGACTGGTAAGTGTCACATGATTATGGGCGGGATGACTATCACACCTATGCGAAATACTCAGGTGAATTTCGCTGATCCCTATGTGGTTATTGGTCAATCCATTCTCGTAGATCTCAAACATGAAGGTAAAGTGTCTAGTTACCGAGATCTCAATAGTCCAGAATATGTTGTTGCAACTAAGCTTGGGACAACGGGTGAGCAAGCGGTAAAACGATACCTTCCGAAAGCTAAGATAAATCTATACGAAACTCAGTCTGAAGCGGTACTTGAGGTTGCCAACGGAAAGGTAGATGCGTTTGTTTATGACTTTCCTTACAACTCTATTTATGTGGCGGAAAACAAAGGGCAGTTAATGCACTTGGCTAAACCGTTTACTTACGAGCCTTTGGGTTGGGCTGTGCCGCAAGGAAATCCAGATACGCTTAACTTCTTAAACAACTATTTACGTCAAATTAAGGGCGATGGAACTTACGATCGCATTTACGATAAGTGGTTTAACGACGATAAATGGTTAAAGCAAGTTAAGTAATCATTTTGTTATTGTAGAGGAGCGGCTAGCTTCTGGCTCGGTTCATCGCCAACCAAACGGTTCGCGCTGTGAAGCTAACGCTTTTCTTTATTCAAATACCCAACCAACTTTAATCAAAGTCATTCTCGGAATCACATGCAAAATAACTTAAAATCCCTATTGTGGAACGCTGTTTTTGTTCTTGTTTTGCTATCAATTTGCGGTCTTGTCTATCTGTCAGGTAAGCGAATCGATTACAGCTGGAATTGGGAGCGTGTCCTTCCTTATATTGCCACTAACGCTGCTTCATCCATTACCGCGCCTGTCGATGGGAACATCATTCTCGACGAGAATAACCAACTGGCTCTGGAGAGTATTCATGGTGATATTGTTCTTGAACTAAGCCAATATAAGTCTGTCGACGTCTATGAAGGTGATCTTATTTTTGAAGGAGATACCTTAGCAACTATAAAAGAGTGGCGCTCTGGCCCAATTTTAGATGGTGTTGTGACGACCATTAAAATCTCACTCTGGTCACTTATCATTGCTCTAGCGTTGGGCTTAGTTGTCGGACTAATGCGTATATCCAGCAATCCGGCATTAAAAAAGCTGGCGCTTGTTTATGTCGAGGTCATTCGTGGAACGCCTCTTTTAGTACAGATTTTTATCGTTTACTTCTTTATTGGTACTGTGCTTGACCTTGAGCGTTTTACTGCGGGAGTGATAGCGCTCTCCGTGTTTACCGCCGCTTACGTCGCAGAAATTGTGCGGTCAGGAATCCAGTCAATCCCAAGAGGACAAATGGAAGCGGCGCGTTCACTAGGAATGAATTATCCCAAAGCGATGATTTATGTCATTTTACCTCAAGCGTTTAAGCAGACATTACCTCCCTTAGCCGGGCAGTTTATCAACCTGATAAAAGATTCCTCACTTGTCTCCGTGATTTCGATTACTGATCTGACAAAAGCGGGCAGGGAAGTCGTAAGTGGTAGTTTTGCCCCATTTGAAGTTTGGTTTACCGTTGCGGCCCTTTATTTGCTTCTAACTAGTACCTTATCTTGGGCAATACAAACGTTAGAAAAGAAATTGGCAGCAAGTGATTAATGGTGGAGTCATTAATGGAATACATTATTTCAGCAAAAACAATTAATAAAATTTACCCTAATGGCTGCCATGCGCTCAAGGACGTATCGGTAAATGTAGAAAAAGGGGAAGTGATTGTCATCGTAGGACCGTCAGGTTCTGGTAAGTCAACATTCTTACGGACGATCAATCAATTAGAGACAATAAATAGTGGGTCTATTATCGTAGATGGTATCGATATGTACCACAAATCTACGGATATCAATAAACTACGCGCTGATGTGGGCATGGTATTTCAAGGCTTCAACCTTTTTCCACATAAAACGGCGATAGAGAACGTCATGTTAGCACCTTTAAAGGTTTCTAAACGTGACCCTGAATCGGTGAAGAAAGAAGCAAAAGATTTGCTTTATAAAGTCGGTCTGTCGGAGAGAATGGATAATTATCCTAATCATTTATCAGGTGGACAGCAGCAGCGCGTCGCAATCGCTCGTGCGTTAGCAATGAAGCCCAACATTATGTTGTTTGATGAACCCACATCAGCACTAGACCCTGAAATGGTTGGAGAAGTTCTTGATGTGATGAAAGATTTGGCCAAGGACGGAATGACGATGGTCGTGGTTACTCATGAAATGGGTTTCGCAAAAGAGGTCGCTGATAGGGTGTTGTTTATGGAAGATGGTGAGCTTTTGGTTTCTGACTCTCCTGAGCGATTTTTTGATAACCCCACCAACCCTAGATTGCAGAAGTTTTTATCTAAAGTATTATAATAAAAAGAAAATTTGATTGAGGGCGAGTCCCTCAATCACTTCATGCACTATTGTGGCTCGTAACGTTCGCCTCGCCGAGAGACATAGATAATGGGATTTTTACTCGAAGTTAATGGCGATAACATTAGCTTGGTCCGAATGAAAGGTCTGGTAAATACTAGAGTGTTTAATCAGCCATTAAGTCTTTGTTCACTTTAAACATAACAATTTCATTTTGAATTGATAAAAATTGTGTTTGAATAGAGCTTATGGATGTTTGGCGGTATGGATGTCTAAATGAAGAAAGTAACAATTTTAGATGGTGGCATGGGGCGAGAGTTAAAACGTATTGGCGCCCCTTTTTCTCAGCCGCTTTGGAGTGCACAAGCGCTAATTGAATCACCACAATATGTAAAAATGGCACATGAGAATTTCATAGACGCTGGCGCAGAGATTATCACTGTCAACAGTTATGCATGTGTTCCATTTCACTTAGGAGAGGAACTCTATGCAAAGCAAGGGGCTGAGTTAGCAAAATCTGCAGCCAAAATTGCCAGAGATGTAGTCACCAGCTCTAACGATAGAGTGCTCGTTGCGGGGTCTCTTCCTCCTGTAATGGGGTCTTACAGGCCTGAATTATTCGAGCCGAAAAGGGCACTGGAAGTGGCTTCTGAGTTATTTGAAGCTCAAGATCAATATGTTGATATTTGGTTAGCTGAGACCGTGTCTAGCCTTGCTGAAGTTGAAATTCTATCAATAATTTTAGCCAAAACAGATAAGCCCAATTATCTTGCTTTCACCTTAATGGATGACCCTAACTCTTTGCCTCGCCTTCGCTCAGGGGAATCTCTTAAAGTCGCGGTTAATACGCTGTTGAAAACAAATGTTTCAGGTATCTTTTTCAATTGCTCTATTCCTGAAGTTGTCGAGCAAGCGATCATAGATACACAAGCAGTATTGAGTGAGTCAGGTAGAGAATTGACGATAGGTGTTTTCGCAAATAGCTTTGCTCCGATAAAGCAAGCGCACCAAGCCAACGAGACCATTCAGGAAGTTCGTCATTTCTCTCCGACTGAATATCTTGAGTATGCTAAAAAGTGGCATGTGCAGGGAGCAAGCATTATTGGTGGTTGCTGTGGGATTGAACCACGTCATATTAAATTGCTAGCGGCTTGGAGAGACACTCTCGAAAACGCCTAATTTTGGTGAAGTGCAGGGAAGCATGACAAGAGATTTTGTTTTTCATTCATCGTTATAGATAAAATAAAAGTCTTTCGTATCTGGCAAAGTAACAAGATGCTTTAACTTGCTCATTACTTTGCCAGTGTGCCTCGAGATTTTTATTAATTATTTTTGGTTCAGATTAACGACAATCTTTCCAACTATTCTCTGATTTCGCATGTCCAAGAGTGCGTTACCTACATCCTCTAAGCCGATGATCTTCAGTTTCGGTACTTCCAATTCTCCATTTTCTAATAGCTCAGACACTTCCTTTCCGGCATTAACGATACTTGCAAACCCTCTCTCGCCAAAGACATGACCAGAGCCCAAACTTATTTGGTGGAAGCCCAAGCCTTTTAAGAAGGCATCTGGATATTGAGAAGGGTCGACAGTCTTGACGAGCTCCACCATTTCTCCCTCAAAGGTTAACACCGAGGCTGCAATTCGGTCGTTATCACCGCCTACACAATCGAGTGCAACCTCAACGCCATGATTTCCGGTAATGTCCATTACTCGTTGAACTACATCTTCATGATGATAATCAATCGTATGGGTTGCTCCTAACGAGGACAAATATGCGTGATTAGCTTCTGAACTAGTAGCAATGATCTGTTCAACACCAAATGTCTTTGCTAGCTGAATAGCAAAGCTTCCAACGCCGCCAGCACCTCCGGCGATAAAAATGCTGCTTCGATTTGAAATATCGAGCTTGTCTACCAAAGCGCGATATGCGGTCCAGGCTGCGCAAGGTGTAGATGCTGCTACTTCAACCGGAACCTGAGGGTGCTTTATAAGCGTTCTTGAATCATGGATAGCAAATTCAGCGAATCCTCCGTGATGGCGTCTCATGTTTCCGTGATACAACACTTTATCGCCAACCTTCCAATCAACGACCGCATCGCCTACAGAGACTATTTCTCCTGATACGTCTAACCCGCCAACAAAATTGTTATCCATGTTAGTGACCATGTCTGACCAATAATGAATTTTTGCATCGACAGGATTCAAACCAACAGCGTTAACTTTAACCAATACATCAAATTGGGTTTCTAGTTTTGGTGTAGGTAATTCGGATAAAGAGAAAGTATCGTTATCTCGTTGGTAAGTTATCGCTCTCATAGGTTTTCCTTATTATTAAGAATGGTCGAAAGTCATACTAACTCAGAGGGTGCTGCTGCAATAATTATGGTTTTTTCTTATTTTGATAATTTTAGGTTATGTTTGATAAAAAGGATTCGAGATGCTCTGAAATTATCATAGACAACCAGTCTGCATAGCTAACGACATGTAACTTTATGATAAGTAATGACTAGTTTTATTATTCCATTTTTATGGAAATATTCTGTTGATTTTTTGTTTTGTGATTCTATAATTCCAGAAATATCGAAATGAAAGCTTATCTATCAGGTAAGCTTGTTAGCGAAAATGACGAGGAGAGTAAATGTGAATACAGAAATTATAACAATGGTTAAAGAAGCGCTGGATATGTTTGCGTTTCTAGCAACCGAACTTATCATCTTATTTCTGGCAATTAGCTACATTGTCGGTGTGTTGCAAGATTTTCTAACGCCAGAAAAAATTCAATCTATTCTTAGCTCGAAAAAGGGTAAAGGTTACTTCATTGCTGCGTTGCTAGGCTCGATTACGCCTTTCTGTTCGTGTTCGACCATTCCTTTCTTAAAAGGCTTGTTGCGTGCAAGAGCAGGTTTTGGACCTATGATGGTGTTCCTATTTGCAAGCCCGTTGCTTAACCCAGTGATTATTGGCTTGTTTGTGGTGACTTTTGGTTGGAAAGTTGCGGTATTTTACTTTGCTATCGCGATGTCAGTATCAGTGGTAGCAGGCTATGTACTTGAAAAACTAGGGTTTGAACGTTACGTCAAACCAGAAGCATATCAAGCGGTAGGTTCTTCTTCGTGCGGTACTTCTTGTGGCGATTCAAGCAAGAAAAAAGAAGAAGCGAGACCAGCATCAATCTGTGGTACCAGCGCCTGCAATGAACCTACGCCAGTTGCGGCGAAAACATCTTGCTGTGGTGATGCACCAAAACCTGAACCTAAAGTGGAAGTGTCTTGCTGCTCATCAGACGGTAGTGCAACAGCGACAGTCGTGGAAGAGAAAGAACCTAGCCGCTGGGTACGTATTTGGCAATCAACTTGGAAAGACTTTAAGCAAGTGTTCCCTTATCTCATGATGGGCATTGCGATTGGTTCATTTATCTATGGCTTCATCCCGACGGAGTTCATTGCGGAGTTCGCTGGTGAAGCGAAGTGGTACGCGATTCCGGTCGCAGCAATCATTGGTATTCCATTGTACATCCGTGCAGAGGCGGTCATTCCACTTAGCGCGGCACTAGTACAAAAAGGTATGGCTCTTGGATCTGTTATGGCGCTTATTATTGGTAGTGCTGGCGCAAGTCTTACAGAAGTGATTTTGTTGAAATCAATTTTTAAGAACCAAATGATCGCTGCCTTCCTAATCGTTATCTTAACGATGGCCATGGGAGCGGGTTACTTATATACGTGGGCTTTTTTATAAAAATAACCCTCGGGCGACTGCTCGAGGGCTCCGTTTTTGTCGCCATATAGGGAAAGGGAAGTTTCCTATACCGCGCAGGCTATAAAAAGATAAAGAGGTTACTCGTAAATACTATAGGAGAAATACTTGCTGGCGATGGTTTTATGCTTACCGCTCTGGATCAATTTTTGTATTCCGCTATCGAGTAATGCTTTTAATTCTTTGTCTTGTTTTCTCACTGCTACGCCAATGCCACGGCCGAACCACTTTTCCTCAGTAAACGCTGGTCCAGTAAAGTGATAGCCTTGACCTTGTGCAGTTTCAAGAAAACCAGCACTTAAACCGATTGAGCCGCCAAATACAGCATCTAACCGTCCATTGAGTAGATCGGTAAATGCCTCATCGAACGTACCATAACGACGAATATCAATATCTGGATACAAGGCCGAAAGGTACTTATCACCAATTGTGGCTCTTTGAACTCCAATAGATAAACGATTTAGGCTGCCGTCATCCATGTTGATTTCTCTATCATTTTTCATTACAAAACGAGTCGGTACTTTTGCATAAGGGACGGTGAAATCGACTTTCTTTTCTCGTTCTTCTGTGATTGTCATTGCAGCAATAATCGCATCGTTCTTGCGACTAAGGAGAGAAGGGATGATGCCATCCCAATCCATTTTTGAGATAACGCACTTTACTTCTAACTCTTTGCATAACGCGTTAGCGAGGTCGACTTCAAACCCTTCTAGCTTTCCCTCTTTTGTCGTCCAGCTAAATGGAGGGTAAGCCCCTTCAACAGTGAAGCGAATTTGTTTCCACTCTTTCGCATGGCTGAAAACTGAAAATAAGCTAATAAACAATGCGACTATCCATTTCATAAATGTTTCCTTGTAACTATTTGGAAACCAATGTTTAACACAAAGTAAGCAAATATCAATGAAAATGCATATATGTGTGACCTTTCGCCCGCATTGTGTGAGCGAAAGGTTTTGCGTGTATTACAGCTTATCTTCAATAGTTACGAGGGGAACTCTCGTTGAGACAGCGTGAAGTGCAATGTTGTGAATCATTTCATCGACCGTGGTACAGCTATCCATTAAGATCGAAACATCATACTTGTCCGCAGATTTTGAGATAGCAGTATGTGTGACGCAGTTTTGTGTCATCATTCCGCATACAAGTAACTCCGTTACATTTTTGCTTGCCAATACTTCTTCTAAACGTGTTCCTTCAAAGCTATCTGCGAAGTGCTTTACCACGATTTCGGAATTCGGCGCTAAAGCAAGAACTTCTGGGTGAATATTGGCACCGTCGCTGCCTTCATTGAAGAATGGGGCAATGCCCATGGCAGGATCGGCAATATGCTGAATATGAATCACAGGAATGTTTTGCTCATTGGCTTTAGTTATTGCTCTCTTAACATTGTCTAAAGTTGATTCTGTATTCCATAAAGGAAACTTTCCTTCTGGGAAATAGTCGTTTTGCAAATCAATTACAAGTAGGGCTTTTTGAGTCATTTTCTTTTCCTTTTATTGAGGATCATTGCGGTACGAATAATATAAAGACTTTTAGCCACCTTCTTTAGAGTCTAAAATGACACAAAAGAGTCAAAAAGCGACACTTGAAGATAAATGAAAATAGCACTCGTTAATTACCCAGATAGCTCGCAAGCCTCCGTATATGGTTTAAGCGAACTCTTCGAGATGGCAAACCGTGCGGCGGCTAAATTGGGCGTTGATGTGCACTTTGAAGTAGAGATATTGGATCACTGGTCAAACACGCACTTCGATGTGAAAACAGCGGTAATGATTCCGCCCAGCGGCACTGGTCAATATTACTTAGAACCAGAGCCAGAGCTACTCGACTGGTTAAATGTCCAATATAGTAAAGGTGCGATTTTAGCCTCCGCCTGCGCTGGTACTTTTATTCTTGCTCAAACCCAGTTGTTGACCAATAAGTCTTGTACAACACACTGGGGCTTGGCTCCTTCATTAGCGAGTCAGTTTCCCGATATCCACGTAAGACAAGAAGCCATCCTTATTAACGAAGGAACGATCATTACGGCTGGGGGTATGATGTCATGGGTGGATTTAGGCTTGGAATTGGTTTCCTTATTTGCGTCACCGGCAGTAATGCGCCTGTTAGGAAAAATGTTGGTTATTGATACTGGTCCGAGAGAGCAACGCTTTTATCAACAGTTTACCCCAAACTTCCAACATGGTGATGAGGTAATTGTTCAACTACAGCACTATATAAACGATCATTATCAAGGAAAACTGAGCAATAAAGAGCTTGCAGAGTTGAGTTGTTTAACAGAAAGGACATTGCAGCGACGCTTTAAAAAGGCGACAGGTTTCAATGTTAACCAATACATACAAAGCTTAAGAGTCCAAAAAGCTTGTGATTTACTTGAGTCGACAACCCTAACATTTGACGCAATATCATTTAGAGTGGGTTACCAAGATGTGAGCGCGTTCAGGAAAATATTTAATAGGATCGTAGGTTTAACACCAAAGTCGTTCAGATCTCGGTTCTGTTCATAAACGCCAGAAGTAAGATAATGTTGGTATTAAACATTTATAACTCAGAAACAAACACATATTTTTACAAGCTGGCTTAGCGTGATGAAAAGGGATAACAAGCTAAGCCAACCGTAGCGCACTCCTAATTACTGAACATTTTGTAGAATGCTTAAAGGGTTCTCAAATTACAATGACTTGTATAGGTCTTTGTTAATCACAAAAGCTATGTGATTTCCAAAACCAGTTTCCCAATATGTTGCTTGCGTGAAAATACTTCTTGCGCTTGACCTATCTGGTTCAAGGGAAATGACTCCGCGACTAAGGGACGAATTGCGTTCTGTTCGATATAGCGAACCAAGTTACCGAATACTTCTGGTGCCAAAACGGTACAACCAAATAACGCTAGGTCTTTAAGGTAAAGAGTTCTTACATCCAGCTCGACAATTGGGCCGCCTATGGCGCCGGAAACAGCGTATCTTGATCCTGGCTTTAGTACCTGAAGAAATTGTGGCCACTGCTCTCCTGCGACCAAATCAATCACTACGTCAACGCTGTTTTCTCCGAGAGTCGCTGTTAAATTTGCATCGCGAGGGATAACTTGGTTTGCTCCTAATGCCGTGATCTGTTCTTTCTTTTCTGGGCTGGCGATAGCAATGACGTATGCTCCACGCGCCTTCGCCAGTTGGATTGCGGCAGAGCCAACACCACCGGATGCCCCTGAAATCAGTACGGTATCGCTCGCTGTGACATTAGAGCGGACAAGCATGTTCTCGGCAGTTGAATAAGAACAAGGGAAGGAGGCCAAGTCGATATCCGATAAACTACTATTCACAGCATATGCATGTTTACTGTCAACAACAGTGAACTGAGCAAAGCCACCATCACATTCTGAACCGAAGTACCAAGGCGAGCTAAGTGCTTGACTGTGGAAGCGCGTAATACATGGTTCGATAAGCACACGCTGACCGATTCGTGATGGGCAGATATTCTCACCAACAGCGACGATGGTACCGCATACATCGGCACCTTGGATTCGAGGGAGAGATAGCGCGTCTCCTGACCAACTTGCATCCATGCTATTGGCGTCATTTTTAGAATACCATGCTGTTCGGGTATTGATGTCGGTGTTATTGACTCCGGCAGCGGCAACTTGGATCAATACATCATCAGGCGAGGGGACTGGCACAGGTAGATCATCGCGGTAACGAAGCATATCTGGCCCACCATGACCGATAAGTTGGACGCCTTTCATGACTTTCGGGATTGTGGTCATTGATTGTTCTCCTTCATTAGTTCTAGCAGAGTGCGTTCAGCGGATGCAAAGGCAGCGTGACCGAGAACCGGCCATGCGTTGGATAGACCTTCATGTAACAAGAAGAGTGTGGTTGCGAGGTCTTCTCGCTGACTTAGTTGGCCCATAAGCTGACGGACCGCCAATTTGTGTTGTTTTACTGCTTGATTAATTGATAGATTTTCTGGATAGGCTGCTAATGCATTGATGGACATGCAGCCATTCGGTGCAAACTCCTTCATCCAATCCTCGAGGCGAGTGAATAGGTGTAATACAGCCGGTGTTCCATTGGCAGGGGCGTCTTCGAGCAAAAAACTCAAATACCTTTGATGGCGATGCTCGAGAGCTGCAACAATCATCGCTTCCTTGGAGGGGTAGTATTTGTACAGGGTTCTCAGGCTGACTTCGCAGGCGTTTTTGAGTTGGGGTACGCTAGGCTCGGCGAAGCCATACTGACTGAATGCTTTTTCTAGGCTTGCTGCGATTTTTTCTTTCACTATTTGATACACCAGGTAGAACGTTTGTTTTACCTAAGGGTAGAATAAACTTTCTACCTCAGTCAATGGTGTATTTAAACTCTGTATTGAAAGCCCGACGTAATGCCGGGCTAATTTAAGTGATTTTTATAGATTCGGAACGTGAATCAGTGTGCCGTTGCGTGCTGCTCTCCACGCTTGTCTAGCATTCCGCTGAAACGGGTTAGTAGTAGAGCACCTAATACTACGATCGCGCCAATCCAAGGTGTGTGCATCAGCCCAGCATTGGCCACGATAAGGCCACCGCCCCAAGAACCCAGTGCAATACCTACGTTAAATGCAGCAATGTTGAGACCAGAAGCGACGTCGACTGCATCAGGTGAATATTTCTCTGCTAGTTTGACAACATAAACTTGAAGTCCTGGAACGTTACCAAAGGCAAAGGCACCCCAGACAAGAATGGTCACTACTGCAGAAATTGGATTAAATGCTGTGACACTAAACACGAGCAATACCACAATTAGGCCCGAGAAAATCGCTGTCAGAGCTTTGATTGGCCCCATAGAGTCGGCCATCTTTCCGCCCCAGATGTTGCCGAATGCGACTGATACACCATAAACCAACATAATTAGGCTGATAGCGCTAGAGCCAAACCCCGAAACTTCTTCCAAAATAGGAGCCAAGTAAGTGAAGGCTGTGAACGTACCACCGTAACCGAGCGCGGTGATTGCGTACACCAAAAGTAGACGAGGCTGAGTCAAGACTTTTACTTGCGATGACAGCTTGGTTGCTGGTGGTTGTTTCAGATTACTCGGCACTAGCAGAGCGCTTCCTATCAGTGCGATGATTCCAAGGATCGCGACGATTAGGAAGGTTGCCTGCCAACCAAATGTCTGGCCAATCCAGGTGCCAAGTGGCACGCCCGTCACTAGAGCTACGGTGAGACCGGTAAACATAATAGCAATTGCGCTAGCGGCTTTTTCTTTTGACACTAGGCCAGTGGCGATAGTCGAGCCGATCGAAAAGAACACACCGTGTGCAAGCCCGGTCAGTATCCTTGCTGTAACTAGTGTGTTGTATCCAGGTGCTTGCCAGGCTAACAGATTGCCAAGAACAAACAGTGCCATAACAGAAAGCAGAACGTACTTTCTTTTCCAGTTGCCAGTCAGCGCTGTTAAAACGGGAGCACCAACCGCGACACCAAGTGCGTACAGGCTAACTAAAAGACCCGCTGAAGGTAATGATACGTTGAGGTCGGAGGCCATAGTCGGTATCAGACCGACAATTACAAACTCCGTGGTTCCAATAGCAAAGGCGCTCAGCGTCAATGCAAGTAAAGCTAAAGGCATAACAACTCTCTCTTATAATCATTGAATATGAATGGATAAACGAATAGCCCGTTTCCATGTCGTGTATTATTAAAGAGTTATTCGTTGCGAAAAATGGTGTTTATTACAAAATACTTTTGTTATAAATGATGAAAATGCGCAGTTAAGAAAGGGGATGAAATGTTAACCCGATCAGATGAATTAGAGATTCTCATGGCAGTTGTGGATAGTGGTGGATTTTCTTCCGCTGCTGATGCACTAGGTATTCAAGTCGCTAGGGTATCTCGTGCGGTTAGTAAAGTTGAATCACAGTTGGGGGTAACCTTGCTGAATCGCACGACACGCAGAGTGGAAGCTACTGAGGAAGGGCATCAGTTTGTTGAAGCGGTTCGCTTAGGTTTACTACAAATACAGCAAGCTGAAGAAGAGATCATCACACGAGGTGAATTACCCAAGGGGCGCTTAAGAGTTGATGCCGCTAGCCCATTTGTTTTACATCAACTTGTGCCGTTAATTCAGCCATTTAAAGAGGCTTATCCTGATATTCAGCTCGATCTTACCTCTAATGAGGGTTTTGTGGATCTATTGGAAAAAAGAACCGATGTGGCGATACGTATTGGACGATTATCGGATTCAACACTGCATGCTAAACCTTTAGGAACAAGCCCACTATTTATCGTTGCCACGCCTGGTTATTTATCTAAACGAGGTTTCCCTGAAGCGGTGAGCGATTTGCGCAGTCATAACTTGATCGGTTTTTCTGGCGCTAAAGTGTTAAATCAGTGGCCATTACGAGGGTTTGAGATGATAGAGCCTGGTATCCTATCCAGCAGTGGTGAAACGGTTAGACAGTTAGTGCTGGCAGGGAACGGCATTGCATGTTTATCTGGCTTTATGGTGAAAGATGATCTTGATTCTGGACGGTTAGTGGCATTGTTTGAATCGGAAAAAATCACAAATACTGGACGAGAACAGGTCAATGCTGTGTTCTACAAATCTTCTTCAGTCTCTAAACGTATTTCCGCGTTCATCGACTTTATTCAACCAAGACTTACTTTAAAATAACTCTATTATTGTTGTTTTAACAAAAGAGTTTTGTCGTTATTGCAGCTTTTGTTTTTCCAAGTGCCAAGCCTAGCGTGCCACCCCTTAGTAAGGTGGCACATATTTTTATTTGATCTTAGTTAAAGCGTGGCAACACGTACTGAGCGATCTGTTCCATTGATTTCTCAATTGGTTGGCTATTACGACGGAAATGCAACCCGATGTGATTGACTCCTGCTTCTTGCATTTTTTCTAGCTCATCGCTCAAGCCATTGACTCCGGCCCGGATACCAAAATGATGCCGAACGACTGGTGCATTTGGGTTATCGACTAAATCAAGATGAATAAAGCTGGCGTAGGGTTTGTTTCCCGCTACGGAGCGCCAAAGTGCAACGCGGTGTTCATGATCATCAGGTGTGCCTGGGTAGGCGAGCCAGCCGTCTAGGTTTTCTCCTATCCATTGTGGACTTTGCTGCGCTAACCCTGCGACATAGATAGGAATATCAGCAAACTCGGGTAATAACTGTAGATCGTTACCCAGTTTATCATTTTTCGTATCTTTCAAAATCTCTACACTTTCTCGAAAAGCTGATCCACGGCTGTCAAAGTTGGCATTAAAAACGGGATATTCACTAGGGCGGTCTCCACTAGCCACACCGAGTATCAGGCGGTCACCACTTAACTCGTTGATGGTCGCAGCGGCTTTTTTCACTAGCCAAGGTTGTCTTAACGGTAATACTATCGCTGCTGTCCCTAGTAGAATGTTGTCGGTGCACGCAGAGAGATAGCCAAGATAACTGAACGGTTCATAAATTTGTGCCGCGTCTCCAAAGTTAGGGTCGTACAACGGGACATCTCTCACCCACGCTACGTTAAAGCCTAACTTATCGGCTAACATAATACGCTGTTTATGTGCACTCATGTCTGGTACGCCGAACGGTTTTCGTTGGAGCAGGCGTTTTTTCTGGCCTTCTTGGGTCCAGTCATTATCTAGGGGGAGCTCAACCCCGATGGTGAATCTGTTACTTAAATCTTTATGCATTATGAAGCCTGACTATTACTGTGAGTACTAGGAGGCAAGGTGCCTCCCTGATATTCAGGACACTATGAGATTTTTGTTGTGAGAAAAAGCGGCAAAAAGACAAAAGTGTTTTGCTACAAACAGCGGTGGTCTTTAAAGGAACTGGTGGTTCTCTACCTTGATTTCTTGCTTGATGAAGTCAATAAAAGAGCTGATCCGGCGTGAGGTGCTGGCATTTTTGTAATACACCGCATGAACGGGCTGTTCGACATTATGCGTGTGTTCACTAAGCACGCCCACTAAGCGACCAGCTTGTCGGTCAGAGTAGGTCATAAAGTCAGACAGGCAAGCTATCCCCGCACCATGTAAGGCTAAACATCTTAGCGTCTCGCCATTATCAGATCTTAGGCTACTCATAATACGCAGAAGTTTGTTCTTATCATCCATGATCGGCCATTCCTTAAGATACTCCGGCTTGTTGAATCCAAGTAGCTTGTGATTGAGTAACTGATCTATTGAGGTTGGAGTACCATGTTGTCTTAAATACTCTGGACTCGCGACGATTCGAATCCGACTTTTACCAAGAAATATCGCGCGCATGGTTGAGTTTTGTAGCTCACCGATACGAAAAGCAATATCGGTTTTTGTTCCCAAAAGGCTAATATTTTCCTCATTGGAATTGAGATCGATTTCGACTTCTGGATACAAGCTCTGATATTTAGCAATGTGCGGAGTTAGTACGTGCAGTAAGAAGGGGGTAGCTGCGTTTATTCGTAGGAGGCCAGAAGGCTTATATTTCTGGCTTTTCAGTTGTGCTTCGGCATTCTCTACTGCTTCTACAATATGTCTGACTTTATCGAGGTATATCGTTCCTTCATTAGTAACATCTAACTTACGGGTTGTGCGATTTAACAAGGTCGTTTCGAGTTTGGCTTCTAGCCGAGATACCGATCGACTCACCGCCGAGACGGTCATCGATAACAGTTCAGCCGCAGAGCTGATTGAACCCGTATCGACCACGGCCATAAAGGTGCGCATTTCATCTAGAGTAGCTTTCATTGTTGAATATATTTCAAATTAGATTTGAGTATTGTTAACTTTACGGAAAGTTTCTTGCGGCGTAAAGTTTTGCTTCGAATCAACTATAAAATCGATAATTCAGGAGATTTAGATGAAAGTACCATCATTTGGCGTCGGCACGTTTCGTTTAGAGGGTGAAGTAGTTAAGGATTCAGTCCGTAATGCGTTAGAAGTGGGTTACCGCGTAATTGATACTGCACAGATTTACGGTAATGAGGCAGAAATCGGTGAAGTATTGACACAATCCGGTATTGCACGTGATGAGCTATTCATTACGACCAAGATCTGGGTTGATAACATGAACACGGAACAACTCATTCCAAGTCTAAAAGAGAGCTTAGAAAAGCTAAATACAGATTATGTGGATTTGACCTTGATCCATTGGCCTGGCAATAACAATAACTTGAACGAATACATGGCTTCATTACTTGAAGCTAAATCGCAAGGGTTAACCCGTAATATTGGCGTATCCAACTTTAATATTGACTTGTTGCAACAAGCGATAGAAGTGGTCGGTAAAGAGAATATTGTTACTAACCAAATCGAGCTTAGCCCTTATTTGCAAAATCGTAAGTTGGTCAGCTTCATGCAGGAAAACGATATTCAGGTAACGTCTTACATGACCTTGGCATATGGGAAAGTACTTGGGGACCCAACTATTGCAGGTATTGCTGAGGACTATCAGGCCACGCCCGCTCAAGTCGCGCTTGCTTGGGCTTTGTCAAAAGGTTACGCGGTGATCCCGTCTTCAACTAAACGAGAGAATTTGGCAAGTAACCTGAAAGCACTTGAACTTAATCTGAGTGAAGAGGCGATTGCAAAGATAGATGCGTTAGAAAGAAATGGCCGCGAAGTAAACCCTGAAGGGCTAGCGCCTGAATGGGATGATTGAGTGAGTTTCACAGGAAATCATTGCCTAAATGACGCCTCTGCAATCGCTGACTTCCTCAGCGTTTGACAGTAGTACAACACCATAGACGATAAGGGCTCGCTTGTCTGACGATAGTGCGAGCTTTTATCTTTTTGGCCTATTAGTTTACTGTATTCTCCCGGCCTTCAATTTGGCCGGGAGACGTCATTTAGAGATCAATTACCATTCGATTGTAGAGCCATCAAATACGCGGAAGCTTCCGGATTGCTCAAGTGTTAGCTGTTCTGCGACCGAAACAATGCCTGCAACACTTTCCTCGGCAGAAAAGGTTGCGTCCTCACCGCCCATATCGGTTTTTACCCAGCCGGGATGAACTGCGACAGTTTTTACTCCTCGCGATTCGAGATTGCGTGCTGCTGATACTAGAACCTGATTAAGCGCTGCTTTAGATGCTCGATAACTGTACATGTTACCTGAACTGTTATCGCTTAAACTCGCAACTCGGGTTGAGATTCCCACGATGGTTTTGTGCTGACTTTTCGCAACGTTGTCTTGTAGGGCTTGAATTAGCAGGGCAGGTGCGACGGTATTTATGTTTAGTACTTCTAGCCATTTTTTCTGGGTCATTTCGCCAAGCTTTGCACACTCTTCGCCTAATACACCTGCATTAAGAATTAAATGATCGAGCGGACGATCCGCTAATCGAGTGGCTAACTGATCGATATCTTGTTGGTTAGTGACGTCTAGAGCCATCAGTTGAAGTTGATTAGATTGGGTTACTAGTTCATTGAGCTGCTTAGCATTTTCTGGTGAACGACAAGTTGCGATAACTTGCCAACCTTTTCCAAGGTAGTGGCGGACAAATTGCAAGCCTAAGCCACGGTTAGCGCCGGTGATTAATACAGTAGACATCGCTTCTCCTACGTTGTTGAGTTGAACAACGACCATATTAGAGGCGACGTATAAGCATGTAATCAAAACAGTATAAAAATGGCCTAGGATTCGACATTGTCAAATCTTAAAATTTGAGAAAGATGCTGGCAAAGTGTTTTAGCCTAGTGACCGTCAGTTCGGAGGCAGCACCGCTAACACCTGCAACAGCAACGACTTTACCATCCAAGTAAAGGGGGATCGCTAAGCAATTGAGGTTTGGCTCTGCCTCTTCTAAATCGAGTGCGTAACCTGATAATACAACCTGATTAAGTTCAGTTTCTAACGTGGGGGATATTTGGTTTTCAAGGCGTAATGTTCGACGAAGCTCATCATCAAAACTAAGAAAAACTTTGCCGATCGCAGATGTTGTGAGTCCTTCTCGTTTCCCTCTCGGGCTACGGATAGTAAGAGGGTTATCCTGCTCTATAGCATCGATATACAAGTACTCTTTAGCGCCACTTTGTACAGCGAGGTAAGCTGTGTTGTTAGTCACTTGGGCCATTTTTTTCAGCAATGGAACAAAATGTTGTCGGATAGCTTCGTTTTTTTGTTCAATCGGCTTAGACAGTTCATAGCATCTAAACCCTAGGCTGTAGCTATGGTTGTGTTTGGATACATATCCAAGAGAGTGTAGAGTCGCAAGTAACCCGTGAACAGTCGTCTTATTTAACTGGATCGCATTACTGATCGTCTGTAATGATAGGGGAGACTCACTCATCGAGAGCAACTCGAGGATTAGAAAACCTCGCTCTAGAGACTGAATGTTTTTTCTTGCCTTGGGCACAAAGACTCCTTGATGATGGTGTTGCATCTGAATGGCTTACTGATGCTTCCACCTATAACAAACCACTACGCTGGTGGTTTGGTTTTATTAGAGAATATACTCAGCACTTAAACTGATCGGCTCGTTGTATGCATCCACAAGGGAGTTTTTTCCTTGCTTCTTAGCATTGTATAACGCTTGGTCTAATATCGAATAGAGCTCATCAAAGTTGGTGAGTGGCATTGAGGTTGATAGATAGGCCAGACTCGCAGATATATTCAATTGATGGTTATTAAGCGAATGTACACTCTTTTCTGAAATTGTTTTATGCAGACTTTGTATTCTAAAGGGAACGTCAATCTCATCGACGTTTTTCAATAGCAAGATAAACTCTTCTCCACCTAAACGACCCAAGTACTCTCCCTTATTAAGTTTAGCTTTAAGCGCTTTGCATACCTGTTGTAGTACTAAGTCGCCAGTCGGATGACCATACTGATCATTAATCGCCTTAAAGTCATCTAGATCGATTAATGCTAGAACGTAGCGGAAGTCTCCTTCCGCTTTGGAGGTGTGGCTTTTAATCGTCTCTATAATTGCCGCTCTGTTTAATGCACACGTTAAGCTGTCTATTTTGGCTTTTAAGCGTGTTTGTCGCTGAACCATCAATGCCAGAGCGAGGAGAATCAATAAACAGAAAACAACAAAATTATAAGTGCGTTGTTGGTCTGTGAGTTTTTCAAACTGGTACTGACTTAGAAGAGTTTCGTTGTTCAACTGCGCGACTTGTAGATCATATTCATACTCTTTTTTAGTGAGATCTAGTGCCTCTAACGCCTTGATATTACTCGCGTCTCGGTTCGTTAGTTCAATCGTCGAGTAGGCCTTGTGATGCTCCAGCGCCTTTTTGTAATCATTTTGAGCTTGGTATGCTTTTGAGAGGAGTAATTGGGCTTGCGCTTGCAATAAGGGCCTAGCGTTTTTTACCGCTAATCTTAACGCAATTGTACCGTGTTCAATCGATTTTTCGGGTGTATGGTTCTTTAAATATGCCAATCCAGCAGCCAAATGACCCTCTGTTTCAAGGTGCGTATTCTCATAAGTTTGGGCAATGTTTAATGCTCTTCCAATGTAATCTACCGCGGTATCCAATTGCCCAGAATCGGCCAAAGCAGCAGATAACCCTAAATAGGTCAACCCTTGCCCGTATGGATAATGAAGTTGTTCGAGAATCGTTAATGCATTTTTGTAGTGGCTGATGGACTTATCGAGTTCTTTGGATTTTCTGTACATCGCTCCTAGACTATGTTCGACTTGCGCAACTTCAAGAGGTGTCCCTTCATCTTGGCGAACCAGTAAGGCTTGAATGAGATATTGCTCTGATTGTTCAAATTGCCCCAGCTCTGCAAGTAAATTGCCGACGTCATTGTAAATCCCTGAAGGATCGCTTTGCGTCGACATGTTGGCCATCAACTGTCGATACAAACTTAAGGCTTTTTCATAGTCACCACGGTAATTGTAGTTATTTGCTACCACGCGCAAAGCAAGATCAACAGGGAAGTTTTCTTGATGCTTATGATTTAAGTGGCTCTCTATGGATGAGCAATAAAAGTTTGCTTTGTGATAACGACCTTGTTGATTCAGCGTATAACAAAGTTGATAGTTCATCAGAGCCTTGCCTTCGGAATCGGATATTTTCTTCATTGTCTGTCGCAAAGAAGAAAAGCTATCTACTGAGGCCTCGTAACTACCATGCTTACGTTCATTTAAGGCAAGAATATATTCTGATTCTAATTGAGAAAAAGGGTTGTCTAAGACTTGACTGCTGCCGTAGTAAGGCTGATTTATGTTTGACATATATTCATAAATCAATCCACTTACGTAGAGCTTTTCGCTGTCCGATTTCGCTGTATGGTAGCGATCTTGAAGCATGCTCAATGCCGACTCAGGGTTGCTTCGTAGTGTGGTTTGGTAGACAGAGTGCCACTGTGTGATATTTTGGTTTGGTTCAATATCTTGAGTGTCGCTTGCATATACTGGAGTGAGCAAAAGTGACGCAAGCAAGGGATAGAGCACGCGCATGTTTAAACGAGCCTTTAATTTAAGGTGCCTTTAAAGTTGAGTTATCATAGCGCTTTTAACGCATCAGCGTTGTGATTAAGTTGGGTGTACTAAGAAAAAGAGTAGTGAAACTATGCACTTGGTCGAGATATTGAAAGAAGAGGCATAAAAAGAAAGACCTCAACATAAAGTTGAGGTCAGAAATCTTTAATCAATGTAAAGCTTTGCTAGATCTTGAGGCTCCATTTCTTTGCCTTCTAACTGATCGTTCCAGTTAGTTCCAACAAGAACACCATCTTCAGCAAGAGTCAAAAGCCAATCTTCAACAAAGATATCTAATGGGATTTCTAGTACAGTAAAATCTGCCCATTCTTCAACATTATGTGCTTCTGCATCTTCTTTAGAAGACCAGAAAGGCATGACTTCGCTGTTTTCGAATTCAGTTGAATCGCAAGATAGCCAACCTTCTTCATTGCGTAAACCCCAAACCAATTGGTTTTCTTTCGTTTCTTCAACAAAAAGGTCAAGGTTCGCTTGGATATCTGATGTAAGTTTGCTCATTTCAAAACTCTCGTTGTTATGACGTGGCTAGAGTAACACTAAAGTGCCGATTCCTAAAGCATAATACGGTTGTCGAAATGAGTAAAAATAAAGGAGCCGAAGCTCCTTTTCTGAGGTTAAGTATTCACTCGTTTTTGTTTGCTTTGTGCTTGCAGAGCAAACAAAAACAGGTACTTTACCTTTCTGGAAGAGTTGTGAATATTGTCCACTCTCTTTTTATCTCGCCTTTGTAACCAACGACTGATGCGGTTACTCGACGATTTAAAGCATGGCTGACTTCATCGGTCCCTTGTTGTGCTAAGTGAGTGTCACCAAAACCAACAATGCGGACTCTACTCGGTTCGATGTCGTAGCTTAGTAGGGCTTCACGGACATTGCGTGCTCGTCTTTCAGAAAGATCTTGGTTATGCTTTGAACCGCCAACTTTACTAGCATAGCCGTGCAGCTCTATCGAAGTAGTAGGGTACTCTTTTAAAAAGTCGGAAAGCTCTCGGACTTGTCTTCTGAAGACTGGATTGATCTCATCAGAGTCGTTAGCAAAAAGTATCCGCACTTGCATGTTATCTGATGCTTTAATGTATTCTCCACAACCGTCGTTGTCGACCTCTGAGCCTTCAGGTGTACCTGGGCACATATCTCGAGCATTGATGACACCATCGTTATCGTCATCTTGCAAATCTGCTATTTGTTCTGCATTTGGTACAGGACGATACTCATATTCGTCTTCAGCAACAACGTGTTGAGTGATGGCGAGCATACCCAATGCAAATAGAATCTTCACTGGTTTCATGATCAGTACTCCACCTTTTCATTCCATTCTGTAGGTACATCGACACGCAAGGCATTTAACAATTGGCCAGTCGCGTTCATAACGCGGTACTTGGCGTACTGCTCTGAGTATCGAGCATCTAAGTAGTTCTTTCTCGCTTCGAAAAGTTCGTTTTCAGTATTTAACAAGTCCAGCAGAGTGCGTTTTCCAATGCGATACTGCTTTTCGTAGGCGATGACAGTTTCAGAGGCCGAATCTACGTGATCCGCTAGGAACTCTTTTTGTTGAAGTGTTAAATCTAACGCACTCCAAGATAGACGAAGACCTTCTTCTACTTGGCGGTATGCACGTTCTCTTAGGTCTTTTGCTTTATTTAGTTGGTAGGCAAAACTTTCAGCGTTGGCTACGTCACTACCACCGTTAAAGAGGTTGTAACGCATACGTAACATTGCTGTTGTCTCTTCGCTGCTTCCTTCGATACCGCTTGCATCATCACGCCATGTTTGAGCCGCTTCTACCGATATCGTTGGGTAGTAAGTTCCCTTAGATTGCTTGTATTGGAACTTTGCAGAGTCCACATCAGCTACCGAAATTTTGATTACTGGATGTGACTCGAATGCCAAGTCAATCGCTTCATCGATGGTGTAGGGAATAAAGTTTTGGTCCGCTCTTGGGAAAATCAATCCTTGTGGTGACTGTCCGACAAGGCGTGTAAAGGTGGTGTGGCTGTCATATAAGTTGTTCTGAGCTGCCACCAAGTTACCGTGAGCCTTTGCTAAACGAGCCTCTACCTGGGTTAGGTCTGCTGTAGAACCGATACCTGAGTTAACTCGCTTTTTAATGTCTTCATAGATCTTCTTATGCACTTTCAAGTTATTCTCGGAAAGTGTCAGAATTTCATAAGCTTTTACTGAGTCTAAATAAACTTTCGCGACCTCTAAAGCGGTGTCTTGGGCATCAGCTAGAAGTTGATAACGGACCGATTCAGCATCAGCTGCTGTTCGATCCATATCATTAAGTGTCGCTGAGCCATCCCATATTAGCTGGGTTAGTGTCACGGTGGCTTCTTTTCTTGTCAGATCGGTTGAATCTCGCCCTGACTCTGCAGGTTTGATTCCTTCGTAACCGATACCGGCATCTAAGTCTACGGATGGGAGGTAAGCACCACCAGATGCTTCATTCACATACTGCTTGCTAACGAATTCATTGAACGCACTTTTGATGTCAGGATTGGTTTTTAATGTGTTTTCAACCGCTTGCTCTAGCGTTTGCCCAAAAGCATGACTAGCGGTGAACATACCAATACAAAAGGCGTTGGCACGAGTCCACTTCACTGTGATTCTCCTAGATAATGGTAAAAATTCTCGAGGTGATAGGGCTTATAAGTGGAATACTTATAAGGGCGTCAATAATTTAGCGCACAATAACATTAATATGCGATGAAGTAACCTGTTGATTCGCTGTTCATTTGTTTCAATTTTGATAAATCAACCTACTAAATCTGCCTAAAAATTGAATTAAGATCTCAAATTAAACATGGAGGTAATGGCTAGAAACGAGAGTCCAGATTTTAATAAAACAAAACACTTATGCATCTGGATTCTTATTGATGTATGACACATAATTACTTTATTGAGCATCAAATTGCTGTTATTGCACTATATATTCGGGCAATATATAGCAAATTAGTATTGTTAGTCAAAAACTTGACAGTTATTTAGGGTTAAGGTTTATATGGATCGTACAGCATTAGTGCCACTCGGTAATCAAGTCGTCGTAATAGGTTTGGATGGGCAGCTGAGAGTCCTTGCAGAAGGACAGCAGCCTCTACCAGGTGAAGTGATAGTGGCAATGACAGATGCTGCGCCTCAAGACCTGAAAATTCAGCTTGCTCAAGAGCAAGGTTTAAAAGATATTTCAGACGATGTAGCACAGATTATTAGTGCTATTGAGCAAGGTCAAGACCCTTCTGCTATTGATGAAGAACTCGCACCTGCAGCGGGTGAAAATAGTGGCTCCAGTTTGCAAAATAGTGCCACGATTGTACGAGATGGTACTGAAGTGCTAGCCTCAACAAACTTTGAAACTATTGGCCTAGAATCCCTCGGCTTATCTGAAACACAAGCGTTGACCTTAAATGACTTCTTCACAACAGGTATCGAGACAAGTGGGGATGGCTCAAGTAAGCCACTTACTAATTCTCCAGTGACATTAAGCGCTGTTGAGGAAGATAGCGATCCAATCACGATAACTACTGAAGAATTACTATCGAATGTCAATATTGATGATGCCGATACTCTTGTCATTACAAACGTCACTATTGAGAGTGGGAATGGCACCTTAATTGATAACAGCGATGGCTCTTGGACTTACATCCCAGAAGCTGATGATGACACTGAAGTGTCATTCTCCTATGACATCATTGATGATGATGGTGGTGTTATTAATGGCACTGCTAACTTAGATATTACGCCTGTTAATGACGCGCCAATAGCAACTAATGATGCGATTCAAACTGACGAAGATTCCCTGGTTGTAATTGATGTGCTCGCTAACGACAGTGATATTGAAGGTGATGATTTAATCATTACCTCTGCTTCTGTACCAGAAGAGCAAGGTATCGTTGAGATTATCGATGGTAAGCTTGTTTTCACTCCGGCTGAAAATTTCAACGGTAATGCAACGATTAGCTACACCATCTCAGATGGTGAGTTAGAGGATGAAGCTCAAGTTTCGGTAACAGTAAACTCAGTTAACGATGCGCCTATTGCCTCTAATGATACAACAATTACAGAGGAAGATAGCTCAGTAACGATTGATGTCCTGCCAAACGATACTGATATTGATGGTGATACGCTGTCTATCCAATCGGCTTCCGTACCTGAAACACAAGGCACAGTTGAGATCGTTGATGGCAAACTGGTCTTCACACCGGCTGAGAACTTCCATGGCGATGCTGAAATCACTTACACCGTCACCGATGGTGCACTGACTGACCAAGCGACGGTCAACGTCACCGTGAATGCGGTGAACGACACGCCTGTGGTTGAGAG